>JBGAMJ010000065.1:0-28073 GCA_044223035.1 Piscinibacter sp.
GGCCATCCTCGGTCAGCGCCCAGTAGGCGGCCAGGCGCGGCGGCGCGCCGGGCAGCGTGCGCACCGTGGCGCGCACCGCGTCGCCGTCGGGTTCCAGCCGCAGTTCCACCGTCGATGCCGCGCGGCGCGCCAGCGGCGAGCGCGCGAGCGACGGCCAGTCCGGCCGGTCGACGCCGTCGACCGCCACCTGCGGCGTGTAGCTGAAGCGCGCGCCGTTGACCGCGCGCTGTTGCGCCTGGCGCTGCGTGTAGGCCGGGCTCGCGAAGCGGTCCTTCCAGCCAAGCGAATCCCAGTAGTCGACGTGGAAAGCGAGCGCGACGGGGGGCGGGTCGGAGGTCGCTGCGGCCGGCGCTGGCGCCGATGTCGGATTCGAAGTCGCCGCCGCGGTGCCGGCGGGCGAGGTGCCGACCGGCGAGGTGCCGGCCGGCGAGACGGACGGGGCGTCGCCCGGCACCCGCGCGGACAGCCAGCGGTCGGCCGGTGGGCATGAACTGCAACCCTCGGACGTATAGAGCTCGATGACCGGGGTCGCCGTCGGCCCGCTGCGCGCGCTGCAGGCGGCACCGGCCCGAGCCGGCGGGCTGGCCGCGAATCCGGCGGCGAACGCCGCGGCCGTGGCGGTGGCGATCGCGCGATCCGCGATGCGGGCCGGGCGGGGCAGGGTGGGTGACATCGGGACCTCCTTGGGATGCGAGCTGGCGCGGCGCTGGTCGTGGACCGGCGTAGGTCGTTCCGGCGCTGCCGATCTGACAACGAGGGCCCGGCGACGCGACAGGAGCATCCGGGCCTGACAGCGTGAGCCCGGCAACGCGAGCCCAGCGACTCGGGCCGCGCGACCCAGGCCGCGCGACACAGTCCGGTCGGCGCGTGCAGCGCCACACGCGCCGGCCGCGGCAGTTGCGGTCGGTACCATCGCCGGCCGCCCGAGTCACCCCCACGGATCACCCCTTCCGATGATCGCCGACCCCAACATTCCCTGCCGCCGCATCGCGATCGTCGGCGCCGGCCCGGCTGGGCTGATGGCGGCCGACGCGATCGTGTCGCAGGCCGACGGCACGGGTGCCGAAGCCATCGAGGTCGACATCTACGACGCGATGCCGTCGGTCGGCCGCAAGCTGCTGCTGGCCGGGCGCGGCGGCCTGAACCTGACGCACGGCGAGCCGTTCGACCGCTTCGTCGAACGCTTCGGTGTCGCGCGCGGCTGGCTCGAACCGCTGCTGCGGCGATTCGGCCCGGCCGAGGTGCGGGCGTTCGCGGCCGGGCTCGGCATCGACACCTTCGTCGGCAGCTCGAACCGCGTGTTTCCGACCGACATGAAGGCGGCGCCGCTGCTGCGCGCCTGGCTGCACCGGCTGCGCCAGCGCGGCGTGCGGCTGCACATGCGGCACCGGTGGATGGGCGGCAACGGCGGAGGCGACGCCGACGTCGTCGGCGCATTCGGTGGCCGGGGCGCGGGCGAGGGCTTGGGCGAGGACGAGGGCGGAGGCACAGGTGCCGGCGGAGCAAGCGCCGACGCGCTGCGACTCCGCTTCGCCACCCCCACCGGCGCTGTGCAGGTCGCCGCCGACGCGGTGGTGCTGGCCCTCGGCGGCGCGAGCTGGGCGCGCCTCGGCTCCGATGGTGCGTGGCTGCCGTGGCTGGCGGCGCGCGGCGTCGCGGTGGCGCCGCTGCAGCCGTCGAACTGCGGCTTCGACCGCGCCGGCGGCTGGTCCGACCACCTGCGCAGCCGCCACGCCGGCGCGCCGCTGAAGACGGTGGCGCTGCGCTGCGAGGCGCCGGACGGGCGGCGCTTCGAGCAGCGCGGCGAGTGCGTGATCACCGAGAGCGGCATCGAGGGCAGCCTCGTCTACGCCGCGTCGGCGCTGCTGCGCGACACGATCGCCGCGCGCGGCAGCGCTGTCGCCGAACTCGACCTGCTGCCCGACCGCAGCGCCGACGCGGTGTTCGCCGAGGTGGCGCGGCCGCGCGGGCCGCGCTCGCTGGCCACGCACCTGAAATCGCGCCTGGGCCTGCACGGCGCCAAGCTCGCGCTGCTGCACGAGCTGCTGCCGCGCGACGCGCTGGCCGACCCCGCGCGGCTCGCCGCCGGGCTGAAGGCGCTGCCGCTGGAACTGGCCTGGCCACGCCCGATCGACGAAGCGATCAGCAGCGCCGGCGGCGTGCGGCTGGATGCCGTGGACGAGCGGCTGATGCTGCGCGCCTGGCCCGGCGTGCACGTCGCCGGCGAAATGCTCGACTGGGAAGCGCCGACCGGCGGCTACCTGCTGACCGCCTGCTTCGCGACCGGGATGGCCGCCGGGCTCGGCGCGCTGGCGCACCTGCGCGCGGCAGGCGGGGCGGCCGGCGGCACCGGAGTCGCCGGACGCGATGGCCCCGCCGCGCCAGGCCGGCAGGAACCCGCGTAACCGTGACGCCCTTCCGGCCGGAACCGGCCGGCTCACGCCGCCCATCGGCCGCCCATCGGCCGCCGCTCGGCCGCCGATCGGCCCCGAACCGCCCCCCGCCGCAGGGCGACCGGCGGGCGCACCGGATCGCTATGGCACACTCGCGCGCCTCGATTTTCGAGCCCCAGCGGGCTGCCCGACGTGGACAAGATTCAGACCCAGATCGCCGCCGAACTGAAGGTTCGTGTCGCGCAGGTGAGCGCCGCCGTGGCGCTGCTCGACGGCGGGGCCACCGTGCCCTTCATCGCCCGCTACCGCAAGGAAGCCACCGACGGGCTCGACGACATCCAGTTGCGTGAACTCGAGGCCCGCCTGTCCTACCTGCGCGAACTCGAGGAGCGCCGCGCCGCGGTGCTCGACAGCATCGCCTCGCAGGGCAAGCTGACGCCCGAGCTGCGCGCCGCGATCGAGGCCGCGCCCACGAAACAGGAACTGGAAGACCTGTACCTGCCGTACAAGCCGAAGCGCCGCACCAAGGCGATGATTGCCCGCGAGGCCGGCATCGAGCCGCTGGCCGACCGGCTGTTCGCCGACCCCTCGCTCGACCCGGCCGCCGAGGCCGCCGCCTTCGTCAATGCCGATGCCGGCTTTGCCGACGTGCCGGCGGTGCTCGACGGCGTGCGCGACATCCTCGCCGAGCGCTGGGCCGAAGACGCGGCGCTGGTCGGCCTGCTGCGCGCGTGGCTGTGGGACGAGGGCGCGCTGCAGTCGCGCATCGCCGAGGGCAAGGACGCGAACCACCCCGACGTCGCCAAGTTCCGCGACTACTTCGACTACGCCGAACCGATCCGCAACGTGCCCTCGCACCGCGCGCTGGCGGTGTTCCGCGCCCGCGCGCTGGAGATCGTCGAGGCCAAGCTGCTGGCGCCCGAGCCCGAGGGCGAACCGCCGGTCGCCGGCCGGGCCGTGGTGACGCTGGCCGAGGGGCGCATCGCGGTGCACCTGGGCTGGAGCCACCGCGGCCGCCCGGCCGACGACCTGATCCGCAAGACCATCGCCTGGGCATGGAAGGTCAAGCTCGCGCTCAGCCTGGAGCGCGACCTGTTCGGCCGCCTGCGCGAAGACGCCGAGCGCGTCGCGATCAAGGTCTTCGCCGCCAACCTGCGCGACCTGCTGCTGGCCGCGCCGGCCGGCCCGCGCGTGGTGATGGGGCTGGACCCCGGCATCCGCACCGGCGTCAAGGTGGCGGTGGTCGACGCCACCGGCAAGGTACTCGACACCGCCACCGTCTACCCGCACGAGCCGCGCCGCGACTGGGACGGCGCGCTGCACACGCTGGCCAAGCTGAGCGCGGCGCACGGCGTCGACCTGATCGCGATCGGCAACGGCACCGCGAGCCGCGAGACCGACCGCCTGGCGCGCGACCTGATCGAGCGGCTGAAGGCGCTGGCGCCCGACCGAGCGGTGCAGAAGGTCGTCGTCAGCGAGGCCGGCGCATCGGTCTACTCCGCCAGCGAATATGCGAGCAAGGAACTGCCGGAGCTGGACGTGAGCCTGCGCGGCGCCGTCAGCATTGCGCGCCGGCTGCAGGACCCGCTGGCCGAGCTGGTGAAGATCGAGCCGAAGAGCATCGGCGTCGGCCAGTACCAGCACGACGTGAACCAGGGCGAGCTGGCGCGCGGGCTGGATGCGGTGATCGAGGACTGCGTGAACTCGGTCGGCGTGGACCTGAACACCGCCTCGGCGCCGCTGCTGTCGCGCGTGTCGGGGCTGAGCGCGTCGGTCGCGTCGAGCATCGTGCGCTGGCGCGATTCGCACGGCGCGTTCCGCAACCGCCAGCAGCTGCTCGACGTCGGCGGCCTCGGGCCCAAGACCTTCGAGCAATGCGCCGGCTTCCTGCGCATCCGCAACGGCGACAACCCGCTCGACCAGTCGGGCGTGCACCCGGAGACCTATCCGGTGGTCGAGCGCATCCTGGGCGCGGTGGCGAAGCCGGCGGCCGAGGTGATGGGGCGCAGCGACGTGATCCGCGCGCTGCGGCCCGAGGCCTTCGCCGACGAGCGCTTCGGCGCGATCACCGTCAAGGACATCCTGGCCGAGCTGGAGAAGCCCGGGCGCGACCCGCGGCCCGACTTCAAGGTGGCGCGCTTCAACGACGGTGTCGAGGACATCTCGCACCTGAGCGCCGGCATGCTGCTCGAAGGCACGGTCAGCAACGTGGCGCAGTTCGGCGCCTTCGTCGACCTGGGCGTGCACCAGGACGGGCTGGTGCATGTCAGCCAGATGGCGAACAAGTTCGTCGCCGACGCGCGCGAGGTCGTCAAGACCGGCGACATCGTCAAGGTGCGCGTGCTCGAGGTCGACCTGGCGCGCAAGCGCATCGCGCTGACGATGAAGCTGGACGCGCCGGCGCAGCGCGGCCCGTCGCAGCGCGAAGGCTCGTTCCGCCCGGCCGACCGCTCGCAGCGCGCGCCCGGCCCGCGCCAGGCCGCGCCGGCGGGGCAGGGCGCGATGGCGGCGGCGTTCGCCAAGCTGCAGCGCAAGTAGGCGCCGCCGGATCGGCCGGGCGGCGGACAGGAACGAAACCTGCGTCGGTGTCGACGCACTCCGAGGGAAGCCGCATGAACCGCTCGAACCACGAACTGTCGATGACGCTGCTGATGACGCCGGACATGGCGAACTTCGCCGGCAACGTGCACGGCGGCGCGGTGCTGAAGCTGCTTGACCAGGTGGCCTACGCCTGCGCCAGCCGCTACAGCGGCAGCTACGTGGTCACGCTGTCGGTCGACCAGGTCACGTTCCGCCAGCCGATCCACGTCGGCGAGCTGGTGACTTTTCTCGCCAGCGTCAACTACACCGGCAGCACCTCGATGGAGATCGGCGTCAAGGTGGTCGCCGAGGACATCCGCAAGCAATCGGTGCGGCATGCCAACAGCTGCTTCTTCACGATGGTGGCCGTCGACGACGAGCGCCGGCCGACGCCGGTGCCGGCGCTCGTCCCGCAGACGCCCGACCAGATCCGGCGCCATGCCAAGGCGCTGGAGCGGCGCCAGCTCCGGCAGGAATTCGAGCGGCGCATCCGCGCGATGAAGGACGGCGGCGCCGTCGCGGCGGCCTGAGGGAGGCTCCTCTCCCGGCGCTTCGGCTTCGCCGGCCGGCGGTCGGCGGTCCGCCCGACGTGGCGGGTTCGCGTTCGGCGTCGGCATCGCGATGGTGCCGGGCCGATCGGCCGAACGGCCCGGCGCTGCTGCGGCCCTACCAGCCCCCGTTCGCGTCGTCGGCAGGGTCGAGGCGATCCTTGAACGACTCGAGCAGGTGATCGACCAGGGCGCGCGTCTTCGCCGACAGCAGGCCGCCCGTCAGGAACACCGCATAGATGTCGGCCGAGGGTGCATGCCATTCCGGCAGCACCAGGCGCAGCCGCCCCGAGCGGATGAACGGCGCGGCGGCCCATTGGGAGCGCATCACGATGCCGTGCCCGTCGAGCGCCCAGCCGAGCGCCGACTCCCCGTCGTTGCTGCTGAGCGCGCCGCGCACCTTGACGGCTTCGTCACGCGTGCCGTGGCGCAGGTGCCAGGTGCCGAAGGTTTCGTCGCCTTCGCGGATGAAGATGCAGCGGTGCCGCGGCAGGTCCCGCGGCAAGGCCGGCTCGCCGGCATCGCGCAGGTAGTTCGGCGACGCGCACAGCACCCGCCGGTTGGACGCGATGCGGCGTGCCGTCAGCCGGCTGTCGGGCAGTTCGCCGAAGCGAACCACGAGGTCGAATCCCTGCTCGACCAGGTTCACCGGCCGATCGCTCAGGTGCAACTGCAGCTCGACCTCCGGGTGGTTGCGGGCGAACCGTGACAGGCAAGGGGCGATGTAGGTGCGCCCGAAGCCCAGCGTGGCGCTGACCCGCAGCAGGCCCCGCGGTGTCTCGCGGCCGCCGGAGACCGCGCGCTCGAGCGTCTCCAGGTCCGCGAGCACCCGCGCGCCGCCGGTGAGGTAGGCCTCGCCCTCGGGCGTCAGGCTGATGCGGCGTGTCGTCCGGTTGAGCAGGCGCACGCCGAGCCGGCGCTCCAGCCCCTGCAGGCGCTTGCTGACGGCCGGCGGCGTCACGCCGAGTTCCTGCGCTGTGGCCGCCAGGGTGCCGTGCCTCATCAGGAGCGAAAAGAAGGCGAGGTCGGAAACGCTGTCCATTGATGATCTGCAGGACTTTATGAAGTCAGATGCAGTGAATCATGGAACGGTGCTTCATGACTAGCATTCGGCATCGCATCAGGAATGGCGCCCGGCCCATCACCTGCCCCCGGCTGCCGACGCCTGCGATCCGTCGCCCCCCGCACCTTCACCCGGAGACGAAACCATGACAAACACCCACCGCATCGCCGTCGTGCCCGGAGACGGCATCGGCAAGGAAGTGGTGCCCGAAGGCCTGCGCGTGCTCGACGCGGCAGCGCGCAAGTTCGGCATCTCGTTCGAGTTCGATCATTTCGACTGGAGCTGCGACTACTACCTGAAGCACGGCAGCATGATGCCGGCCGACTGGAAGCAGCAGATCGGCGGCCACGCCGCGCTGTTCTTCGGCGCGGTCGGCTGGCCGGCCACCGTGCCCGACCACATCTCGCTGTGGGGCATGCTGGTCAAGTTCCGCCGCGAGTTCGACCAGTACGTCAGCCTGCGCCCGGTGCGCCTGATGCCCGGCGTGCCATCGCCGCTGGCCGGGCGCTCGGTGGGCGACATCGACTTCTACGTGGTGCGCGAGAACACCGAAGGCGAGTATTCGAGCATCGGCGGGCGCATCTACGAAGGCACCGAACGCGAAGTGGTGGTGCAGGAAAGCGTGTTCTCGCGCCACGGCACCGACCGCATCATGAAGTTCGCGTTCGAGCTGGCCAGCAGGCGCTCCAAGCGCCACGTGACGTCGGCGACCAAGTCGAACGGCATCTCGATCTCGATGCCGTACTGGGACGAGCGGTTCGCCGAGATGGCCCAGGCCTACCCGGACATCCGCACCGACAAGTTCCACATCGACATCCTCACCGCCCACTTCGTGCAGCACCCCGACTGGTTCGACGTGGTGGTGGCGTCGAACCTGTTCGGCGACATCCTGTCCGACCTCGGGCCGGCCTGCACCGGCACGATCGGCATCGCGCCCTCGGCCAACCTGAATCCCGAGCGGCGTTTCCCGTCGCTGTTCGAACCGGTGCACGGCTCCGCGCCGGACATCTACGGCAAGGGCATCGCCAACCCGATCGGGCAGATCTGGGCGGCCTCGATGATGCTGGAGCACCTCGGCCATGCCGACGCGGCGGCGGCCGTGATGACGGCGATCGAGACGGTGCTGGCGGAGGGCCCGCGCACGCCGGACATGGGCGGCACGGCGGGCACCGCGGACGTCGGACAGGCGATCGCCTCGCTCGTCGGGGCGTAAGGGTTTTCCATCGCGCGGCGGGAATCGTGTGCGCGGCTGCATCCAGCCGCGCCGGCACTGCGTAGTCACGGGTCGGCAGCATCCATTTCCTCGAGGGTGGATCCGGCCTCTCCGACCACGAAGACAGCCGAAAGGAACACGATCCATGTCACACGATTCCGCTCGCGAGCGCCGCGCCGCCGCGCGCTCCGCCTTCCGCACCACCACGCTGGCCGCGGCGCTCGCCGCTGCCGTCGCCACGCTCGCCACCGGGCCGGCCGCCGCATCCAGCCACCGCGAGGCGCCGTTCATCACGACGCAGCCGAAGGTCGACGGCACCGACCTGTACGCCTTCATGAGCTACGAGACCGGCCGCGCCGACTATGTGACGCTGATCGCCAACTACCTGCCGCTGCAGGACGCCTACGGCGGCCCGAACTACTTCGCGCTCGACCCGAACGCGCTGTACGAGATCCACATCGACAACAACGGCGACGCGAAGGAAGACCTGACCTTCCAGTTCCGCTTCGAGAACAAGCTGAACGGCGTCACGCTGCCGATCGGCGACAAGAAGGTCGCGATCCCGCTGATCCAGGCCGGCGTGGTGGCGAACCCGCACGACAAGTCGCTCAACGTCAACGAGTCGTACAACGTGACGCTGGTACGCGGCGACCGCCGCACCGGCCAGGCCACGCTGCTGAGCTCGGCGACGGACCCGAACCAGACGCAGTTCGACAAGCCGGTCGACAACATCGGCACCAAGACGATCCCGAACTACGCGGCCTACGCGGCCAAGCACATCTACTCGGTGAAGATCCCCGGCTGCAGCCAGCCCGCCCGGATGTTCGTCGGCCAGCGGCAGGATGCGTTCGCCGTCAACCTGGGCACGATCTTCGACCTGGTGAATGCGCCGCTGGCGTTCATCACCGACCCGACCAAGATCGGCGCCGCGCCCAACACCATCGGCGACAAGAACGTCACCACGCTGGCGCTCGAGGTGCACAAGAGCTGCCTGCTCGCCGGCGGCGGCGCGGATCCGGTGATCGGCACCTGGACCACCGCCAGCCTGCGCCAGGGCAACCTGCTCAACGGCAAGCCGATGAGCGGCCTGCAGACGACGGCGATCGCCGGTGGCGCCTGGACGGAGGTGTCGCGCCTGGGCATGCCACTGGTCAACGAGGTGGTGATCGGCCTGCCCGACAAGGACAAGTGGAACAGCTCCAAGCCGGTGGACGACGGCCAGTTCGCCGCCTACGTGACGAACCCGACGCTGCCGGCGCTGCTGGAGATCGCGCTCGCCAAGCCCGGCATCGCGCCCACCAACCTGCCGCGCACCGACCTGGTCACGACGTTCCTGACCGGCATCAAGGGCGTGAACCAGCCGGCCAAGGTCACGCCTTCCGAGATGCTGCGGCTGAACACCTCGATCGCGCCGGTGCCGTTCGCGCAGCAGAACCGGCTCGGCATCGTCGGCAACATCCTGGCCGGCGGCAAGGACAACGCCGGCTACCCGAACGGCCGCCGGCCGAAGGACGACGTGGTCGACATCTCGCTGGTGGCGGTGATGGGCGGGCTGTGCGTGGCCAACGGCGACACCGACAAGCTCGGCTTCGGGCCGGCCTGCAAGCCGTCGGCGGTGCCGCTGGGCGCCACCGCGTTCACGCTGCACGACGGCGTCGACCAGGCGGTGGTGCCGCTGCTGCCGGGCTTCCCGTACCTGAACACGCCGATCCCGGGCGCACAGTGATGGAGGCCGCAATGAAGACGCTGAATCAGACGCTCAACCGCGTCGTCTATCGCCGCCTGCCGGCGGCGCTGTCGGCCTCGGCGGTGCTGCTGCTCGCGGCCTGCGGCGGAGGGGGCGGCGGCGGCACGGACGTCGCGATGCCGCAGCCGCCGGCCGCGGCGCCTCAGCTCGCACCCACCGATGCCGTGCCGTCGAGCGCCAACGCCTCGGCGCAGGGGCTGGTGGCGTACCTGAAGGCGCTGGCCGGCGACCGCAGCGAGACGAAGGAGCCGGTCGACCTGACCAACTTCTCGCCGGTGCGTTCGGAGACGGCCTCGCCCGAGCCGGTCGTCTGACTGCCCGGATACCGGTGACCGTTGGTCACCGGTATCCGCAAGCATCACCGAGTCCGGCGTCGCACCGCCGCACCGCCGCACCACCGCACCGCCGCACCGCCGCACCGCCGCATCGTCAATCGCAACAAGACGTTACGCCGATGGCCGTGCCCCGGCCTCGACAAGGCTGCGCGGGCGCGACCCCGGCCGCCTTTCCGGAGAACCCATGAACCGCAAACCTTTCGTCCACGGCCGGGCCTCGCGTGCGATCGCGGCGGCGCTGATGGCCTGGGGCCTGGCCGCGCCGGCACACGCCGAGCCGGTGCGCCCGCAATCGCCCGACGAGGTCGTCGAGACGCTGCCCGCGACCGCCGGCGGCCGCGCCGAAGAGCGCCGCCTGCGGCGCGATTGGGCGGCGAACCCCGGCGACCCGGTGCGCGCGGTCGCGCTCGCCCGCCGCTACCTGGCGCAGGCCCATGAGCAGGCCGACCCGCGATTCGCCGGCCAGGCGCTCGCAGTGCTGCGGGCGTGGGACGACGGCGCGCGCGCCGGCGCGCCATCGGACGCGGTGCCCGACGACGTGCTGCTCGCCCTGGCGAACACCGAGCAGTACCTGCACCGCTTCGACGACTCCGCCGCCAAGCTCGAACGCGTGGTTCAGCGCCGCCCCGGCGACGCGCAAGCCTGGCTGACGCTGGCGACGGTGCGCCGCGTGCAGGGCCGCTACGACGCGTCGGACCGCGCCTGCGCGGGCGTCGCCACGGCCGGCGCGGCGTTGTACGCCCAGGCCTGCCGCGCCGAGAACGACAGCCTGCGCGGCCGCCCCGACGACGCGCGCCGCGTGCTCGGCCGGCTGATCGCCGACCCGCAGCTCGCGCCGCCGACGCGCCAATGGCTGCTGACGACGCTGGCCGAGACCGAGGCGCGCGCCGGCCGCGCGGCACCGGCCGAGGCCGCGTACCGGGCGGCCCGCGCGCTTGGCGACGATGCCTACGCGACCCTGTCCTACGCCGACTTCCTGGCCGCCGCCGACCGGCCGGCCGAGGCGCTCGCGCTGCTGCGCGGCGCCGGCCGCAGCGACGCGGTGCTGTTGCGGCTGGCCATCCTCGGCCAGCGCGTGCGCGCGCCCGGCGCCGAGCGCGACGTGGCCGAGATGCGCGAGCGCATCGTGCTGGCGGCGCGGCGGCCGGAGGCGCGCACGACGCACGCGCGCGAACTGGCGATGTTCGCGCTCGGCGTCGACGGTGACGCCGCGCGCGCGCTCGAACTCGCCCGCGACAACGTGCGGCGCCAGCGCGAACCGCTGGACCTGCTGATCTACGCCCAGGCGGCGCATGCGAGCGGACAGGCGTCCGCCCGCGGCGAAGTCGCCGCGCTGACGAAGGAGATGACGCTCCATGACGCACGCATCGATGCCCTGCTTTGAGGGCAAGTCCGGCCGCACGCCGGAGCCCTCCAGCACCGTCGACAGCCACGACGGCTGCCGCCGCCGCGCCCGTGCCGATACGACGCTGGCGGCCGCCGCGCTGGCGCTCGCCCTCGGGTTCGCCGCCGTGCCCGCGTCGGCCCACAAGGCCAGCGACGCCTACCTGCAGCTCGACGGCACCGCCGACGCGGCCTCGCTGCGCGTCGACGTCGCGCTGCGCGACCTGGACCTCGCGCTCGACCTGGACACCGATGGCGATGCCCGCCTGACCTGGCGCGAGGTGCAGGACGCCTGGCCGGCGATCGAGCGCTACCTCGGCGCGCACGCGCAGGTCGAGGGCTGCACGCTGCGGCCCGCCGGCCGCGCGCTGGAACGGCGCGCCGACGGTGTCTACGCGGCGCTGACCTGGTCGGGCACCTGCGCCGGCGCGGTGTCGGCGCCGCCGGCGATCCGCTACAGCGCGCTGGCCGACGTCGACCCGACGCACCGCGGAATCGCGCGCATCGCATGGAACGGGCATCCGGGCGTGCCGTCGGTGCTCGATCCGACCACCGCAGGCGGCGGGCGCGGGGCAGGGGGTGCGTCGCCTGGCGTGTCCGCGTCGCCGGAGCCGATGCAGACCGAAGCGCCGGCGTCGTTCCTCGCCGAAGGCATCCATCACATCCTCGGCGGCTACGACCATGTGCTGTTCCTGCTTTGCCTGCTGCTGCCGTCGGTGATGCGGCGTGGCGGCGGACCGGGCGTTGCCGGCACCGGCTGGCAGCCAGTCGGCAGCCTGCGCCAGGCGCTGTGGCCGGTGGTCGGCATCGTCACCGCGTTCACGCTGGCGCATTCGATCACGCTGGCGCTGGCGGCGCTGAAGTGGGTGTCGCTGCCGCCGTCGTTCATCGAGCCGGCGATCGCGGTGACGATCGTGCTGGCGGCGCTCGACAACCTGCGGCCGATCTTCCGCGGGCGCCGGGCGGTTGTGACCTTCCTGTTCGGGCTGATCCACGGCTTCGGCTTCGCCGGCGTGCTGGCGGAGCTGAACCTGTCGGCGGCGCGCTTCGCGTGGGCGCTGCTGCAGTTCAACCTCGGGCTCGAACTCGGCCAGCTGATGATCGTCGTCGGCGCCACCGCGCTGCTCTACGCGGTGCGCGGCCTGCCGCGCTACCCGGCGTGGGTGATCCGCGGCGGATCGCTGGCGGCGATGCTGCTCGGCGTGCTCTGGTTCATCGAGCGCACGGCGGATGTCTCGTTGTTGCCGCTGTAATGCTTTGTGTCGGCGGGCACGCGGGCGCGATTTCAGGATCAACCCATCACGCGGTTGCCGCGTTGAACGGTTTGGGCCCATCGAGGCACCGAAGGAGATCCGCATGAGAACGACGATGAAACTGGGCGCCGCACTGCTGTGCGCCGCCTCGATGGCCGGCTGCGTCGTGGCGCCGCCGCAGCATCACGCGTACCAGGGCCAGCCCGCGCCGCAGGCGCCGGTATCGCAGTACGGCTACGTCAACAGCATCGACCTGGTGCGCGCCGGCGCACAGACCAGCGGCGGCGGCGCGATCATCGGCGGCGTCGTCGGCGCGGTGATCGGCAACCAGATCGGCCGTGGCGGCGGCCGCACCGCGGCGACGGCGGTCGGCGCGATCGGCGGCGCGCTCGCCGGCAATGCGATCGAGCAGCAGAACGCCCGCACGCAAGACTTCTACCGCGTCGTGATCGTGCTGAACGAGGGCGGCCAGCGCACGTTCGACTACGCGACGCTGAACGACCTGCGCGTCGGCGACCGCGTGCGGATCGACGGCAATCAAGTGTTCCGTTATTGACTACAATCGCGATCCGATTTTCGGACACGACCGACAAAACCGAGGCAAGCACGATGGCATCGTTCGCGCGAACTACCCGCCGCCCCACTCACCGGGTGTAGCAGGCCGCCGCGCGTCATCTACCCAGTCCCGACTCGTCGAAAGCGCGGCTCACCCCCGCGCTTTTTTCGTTGCCGCTCGTCTTTCGTTGTCAATGCATCCCTGCGTGCCGCCGTGCCGGCGGTCCGACAGATCCCCGACGGAGCTTTCCATGATCTCGATCCAACTGCCTGATGGTTCCCGACGCGAGTTCCCGGGGCCGGTGACCGTGGCCGAAGTGGCCGCGGCGATCGGCCCCGGCCTCGCGAAGAACACCGTCGCCGGCAAGGTCGACGGCCGGCTCGTCGACGCCAGCGACCGCATCGACCACGACGCGCGCCTGCAGATCATCACGCCGAAGGACGAGGAGGGGCTGGAGATCATCCGCCACTCGTGCGCGCACCTGGTGGGCCATGCGGTGAAGCAGCTCTACCCGACGGCGCGCATGGTGATCGGCCCGGTGATCGAGGAGGGCTTCTACTACGACATCGCGTTCGAGCGGCCGTTCACGCCCGAAGACCTGGCGGCGATCGAGGCGCGCATGCGCCAGCTGATCGAGAAGGACTACGACGTCATCAAGCGCATGACGCCGCGCGCCGAGGTGATCGAGGTGTTCCGCTCGCGCGGCGAGGACTACAAGCTGCGCCTGATCGACGACATGCCCGACGAGCAGGCGATGGGCCTGTACTACCACGAGGAATACGTCGACATGTGCCGCGGGCCGCACGTGCCGCGCGCTTCACGAAGGCCCTCAAGCTGACGCGCGTGTCCGGCGCCTACTGGCGCGGCGACGCGAAGAACGAGCAGCTCCAGCGCATCTACGGCACCGCCTGGGCCGACCGCAAGCAGCTCGACGACTACATCCGCCGCATCGAGGAAGCCGAGAAGCGCGACCACCGCAAGCTCGGCCGCGAGCTCGACCTGTTCCACCTCGACGAGCACGCCCCGGGGCTGGTGTTCTGGCACCCGCGCGGCTGGACGGTCTGGCAGCAGGTCGAGCAGTACATGCGCCAGGTCTACCGGGACTGCGGCTACCAGGAGGTCAAGGGCCCGCAGATCCTCGACAAGGGGCTGTGGGAGAAGACGGGCCACTGGCAGAACTATCGCGAGAACATGTTCACCACGGAGTCGGAGAAGCGCGACTACGCGCTCAAGCCGATGAACTGCCCGGGCCACGTGCTGATCTTCAAGCAGGGCATCAAGAGCTACCGCGACCTGCCGCTGCGCTACGGCGAGTTCGGCCAGTGCCACCGCAACGAGCCGACCGGCGCGATGCACGGGATCATGCGGGTGCGCGGCTTCACGCAGGACGACGGCCACATCTTCTGCACCGAGGACCAGATCCTCGACGAATGCGTCGCCTACACCGCGCAGCTCCAGAAGGTGTACGCCGACTTCGGCTTCAGCGAGATGATCTACAAGGTCGCGACGCGGCCCGACAAGCGCATCGGCTCCGACGCGCTCTGGCACCAGGCCGAGCAGGCACTGATGGAGGCGCTGCGGCGCTCGAATTGCGAGTTCGTGATCGCGCCGGGCGACGGCGCCTTCTACGGCCCGAAGATCGAATACACGCTGAAGGACGCGCTCGGCCGCGCGTGGCAGCTGGGCACGATGCAGGTCGACTTCAACATGGCCGAGCGCCTGGGCGCCGAGTACGTGACCGAGAGCAGCGGCCGCGCCCACCCGGTGATGCTGCACCGCGCGATCGTCGGCAGTTTCGAGCGATTCATCGGGCTGCTGATCGAGCACCATGCCGGTGCTTTCCCGGCCTGGCTGGCGCCGCGGCAGGTGATCGTCACGAATATCACTGAAGCGCAAGCGGAATACGCCCAGGAGGTGGCGAAAACGCTTCAAAAACAAGGAGTTAGGGTCGACTGCGATTTGCGCAACGAAAAGATCAGCTATAAAATCCGTGAACATTCGCTGCAAAAGGTTCCGTACATCCTCGTCGTCGGTGACAAGGAAAAGGCCAACGGAGCCGTTGCAGTGCGGGCCCGGGGCAACCAGGACCTCGGCGTGATGCCCCTCGCGGACTTCTCCGCGAAGCTCGCCGAAGACGTCGCCCGGAAACGATAGACCCGAAATGCCCCATGCCGGGGCATTTGTCCGTCGTTCCGTGGCGAACCGATCGATTGAGGACTCCCCGGCCTGGGAGTCGAATGAAGGATCCGAACCATCGCTACTTTTGCCGACCGCCGTACTCCCAATGCGGAGCGCAAGCACCGCCTGAACCGGGAGATCATGGCTCCTGAAGTCCGCCTCAACGGCGTCGAGAACGAACCGCTCGGAATCGTCAGCATCCAGGAGGCGTTGCGGTTGGCCGGCGAGTTGGACGTCGATCTGGTCGAGATCGCCGCCACGGCCGATCCGCCGGTCTGCCGGCTGATGGACTACGGCAAGTTCAAGTACCAGGAGCAAAAGCGCGCGGCCGAAGCCAAGGCGAAGCAGAAGGTCATCGAAGTCAAGGAAGTCAAGTTCCGCCCCGGCACCGACGAAGGCGACTACCTGATCAAGATGCGCAATTTGCGCCGCTTCATCGAGGAAGACGGCGACAAGGGCAAGGTCACGCTGCGCTACCGCGGCCGCGAGATCACCCACCAGGACATCGGCATGCGGCTGCTCGAGCGAATCCGCGACGAACTGGCTGACGTGGCGGTGGTCGAGAACATGCCCAAGCTCGAAGGCCGCCAGATGATCATGGTGCTGGCGCCCAAGCGGAAGTAGCGCTCGAAGGTCGGGCAAGGGCCGGCCAAGGCTCGCCGACAATGCAGGATGGGGCGCGCGAGCGCCCCGAAGTTTCCACCGCACCGGTCTGGTCACCGGGGCGGCGGCAGAAGCGGCTGCAGGCCCGCAAGACGGCGAAGTTCTCGCCGGCGCCTGCAGCAGCACACATAGAAGGAGCAGCAATGCCCAAGATGAAGACCAAGAAGAGCGCGGCCAAGCGGTTCCGCGTTCGCCCGGGTGGCACCGTCAAGCGCGGTCAGGCGTTCAAGCGCCACATCCTCACGAAGAAGTCGACGAAGAACAAGCGCCACCTGCGTGGCGCCGTCAACGTCCACGAGACCAACATGGGCCACATGGCGCAGATGCTGCCATTCGCCGGCCTGTGACCGTCTGCCGACTTCTGAAGGAGATCTGACATGCCTCGCGTCAAACGTGGTGTCACCGCCCGCGCCCGTCACAAGAAGGTTCTCGCCCTGGCCAAGGGTTACCGCGGCCGCCGCAAGAACGTCTTCCGCATCGCCAAGGAAGCGGTCATGCGCGCCGGGCAATACGCCTATCGCGACCGCCGCACTCGCAAGCGTGTGTTCCGCCAGCTCTGGATCGCCCGTATCAACGCGGCGACCCGTGGCCTCGGGCTCACGTACAGCAAGTTCGTGGCCGGCCTGAAGAAGGCATCGATCGACATCGACCGCAAGGTCCTCGCCGATCTCGCCGTCAACGACCCGGCTGCCTTCGGCAGCATCGTCGAAAAGGTGAAGGCCCAGCTCGCCTGATCGCCCCCTGGGGCCCGGCGCAGGCCGGGTCCGCGCGGGTGGCCGCAAGCCTCCCGCGCGGTTCGAGCAGTTCCGAAGGCCGACCTCGTGTGCGGCCTTTTTTGATTCCGAACCGGACGCGGCGGTGCGCGCCGCCCCGGTTCCTGCGCGACGGCCTGTCCCGAGCAGGGCGTCCCACCCACCGATGACCGACCTCGATCAACTCGTAGAACAGGCCCAGGTCGATTTCGCCGCGGCCAGCCTGCCGGCGGACCTGGAAAACGCGAAGGCGCGCTACCTCGGCAAGGCCGGCCTCGTCACCGAGCAGCTCAAGGCGCTGGGCCGCGCATCCGCCGACGAGAAGAAGACCCGCGGCGCGCTGATCAACGCCGCCAAGCAGCGCATCGAGGCGGCACTCGCCGCGCGCCGCCAGGCGCTGGCCGATGCCGAGCTCGACCGCCAGCTCCAGGCCGAGGCGCTCGACGTGACGCTGCCGGGCCGCCGCGCCGCCGCCGGCAACGTGCACCCGATCGTGCGCACGATGGAGCGCATCGAGGCGATCTTCGGCTCGATGGGTTTCGAGGTTGCCGACGGGCCGGAGATCGAGACCGACTGGTACAGCTTCACCGCGCTGAACAACCCGGAGAACCACCCGGCCCGCTCGATGCAGGACACGTTCTACGTCGACGTGAAGGATGCCGACGGCCGCTGGCTGAACCTGCGCCCGCACACCTCGCCGATGCAGATCCGCCACGCCCGGGCGCATGCGCTGAAGCACGCCGGCGAGGCGGTGATGCCCGACATCCGCGTGATCGCGCCCGGCCGCACCTACCGCGTCGACAGCGACGCGACGCATTCGCCGATGTTCCACCAGGTCGAAGGCCTGTGGGTCGGCGCCAACGTGAGCTTCAAGGACCTGAAGTCGATGTACCTGGATTTCGTCCAGGCCTTCTTCGAGACGACCGACCTGAAGCTGCGCTTTCGCCCCAGCTACTTCCCGTTCACCGAGCCCAGCGCCGAGATCGACATCATGTTCGAGTCCGGCCCGCTGACCGGCCGCTGGCTGGAGGTGTCCGGCTCCGGCCAGGTGCATCCGCAGGTGCTGCGCAACATGGGGCTCGATCCGGAGCGCTACATCGGCTTCGCGTTCGGCTCGGGCATCGACCGGTTGGCGATGCTGCGCTACGGCATCAGCGACCTGCGCCTGTTTTTCGACGGCGACCTGCGCTTCCTGTCGCAGTTCCACTGACCCGGCGAGCCACCGACCCACCGGCCCCGCCCGAAACGAATCCGGAAGACGACAGCGATGCAATTTCCCGAGTCGTGGTTGCGCGAGTTCTGCAACCCGCCCCTGTCCACCGCCGAACTGGCCGACCTGCTGACGATGTCCGGCATGGAGGTCGAGGAGACCCGCCCCGCCGCGCCGCCGTTCAAGGGCGTCGTGGTCGGCCAGGTGCTGGCGGTCGAGCGCCACCCGAACGCCGACCGGCTGAACGTCTGCCAGGTCGATGCCGGCACCGGCACGACGCTGTCGATCGTCTGCGGCGCGCCGAACGTGCGCGCCGGCATCAAGGTGCCGTGCGCGCTGGTCGGCGCCGAGCTGCCGCCGACCGAGGAGGGCGCCGAGCCGTTCCGCATCCGGCTCGGCTCGCTGCGCGGCGTCGAGAGCCAGGGCATGCTGTGCTCGGCACGGGAGCTGAAGCTGTCGGACGACCACGGCGGCCTCTTGATCCTCGCCGACGACGCCCCGGTCGGGCGCGACATCCGCGAGCAGCTGTCGCTCGACGACACGCTGTTCACGCTCAAGCTCACCCCCAACCTCGGCCATGCGCTGAGCGTCTACGGCATCGCGCGCGAAGTCGCCGCGCTCACCGGCGCACCGCTGATGACGCCGGCGCTGCCGCCGGTGCCGCCACGCCACGACGATCGGCTGCGCGTCTCGATCGAGGCGCCCGACCTGTGCGGCCGCTTCTCCGGCCGCATCGTGCGCGACGTCGACACGCGCGCCGCCACGCCCGCCTGGATGGTCGACCGGCTCGCACGCTGTGGCCAGCGCTCGGTCACCGCGCTGGTCGACATCTCGAACTACGTGATGTTCGAGTACGGCCGGCCGAGCCACATCTTCGATCTCGACAAGATCCATGGCGGGCTCACCGTGCGCTGGGGCCGCCCCGGCGAGACGCTGAAGCTGCTGAATGGCAACACGATCGAGGTCGATGCCGAGGTCGGCGTGATCGCCGACGACGAGGCCGTCGAATCGCTTGCCGGCATCATGGGCGGCGATGCCACCGCGGTGTCCGACGACACCCGCCACGTCTACGTCGAGGCGGCGTTCTGGTGGCCCGAATCGGTCGCCGGGCGGTCGCGCCGCTTCAACTTCTCGACCGACGCCGGCCACCGCTTCGAGCGCGGCGTCGACCCGGCGCTGACCGCCGCGCACATCGAGCGCATCACGCAGCTCATCCTCGACATCTGCGGCGGCGAGGCCGGGCCGATCGACGACCAGACCGTCGCGCTGCCCGAGCGGCCGCCGGTGGTGCTGCGCTGCGCGCGCGCCGCGCAGGTGATCGGCATGCCGGTCACCCCGGCCGATTGCGCCGGCGTGATGCGCCGCCTCGGCCTGCCGTTCGTCGAAGGCGAGGGCACGCTGGCGGTCACACCGCCGAGCTGGCGCTTCGACCTGCGGATCGAGGAAGACCTGATCGAGGAAGTGATCCGCGTGATCGGCTACGAGCGCCTGCCGGACACGCCGCCGATGGCGCCGATCCGCGCCCGGGTGCGCAGCGAGTCGCAACGTGGCGCGCACGCGGTGCGCCATCGCGTGGCCGCGCTAGGCTATGTCGAGACCATCAACTACAGCTTCGTCGACGAGCGCTTCGAACGCGAGTTGGCCGGCAACCCGGACCCGATCCGCGTGCTGAACCCGATCGCCAGCAGCCTGTCGGTGATGCGCTCCAGCCTGTTCGGCAGCCTGATCGGCGCGCTGCGCCACAACCTCGCGCGCCGCGCGACGCAGGTGCGCGTGTTCGAGCTCGGGCGCGTGTTCCGCCGCGACGCCGCCACGCCGGACGGCCCGTTCACGGTCGCCGGCGTCGACCAGCCGCTGCGCGTGGCCGGGCTCGCCTTCGGGCCGGCCGAGCCGCTGCTGTGGGGCCGCAAGGTGCGCGCGGTCGACTTCTATGACGTGAAGGGCGATGTCGAGGCGCTGTTCGCGCCGGCACGGCCGCGCTTCGTCGCTGCCGCGCATCCGGCGCTGCACCCGGGCCGCAGCGCGCGCATCGAGCTCGACGGCCGGCCGGTCGGCTTCGTCGGCGAGCTGCATCCGCGCTGGCGCCAGGCCCACGAGCTACCGAGTGCGCCGGTGCTGTTCGAGATCGACCTGGATGCGCTGGCGGCTGCCGGACTGCCGCAATACCGCACGCTGCCCAAGCAGCAGCCGGTGCGGCGTGACATCGCCGTGATCGCCGGCGATGCGGTCACGCACGACGCGCTGATCGACGCGATCCTCGGCACGCCCGAGCCGCTGCTGCGCTCGGCTCGGCTGTTCGACATTTACCGCCCCGATCGGCCGCAGCCCGACATCGGCGCCGGCGAGCGCAGCCTCGCGGTGCGGCTGGAGCTGCTCGACGACGAGCAGGCGCTGACCGACGAGCGCATCGATGCGGCGGTCGCCGCGGTGCTGCAGAACCTGTCGGCCCGCCTCGGCGTGCGGCTGCGCGGCTGATCGCATGGACGCACCCACATCCGCACCCGATCGCGACCGGGACGAGGACGACGGCGACGAGGCGGCGGCGCCCGCGCCCCGCGTCGCGCTGCCCACGCTGGAAACGCCGACGCTGACCAAGGCCGAGCTGGCCGAACTGCTGTTCGAACGGCTCGGCCTGAACAAGCGCGAGTCCAAGGACATGGTCGAGGCGTTCTTCGACATCATCCACGCGGCGCTGGTGTCGGGGCAGGACGTGAAGATGTCGGGCTTCGGCAATTTCAACATCCGCCGCAAGGCGCCGCGGCCCGGGCGCAACCCGCGCACCGGCGAGGCGATCCCGATCAAGGCGCGCAACGTCGTGACCTTCCACGCCAGCCACAAGCTCAAGGGCGTCGTCCAGGGTGAGATCCCGGCCGCAGACGAGTTCGAGTAAAGTCTCGCTTTACATTCCGATCTCGTTGTTTTCAATGGAGAAAACTCTCCCCGCCATACCCGCGAAGCGGTACTTCACCATCGGCGAGGTGAGTGATCTCTGCGGCGTGAAGCCTTACGTGCTGCGCTACTGGGAACAGGAGTTCTCGCAGCTCAAGCCGATGAAGCGGCGCGGCAATCGCCGCTATTACCAGCACCACGAGGTGCTGCTGATCCGCCGCATCCGTGAATTGCTGTACGAGCAGGGCTTCACGATCAGCGGCGCGCGCAACCGCCTGACCGAGTCCGGCCCGCGGCCGGACGAGTTGCCGATCGGGGACGGCCCGGAGGACGGCGACGTTCCGGAGGCCGTCGAACCCGCGGTGGCGTCCCCGGGTTCCGCGGGTTCCGGCGCCCGGCTGGGCTCCGGCCCGGTGGCGTCGGTCCGAGCGTCTGCCTCGAGCGCGGAAGCGGCCGGCGTCGCCTTGCTCGACGGCGCACAGGCCACAGTCGCCGATCCGCCGCCGCGGGATGCACCCCTCGCCGCCCCGTTGCCGATGCTGTCGCTCGGCCAGATGCGCGACGAACTGATCTCGATCCGCGGCCTGCTCGTCGTCTGATCCACGGACTGTCGAACGCGTGGCCCGGGAGCCGCCCCGCCAGCCGCTATAATGCGCAGTTCGTCGGGGCGTAGCGCAGCCTGGTAGCGCACTTGCATGGGGTGCAAGGGGTCGCGAGTTCGAATCCCGCCGCCCCGACCAATGAAATCAACGGGTTAGCTCTCACGAGGAGCTAGCCCGTTTTGATTTGTGAGCGCCCCCGGGCCGCCGCCGAGGGGGATGCGGAAACACCGGGCGGCCGCCCGGTCGTTCAGCGCAAGGAGGGCTCGTTCAACACCAGGCGGCGCGGGCGGCCAGCGCGCGTCTACGACAGCCGGCCGGGCGCCGCTGAAGAGCAGGGCCGAGGCGGCGAGCAGCAGATCCGTATTCGTAGCCGTTGTTGGCCATGAACAAGCCGTGGCCGACGTGCACCGACAGGATTGGCCACGGCCATCGCGACCGCCAGCGCGGCAGCAGGCCACCAGCGCCTGGCCAGCAGCGCGCGTACCGAAGAATTCCGCGCTGCCCGCCAGCGGCGCCATCGAGATAGCCCGGCGTCAGGCCAGCGACGCCATGAACAGCCGGTGCCAGCTTCCAGGCCGTATCCGCCGAAGCGCCGAACAACTTCTGCGCGCGCCGTGCGCCTGAAGATGATGCCGATCGGCAGGCGCAGCGCCAGTGGCCCCAGCCGGCGTCGGTGGCAAGCACGCGTTGAAGGGCGCGGCGGAGGGCGATGTCGCTCATGGAGTGCTCCGGTCGATGGGTTGTGATTCCGATGGAGAGACTTTAGGCGTTGCGATGGCGGAGATGAGCATGGTTGAACGAGATCAACTGTTCCTCGAGCGAAACAAATGGACCGGTTCGAGGAAATGCGCGTGTTCGCCGCGGTGGTCGACGCCGGCAGCTTCGTCGGCGCGTCGGACGCGCTCGGGATGTCCAAGGCGGCGGTCTCGCGGCACGTCGCGGAACTGGAGTCGCGGCTCAAGGTGCGGCTGCTGCATCGCACGACACGCAAGCTCTCGCTGACGCCGGAAGGCGAGGTCTTCCATGCACGCTGCCGCGAACTGCTGGGCGGCGTCGACGAGGCCGAGGCGGAGATCAGCTCGCACCGCGGCGAGCCCCGCGGCGTGCTTCGGATCAACGTGCCGTTCTCGTTCGGACTGCTGCACCTGGCGCCGCTGTGGGTGGATTTCATGGCCCAGCACCCGAAGGTCACGCTCGACGTGACGCTGGCCGACCGCGTGGTCGATCTGGTCGAGGAGGGTTTCGACATGGCGGTGCGCATCGCCCGCCTGCCCAACTCGTCGCTGGTGAGCCGGCCGCTCACGTCGACGCGCCAGGTTCTGTGTGCCTCGCCGCCGTACCTGCAGGCGCGCGGCGTGCCGGCTCACCCGGCCGACCTGGCCGGCCACGACGTGCTGGCCTACAGCCTGTTCTCGATGGGCGAGCAGTGGGAGTTCACGGGGCCCGGCGGAGACTCCGAGGGCGTCGTCTCGGTCAAGGTGACGCCGCGCCTGCGCACCAACAGTGGCGACACCTGCCGCGTGGCGGCGCTGCGCCACCAGGGCATCGTGCTCCAGCCCACGTTCCTGGTCGGGCCGGACCTGCTGGCCGGCACGCTGGTGGAAGTGATGCCGGCCTGGCGCTCGGTCGAGCTGGGCGTCTACGCGGTCTACCCGTCGCGCAAGTTCGTCTCGCCGAAAGTCCGGCGGATGATCGAGTTCCTCGCAAGTGCCTTCAGTGTGCGCGCCTGGCCGGCCTGAATGGTCAGGTGGCGGGTAGGCGCCGCGCCGTCACGTCGTGGTCGTTTTCGGTGGCTGCCGCCGGGTGTGCGCGCCTCCGGAGGGGGTTTCTGCCCGGGGAACGCAGCGATCTTCGAGCCCACCGCCCGAACGGCCGCTGCCCGTGCTTGACATTCCCATCGCGGGAAGGTCTAGACTGACCGATGAAGCGTGCAGCTTCCGGGAGCAGGCGCATGATGAACATCGGGGAGGCGGCGAGCGCGTCCGGCGTGTCGGCCAAGATGATTCGGCACTACGAGGAGACGGGACTCTTGCCGGCAGCCCGGCGCACCGAGTCCGGCTATCGCCAGTACGAGCAGAACGACGTCCACACGCTGCGGTTCATCCGCCACTCGCGAGACCTTGGTTTCTCGTTGACGGAGATCGCCGAATTGGTCGGCCTGTGGCAGAACCGTCACCGCCCGAGCCGCCAGGTCAAGGCCCTGGCCGAAGCGCACATCAAGGAGCTCGAGCAGAAGGCGGCGGAACTGCTGGCGATGAAATCGACCCTCGAACACCTCGTGCACTGCTGCCACGGGGATGACCGACCCGAGTGCCCCATCCTCGACGGTCTCGCGGGAGCGACCGTCTTGTCCACGTGAAGCACTTCCGCGTCGTCGTCCTGGTACTGCTGGCGTTCCTGCTCCCCGTCCGGGGCGCGTTGGCCGCTGCGATGCTGTGCCCGGGTGGCGGAGGCGTCGGCATGGCCGTCTTGGCCGTCGAGAAGGGTAACGGTCACGGCCATGGAGAACCCGGCGTGCACGACGAGCACGCGACGGGGCATCACCACCCATCGCACGGCGACCCCTCCGGCGGCGACACCGCCTCCTCGGGTGGGCACCAGCCCGGTTGCCAGGTCTGCGCCGGCGGTTGCTGCGTGACCCCACTTGCATTCGCGCTGCCCTCGGTCGCGGGGCCGCTCTCAGGCCCATCGGTCGCCTTCCCGGCGTTCTCCGCACCCATCGCGGCGTTCCAGTCCGAAGGCCAGGACCGGCCTCCACGAACCCTCTGACCTCGTAAAGCCTCCGCTGAGAGCGCCCCAGGCCGACGCCTTGCGTCGTCCGCCCCCCCCCGAGAGGGTGCCAGGCAGCGCTCGTGCGTCCACCGCACGGGCTACCCGCCGGTGGCCACGGCTGCCGGTGCATCAGACGAGTTCGAATGATGATCAAGAAACTGACAGCCATGCGCCTGCACGGCGGCGGGCGCAAGCCTGGAGGCACGCCATGAAGCGCGTGATCGCCCCGGCACTCGCATCGCTGGTGTTCACCGGCTGCGCATCCTTCTCCCCGGATGGCGGCTTCGGCAAGGTCGAGCAGATGACCCGGGAGCGCATCGGCCACGCGCCCTCGTACCAGCGGACGGTCGAACAGGTGGACTCCGCCGCCGCGCGGGTCGCCGAGTTGCTGAAGCAACCGTTGTCCGTCGACAGCGTGGTCGAAATCGCGTTGCTGAACAACCGCGACCTGCAGGCCAGCTACGCCGAGATGGGGATTGCCGAGTCGGACCTCGTGCAGGCCGGGCGTCTCGCCAACCCGACGTTCAGGTTCGGCCGCCTGAGCGGCAACGCGGCGGTGGAAATCGACCGTGCGGTGCTGTTCGACGTGCTGGCGCTGCTCACGAGGCCCCTGGCGAAGCAGGTCGAGCAGCGCCGCTTCGAGCAAGCGCAGTGGCGGGTCGAACGAGCTGGCCCGGCGAATGGCAGCGGCGGGCAACTTCAGCCGGCTGGCGCAAATGCGCGAGCAGTCGTTCTATGCGGACGCCACCGCGCAATGGGTTCGTGCGCAGCACCAGGCACTGGCGGCGGGCGAGCGCCTGACCCGCGTCCTGGCCCTCGGCGGTGACGCGGCGGCGTTCACGCTCCCGGACCGGTTGCCGGACCTGCCCGGCCGCCCGGCCGAACCGCGGGACGCCGAGCAGGCCGCCATGGACTGGCGACTGGACGTGCTCATGGCCAGGCGCGACACCGAGTCCACCGCCAGGTCGCTCGGGTTGATCCAGGCGACGCGCTTCGTCAACGTGCTGCACGCGGGCTACCAGAACAAGAGCGTCACCGGCGAGGGGCGCGGCAACGGCTACGAAATCGAGCTCGAGCTGCCGCTCTTCGAATTTGGCACTGCGAGGGCGGCCCGGGCCGAAGCGACCTACCTGCAGGCGGTGAATCGCACCGCGCAGGTGGCGATCAACGCCCGCTCGGAAGTGCGCGAGTCCTATTCCGCTTACCGGACGGCGTACGACCTGGCCCGGCACTACCGCGACGAAGTCGTGCCGCTGCGCCGGCGCATCTCGGAGGAGAACCTGCTTCGCTACAACGGGATGCTCGCCAGCGTCTTCGACCTGCTGGCCGACGCCCGCGACCAGATTGCCGCCGTCACGGCGGCCGTCGAGTCTTTGCGCGACTACTGGATCGCCGAAACCGATCTGCAGGTGGCGCTGACTGCCCGCTCGCCGGGCGCCGTGCCGGGCTTGAGCCCGGCCGGGGCGGCCGCTGCCACGCAAGCCGGCCATCGAGGGACCCCACAATGACCCAGCGCAGAACATTGTTCAAGGCCGCCGGTGCGGCTCTCCTGGGCGCCGCTGCCGTCAGCCGCGCCGGTGCAGCAGTGCTGCCGGAGGCGGCCAACCGCACCTCGGCAGCCACCGAGCTGCCGCCCACGCCGCCCAATGGGCGGCCGTTCCAGCCGCTCGTGACGCTGAACGGCTGGTCGCTGCCGTGGCGCGTGAAGGATGGCGTCAAGGAGTTCCACCTGGTCGCCGAGCCGGTGGTGCGCGAGATCGCGCCCGGCATGAAGGCCAATCTCTGGGGCTACAACGGCTCCAGCCCGGGGCCGACCCTCGAGGCCGTCGAGGGCGACCGCATCCGCATCTTCGTCACCAACCGGCTGTCCGAGGTCACGAGCGTCCACTGGCACGGCGTCCTGCTGCCCTCGGGCATGGACGGCGTCTCGGGCCTGACCCAGCCGCCCATTGCGGTGGGCAAGACCTTCATGTACGAGTTCGTGCTGCAGCGCTCCGGCACGTTCATGTACCACCCGCACGCCGACGAGATGGCGCAGATGGCGATGGGCATGATGGGCCTGTTCATCGTGCACCCCAGGGACCCGCGGCAATTCAAGGTCGACCGCGACTTCGGCTTCATCCTGAACGCCTACGACATCGAGCCGGGCAGTGCCACGCCGCGGGTGAACACGATGCTCGACTTCAACCTGTGGACCTGGAACAGCCGTGCCTTCCCCGGCATCGACCCGTTCGTCGCGCGCACCGGCGAGCGCGTGCGCATCCGGGTCGGCAACCTGACGATGACGAACCACCCCATCCACATGCACGGGCCGCACTTCGAAGTGGTCGGCACCGACGGCGGTTGGGTGCCCCGGAGCGCGCGCTGGCCCGAGGTCACGACCGACATCGGGGTGGGCCAGATGCGCGCCTTCGAGTTCGACGCGCTGGCCGGCGACTGGGCCATCCATTGCCACAAGTCGCACCACACGATGAATGCGATGGGCCACGGCGTGCCGACCATGATCGGCGTCGACCACCGGGACGTCGCGAAGAAGATCTCGGGCCTGATCCCCGACTACATGGTCATGGGCGAGCGCGGCATGCACGACATGGCCGAGATGGCGATGCCGTTGCCCGACAACACGCTGCCGATGATGACGGGAACCGGGCCGTTCGGCCCCATCGGCATGGGCGGCATGTTCAGCGTCGTGAAGGTGCGCGACGACCTCCGGCGCGGCGATTTCAGGGACCCCGGCCCCTACGAGCACCCCGTCGGCACGGTGGCCAGCGAGTACACGGCGGAGATGCCCGAGCCCCGGCGGGCGTCGGCACCGAAGGCTGACGCCGACACCCTGCAAGTTCGCAAGCCGGCCGGCCACGAAGGCCACTGAAGGAGACCTGCCGATGAAGCAGACCGGTCGATCGGCGCGACCGTTCCGGCATGCGCGACGACAGTTCGTCTCAAACGACTGTCGGGTCGAGGCTGCCGCGCCGACAGTGCAGCCATCGAAGACATCCCGTCGTCGATTCACCTCCAGGTAACCCACCATGAACGACACGAAGCAAACCGTACCCTGCCACTGCGCCACCTGCCCTGGGCCGGCCTGCCCCTGCGGCTGCCAACGACCCACCGCACAATCTGCCGCACAGGCCTGCTCCTGCTCCTGCTCCTGCTCCGGCTCCTGCGGCCCGCAGTGCCAGTGCGGACCCGGCCGCACCTGCTCCCAGGCCTGAGTCAGGTCACGTGCGGATCCGCGCCGGTGGCGAGCAGTCAGCCACCGCCGGCGTCCCGCAGTCACCGGCCGACCCGGCCGATCTTCCCTCCCCGCGAGGTAGCGAGTGAACAGTTTTGCGCTGGCATTTCTGGGCGGCATCGTCGGTGCCGTCCTCATGGACATCACCGAAACGGCCGCGGCGAGGATCGGCATCACGAGCGGCGTGAACGTCGCCCTCGTGGGCCGCTGGGTCCTGGGCCTGACACGCGGGCAGTTGACCCACGCCAACATCCTCGACACCCCACCGTTGCCGGGTGAGGCCCGCGTGGGCTGGGCCTTCCATTTCCTCGTTGGCGGCGGCGGGGTGGCACTCGTGTACCCGGCCGTTCTGCAGTGCTGCGGCGCCGCACCGACGACGCATCACCTGCTGGGCGGCCTGCTCTTCGGCGGCGCGACGTCGCTGCTGCCGTGGTTCGTTCTTCTGCCGGCCTTCGGCTGGGGCTGGTTCGGGCGGCGCGGGCCGCGTGGCACCCATGCCTTGCTGGCGAGCACGCTCTCGCACATCCCGTACGGGCTTGGGGTCGGCACTGCCATGGCGGTCGGCTCCAGTTTCTGACTTTCGCAGCACGGTTGCCGACCATGTCACTGTCATCAACGCGCATCGCCGGCCGGTGGAGCGACACGCTGAGGAGCGCGCTGCCGGCGATCGTGATGTCCGCCGCCTTCTGGGCCCTCGCGGC
>JBGAMJ010000066.1:0-27636 GCA_044223035.1 Piscinibacter sp.
CGTGAACTTTTCCAGAAGGCTCATGTCGTCCTCGATTTGCGTGTCACCGTGTCATCGGCCGTTGCGGCGCGCACTTCAGGGCCGCGTGCAGGCTGCGCTCGGGCCGCGGGCGCATCGCCGGGCTCGCGCTTGTCGTCGATGCGGCCATCGTCGCCGTCGAAAGTCAGGCGACGATGCTCAGGAAGCGTTCCTCGCCGGCCAGCTCGGCCAGGTGCAGTTCCTGCCAGACGGTGCCGGCGGCATCGCGCAGGCGCGCACCGACGAAGGCCGGGCGCGGCGTGCCGTCTTCGGGCTCTGGCGTGAGCTGCGCTTCGCTGCGCAGCCCGGCGAGCCGGTCGACCCACAGCGCGCAGTTCAGCTCCATCGAGGCGTTGAACACCACCAGCCGCGATGGGTCGCGGCCGTGCTCGCGCACGCCCTCGCGCACCGGCTCGACGGGTCGCCGCAGGCCGAGGAACCCGGCCAGGTCGACCACGCCGTGCAGGTGCCCGCGCAGGTTGGCGACACCCATGAACCAGCGCTGCACATGCGGCACCGGCGAGATCGGCACCGGCGTGAAGATCTCGCCGGCGTCCTTCAGAGTGAACAGCAGGCCGTGGCCGCCGCACTCCACCGCCAGCCACGACTTGCCGCGTTCCTGCGTGCGCGCAGCCTGAAGGCGCTCGGCCAGCCGGCTCTGGAGTTCACGCAGGGCTTCCTTGTTGGCCATGACGCGCCGCTCAATCGAAGGCCTTGATCTTGGCGATCAGGGTGTCGGGGTCGATCGGCTTGACGATGTAGTCGCGCGCGCCCTGACGCATGCCCCAGACCTTGTCGGTTTCCTGGTTCTTGCTCGTGCACATGATCACCGGCA
The DNA here is from genome assembly GCA_044223035.1 of Piscinibacter sp. Lineage (GTDB taxonomy): Bacteria > Pseudomonadota > Gammaproteobacteria > Burkholderiales > Burkholderiaceae_C > JBGAMJ01. Next base: position 854 of record JBGAMJ010000066.1, read on the forward strand.
CCTGGGCGAAGCGCGGGTCGCGGGTGATCGTGCGCGTGAGCTGGAAGCCGTTCTGGCCCGGCATCACGACGTCCATCAGGATCAGGTCCGGCCGCTCGTCGGCCAGGCGCCGCGTGGCTTCCTCGCCGTTCTCGGCGGTGCGCACCGAATAGCCGTGCCGCGTCAGCAGGTCCGACAGGACATGCAGTTCGGTCTTGGAATCGTCAACCAGCAGAATCTTGTGGATCGGCATCGGAGGGTCCTCGGGCGGCGCGCGGCGGGTGGAGCTTTCGCGCACCGTCACAGCGACCGGCAGTGCTGTTCCACGGCGGCCAGCAACTGGTCCTTCGTGAAGGGCTTGGTCAGGTAGTCCTGCGAACCGACCATGCGGCCGCGCGCCTTGTCGAACAGGCCGTCCTTGGAGGACAGCATGATCACCGGCACCGACGCGAAGCGGACGTTGCGCTTGATGATCGCGCAGGTCTGGTAGCCGTCGAGGCGCGGCATCAGGATGTCGCAGAAGATCAGGTCGGGCTCGTGGTCATTGACCTTGGCGAGCGCATCGAAACCGTCTTCCGCCAGCAGCACCTGGTATCCGCCCTGCTTCAGGAAGATTTCCGCGCTGCGTCGAATCGTGTTGCTGTCGTCGATGACCAGCACTTTCCCGCCCGGCGCTTCGGATGGGCTGTCTTGGCTCACCGAGCATTCTCCTCAACGACGTCGGCCGGACCACGTGCGGGTCCGTGCCGGGGATCCGGGCGCCCGTCAGATCTCGACCATCTCGAAATCTTCCTTGCGCGCCCCGCATTCCGGACAGGTCCAGTTCATCGGTACCGCCGCCCAGGCAGTCCCCGGTGCGATGCCATGTTCCGGGTCACCGGCGGCCTCATCGTAGATCCAGCCACAAATGAGGCACATCCAGGTTCGAGGTTCAGTCACTTGAGTATCGGGGCTTCACTACAATGGGGCGCGATTGTAGCGATGCGTAGTCGAAAAAAACCAAGTCTCGTAGGAACATACACGACATAGCTCAGAGTTCTCTGGAACTTGCGACGGTCTCGATTCCACGTGTTTTCGGCCGCTGTTCCCGTTTCTTGAGCGACCCTTCATGAACGCTGAAAAAGCCCCCGCCGATACCGATCCCGACTCGACCCAGGAGGCGCCCGCGCCGGCCTGCGTGATGAGCTTCAACGCCACCGACGCCAGCGGCGCCGGCGGTATCGCGGGCGATGTCTCGACGATCGCGGCGATGGGCGCGCACGCGCTGCCCGTCGTCACGTCGATCGTGATGCGCGACACCGCCGAAGTCTTCGACCACCATGCGATCGACGCCGACGTCATCGTCGAGCAGGCGCGCAGCGTGCTCGAGGACGTGACGATCGCCGCCTGGAAGGTCGGCTTCCTCGGCTCGGCCGAGGGCGTCTCGGCGGTCGCCGAGATCCTGTCCGACTACCCGGACGTGCCGCTGGTGTCGTACATGCCCAACCTGTCGTGGGTCGAGGAGGACGACCAGCAGGCCTACCTCGACGCCTTCCGCGAGCTGGTGCTGCCGCAGACCGAGGTGCTGGTCGGCAGCCACCAGACGCTGACCGACTTCCTGCTGCCCGACTGGGACGCGGAGCGCCCCACGTCGGCACGCGAGCTGGCGGTGGCCGCCGCCGAACACGGCACGCGCTTCGTGCTCGTCACCAGCGTGCTGCTGAAGAGCAACAAGACGCCCGAGCAGTACTACGACAACGTGCTGGCGTCGCCTCAGGGCGCGATCACCGGCGAGAAGTTCGAGCGCTTCGACGCCACCTTCGTCGGCGCCGGCGACACGCTGTCGGCCGCGCTGGCGGCGCTGCTGGGCGCCGGCAGCGAGCTGCATTCGGCGGTCGGCGAGGCCCTGGCCTTCCTCGACCAGGCGCTGGACGCCGGCTTCCGGCCCGGCATGGGCAATGTGATCCCCGACCGCTTCTTCTGGGCCCTCCCCCCGGGCGAGGACGAGGAAGGCAGCGGCGAGGGCGAAGACGGCCCCACCGACGCGCCCGACACGCCGGGCTCCCGACACATCCACTGAGAGGGTGAGAGGCAATCCGCCATGACCCGATCGACCGACGCGCCCACCAGCGCGACCACCAACGCGCAGCTTTTCGAGCGCGCCGGCCGCGTGATTCCCGGCGGCGTCAATTCGCCGGTGCGCGCCTTCCGCGCGGTCGGCGGCACGCCGCGCTTCATCGCGCGGGCCGAAGGTGCCTACATGGTCGACGCCGAAGGCAGGCGCTACATCGACTACATCGGCTCCTGGGGGCCGATGATCCTCGGCCACGGCCATCCGGCGGTGCTCGAGGCGGTGCTGCAGGCCGCGCGCGACGGCTTCTCGTTCGGCGCGCCCACCGAGCGCGAGGTCGAGCTGGCCGAGGAGATCATCGGCCTGGTGCCGGGGCTGGAGCAGATCCGCCTGGTCAGCTCGGGCACCGAGGCGGCGATGAGCGCGATCCGGCTGGCGCGCGGCGCCACCGGCCGCAGCCGCATCGTCAAGTTCGAGGGCTGCTACCACGGCCATGCGGACGCGCTGCTGGTCAAGGCCGGCTCCGGCCTCGCCACCTTCGGCCACCCGACTTCCGCCGGCGTGCCGCCGGAGGTGGTGCAGCACACGCTGGTCCTCGAATACAACAACGTCGCCCAGCTCGAGGAGGCGTTCGACCGGCACGGCGCCCAGCTGGCCTGCGTGATGATCGAGCCGATCGCCGGCAACATGAACTTCGTGCGCGCCTCGCTGCCCTTCATGACGAGGCTGCGCGAGCTGTGCACGCGGCACGGCGCGCTGCTGGTGTTCGACGAGGTGATGACCGGATTCCGCGTGGCGCTGGGCGGCGCGCAGAGCCTCTACGCGCAGGCCATCCCCGGCTTCGCGCCGGACATGAGCGTGTTCGGCAAGGTGATCGGCGGCGGCATGCCGCTGGCGGCCTTCGGCGGCAAGCGCGCGGTGATGGAACAGCTCGCGCCGCTCGGCCCGGTCTACCAGGCCGGCACGCTGTCGGGCAACCCGGTCGCCACCGCCTGCGGGCTGGCCACGCTGCGCGAGATCCGCCGGCCGGGCTTCTTCGAGGCGCTGTCGGCGCGCACCCGAAGCCTGGTCGACGGACTGGTCGCCGCCGGGCGCGAGGCGGGCGTGCCGCTGGTCGGCGACAGCGAAGGCGGCATGTTCGGCTTCTTCTTCCCGCGAAGCGCCGGCGAGGACCTGCCGCAGAACTACGGCGCGGTGATGGCCACCGACAAGGAGCGCTTCAACCGCTTCTTCCACGCGATGCTCGACCGCGGCGTGTACTTCGCGCCGGCGCTGTACGAGGCCGGCTTCGTCAGCGCCGCGCACACGGCCGACGAGATCGCGCAGACGCTCGCCGCGGCGGCAACCGCGCTGCGCGCCTGAGCCAGACGCGGCCGCAGCGCCGCACAATGCGACCGCGGCGTCAACGCGCCGGCCCCGGCGTCGGCGCCGGCAGCCCCGCCGGCGGCGCAGCCGCCGCCGCGCTGCTCAGCGCCCCGCCTTGAAGCTCGTGAAGATGCGCGTCTGCACGCGCCGGATGTCCTGCGGCACGCTGTCGGGCGCCGTCATGCCGGCCAGTTCGTCGGCCGACGGGAACACCGACTTGTTCTCCGCCACGTCCTTCTTGACGAACTTCAGGCTCGCCTTGTTCGGGTTGGCGTAGAAGACCTTATTGGTCAGCGACGCGTGCACCTCGGGGCGCAGGATGTAGTTGATGAACAGATGCGCGTTCTGCGGGTGCGGCGCATCGGCCGGGATCGCCATCGAATCGAAGAACAAGGTAGCGCCGGACTTCGGGATCAGCGCCTGGATGTCCTGGCCGCTCTTGGCCTCGATCGCGCGGGCACGCGCGATGTTGATGTCGCCCGAGTAGCCCATCACCGCGCACAGCGAGCCGTCGGCCAGCTCGTTGATGTAGCCCGACGACGAGAAGCGCGTGACGTACGGGCGCACCGCCTTCAGCATCGTGGCGGCCGCCGGATAGTCGGCCGCGTTCTTGCTGAAGCCCGGCTTGCCGACGTACAGCATCGCGACCGGCAGCACCTCCGACGCCGAATCGAGGAAGTTGACGCCGCAGCTCTTGAGCTTGCTCGCGTACTTCGGGTCGAACACCAGCGACCACGGGTTCTCGGGCATCGGCAGGTCGCCCAGCGCCTTCTTGACCTTGGCGGTGTTGATGCCCACCGTCACGTAGCCCCACAGCCAGTCGACCAGGTACTGGTTGCCCGGGTCCACGCCTTCCATCTGCTTGAGCAGCGCCGGATCGAGGTTGCCCCAGTTCGTCAGCAGCGAGCGGTCGAGCTTCTGCAGCAGCTTGCCTTCGATCTGCTGCTTCGCGAAGTGCGCACCGGGCACCACGATGTCGTAGCCGGTCTTCCCGGCGACCAGCTTGGTGTGCAGGATCTCGTTGTTGTCGTAGTTGTCGTAGCGGACCTTGATGCCGGTCTCTTTCTCGAAGTTCTTGATCGTGTCGTCCGCGATGTAGTCGGACCAGTTGTAGATGTTCAGGACCTTCGGCTCCGGCCCGGCGGCCTGGGCGGCGAAGCTGCCGGCGAGCAGCAGGCTCGCGGCCATCCGGACGAGGGTGCGGGTTTGAACGCGCATCGTGAATCTCTCCTGTGGTGAACACCGGCCGGCGGCAGCGGGCCGGCGCGCGGGGATGCTAAGGCAGATCGCGGGGCCGCCGGGTGGCGGCGGCCAAGGCCGGCGCAAGCAAGAAGCGCCGCGAAGCCTGCAACGGCCGCGGCGGCGCAACGGCCGACCGGGTCGGCCCGCCTTGCAGCCCCGCGACAGGCACGCCGGTTGCTCGACGACATCGCTCGCCGTTCCGGCGGGAGTCCGGCCCGGCCGGCCGCTGACCCATCCACCCGCGCTCCTAGAATCCGACCATGCACATCCACATCCTCGGCATCTGCGGAACCTTCATGGGCGGGGCCGCCGCACTGGCACGAGAGGCAGGGCACACGGTCACCGGCTGCGATGCCGGCGTCTATCCGCCGATGAGCGACCAGCTCCAGGCGCTCGGCATCACGCTGACCGAGGGCTACGGCGCCGACCAGCTCGCCGTGAAGCCGGACCTGTTCGTGATCGGCAACGCGATCAGCCGCGGCAACCCGCTGATGGAGGCCATCCTCGACGCCGGCGCGCCCTACACGAGCGGCCCGCAGTGGCTGGCCGACGAAGTGCTGCGCGGGCGCCACGTGCTGGCCGTGGCCGGCACGCACGGCAAGACCACCACCACCGCGATGCTCGCCTGGATCCTCGAGCAGGCCGGCCTGGAGCCGGGCTTCCTGGTCGGCGGCGTGCCGCTGAACTTCGGCGTGTCGGCGCGGCTCGGCCGCGGCAAGACCTTCGTGATCGAGGCCGACGAGTACGACACCGCCTTCTTCGACAAGCGCAGCAAGTTCGTCCACTACCGGCCGCGCACGGCGGTGCTGAACAACCTCGAGTTCGACCACGCCGACATCTTTGACGACCTGGCGGCGATCGAGCGCCAGTTCCACCACCTGGTGCGCACGGTGCCGTCGACCGGGCGGCTGGTGGTGAACGCGCGCGAGCCGGCGTTGCAGCGCGTGCTGGCGATGGGCCAGTGGAGCGAGGTCGTGCGCTTCGGCGCGCGCAAGGAGGCGCCGGGCGAGTTCCGCGCGCGCGGCGAGCCGCATGCCTTCGACGTGCTGCGCGGCAGCCTGAAGCTCGCACGCGTCGACTGGCCGCTGCTGGGCGAGCACAACCAGCTCAACGCGCTGGCGGCCATCGCCGCGGCCGAGCACGTGGGCGTCGCGCCGGACGTGGCGGCGCGCGCGCTGGCCGGCTTCCGCAACGTGCGCCGCCGGCTGGAGCTGCGCGGCGAAGCCGGCGGCGTGAAGGTCTACGACGATTTCGCGCACCACCCGACGGCGATCCGCACCACCGTCAACGGCCTGCGCCGCAAGGTCGGCGCGGCGCGCATCCTGGCGGTGTTCGAGCCGCGCTCGAACACGATGAAGCGCGGCGAGATGAAGGATCAGCTTCCCTGGTCGCTCGAAGAGGCCGACCTGGCGTTCTGCCACGGCGGCGGGCTCGGCTGGGATGCCGCACAGGCACTGGCGCCGATGGGTGCGCAGGCGGTCGTCTGCGACAACGTCGACGCGCTGGTGTCGCGCGTCGTCGCCGCCGCGCGGCCGGGCGACCATGTGCTGTGCATGAGCAACGGCGGCTTCGGCGGCATCCACGCGAAGCTGCTGGCCGCGCTCGACACCGCGGCCGCGCGGCGGGGCTGATGTCGCCGTCGCACCTGCTGTACCTGCACGGGTTCCGTTCGTCGCCGATGTCGGCCAAGGCGCGACAGACGCACGCCTGGATGCTCGCGCACCGGCCGGACGTTCACTGGTGGTGCCCGCAACTGCCGCCGTCGCCGCGCGAGGCGATCGCGCTGCTCGAACAGGGAACCGCCGGCTGGCCGGACGACGGCAGCGCCGTGATCGGCAGCTCGCTCGGCGGCTTCTACGCCACCGTGATCGCCGAGCGCCGCGGCTGGCGGGCGGCGCTGCTGAACCCGGCCGTGGAACCGGCGCGCGACCTGGCGCGCCACATCGGCGAGACCACCGCCTGGCACAGCGACGACCGCTTCTTCTTCCGCGCCGAATACGTCGACGAACTGCGCGCGCTGGCGCCGCCGGCGCTGCGCGACCCGCAGCACTACTTCGCCGTGATCGCCCGCGGCGACGAGGTGCTCGACTGGCGCGAGATGAGCGCGCGCTACGCCGGCGCCCGGATCAAGCTGCTGGAGGGCGGCGACCATGCGTTGTCGGACTTCGACGCGCACCTGCCCGACGTGCTGGCCTTCCTCGATCTCACCAGTGGATGATGATCAGCGCCACGCGCAGCCAGATCTCGACGTTGAACCACAGCAGCAGTGCCAGGTAGGCCCAGTGGCGGAAGCGCCGCGCGCGCACGACCCACACGTCGACGCCCGAGGCGATGTAGACTACGAACGACAGCGACATGCCCGAGATCATCAGGGCCGCGATCACGCCGACGATCCAGCGGAAGACGGTCATCTCGGTGTCGTCCTCACAGCATCATCGCCATGCGCTCGAGGATGAGCGTGGCGAAGAAGCCGAGCCCGGCGATCACCGTCCACTTGACGATGCGCAAGCCGAGCACGCGCCAGCGCATCTGGCCGGTGCCCACGTACATCGCGAAGCACACCAGGCCCGCAACCAGCAACAGGAGAATGATCCATCGGAAGATCAGCATGGGCTGAGCGCGCCGGGGCGACGCAGCGGCGTGCCGGCGGCTCGCCGGCCTTGCGCCGCGCCGGAGGGTCGGCGCCGGCTCACCACGCCGGGGCCAGATCGGCCAGGCCGCCGGGCACGCGGGAGGCGTCGTCGAAGGTCACGATCTCGTAGGCCGCCGGATCGGCGAACACCGCGCGCAGCAGCTTGTTGTTCAGCGCGTGCCCCGACTTGAAGGCGCTGTACGCGCCGATCAGCGGATGGCCGGCGACATGCATGTCGCCGATCGCGTCCAGGATCTTGTGCTTCACGAACTCGTCGTCGTAGCGCAGCCCCTCGCCATTGAGCACCTTGTAGTCGTCCACGACGACCACGTTGTCCATGCTGCCGCCGAGCCCGAGCCCCCGCGAACGCATCATCTCCACGTCCTTCGTGAAGCCGAAGGTGCGGGCGCGGGCGATGTCGCGCTTGTACTGGCCGCTGCCCATGTCGAACACCACCCGCTGGCCGGTCTGGTTGACCGCCGGGTGGTCGAAGTCGATCTCGAACGTCAGCCGGTAGCCCTCGAAGGGTTCGAGCCGGGCCCACTTCAGCGTTCGGCCCTCGCCCTCGCGCACCTCCACCGGCCGGCGGATGCGCAGGAAGCGCTTCGGCGCGTCCTGCAGTTCGATGCCGGCGCTCTGCAGCAGGAACACGAACGACGCCGCGGAACCGTCGAGGATCGGCACCTCCTCGGCGGTGATGTCGATCGTCAGGTTGTCGATGCCGAGGCCGGCGCACGCCGACAACAGGTGCTCGATGGTGTTGACCTTGGCTGCGCCCGGATCGCCGCCGGGAGAGATCGTCGTGGCCATGCGCGTGTCCGACACCGCGAACGGATCGACCGGGATGTCGACCGGTTGCGGCAGGTCGGTGCGGCGGAACACGATGCCGGTGTCCGGCGGCGCCGGACGGAAGGTCATCTCGACGCGTTGCCCGCCGTGCACGCCGACGCCGACGGCGCGTGTGAGCGACTTGAGGGTGCGTTGCTGGAGCATCCGTCGATTGTCCCCGATCCGGTGGGGCGTCCTGGGTCGACTCCCTTCCGCGACAGGTGGCGCAGAGTTGTAGGGCCGCAACACTTTCGCATCATCCTGGGGCATTCGATGTGGGAATCGACGGACAACCCGATCCAGGCACCGTGCGTTAAGCCTTGCCTAAGCCGGCGCCGACACACTGCCCGGCTCCCCCCGCTCGATCCACGCTGTGTCATCCCTTCCCCCGACGGACCCTGCCCGCGGCGCCCATGTCGTCCGCGACCGTCGGCCCTGCCCACGGGCCGTTCGCCGCCGCGCGCGTGCGCCAGTGGCCGGCGGCTTTGGTGTTCGCGCTGATCGTCGCCTGGCTGGTCGCGACCGCCTGGGCGCGCCCGCTGATGCTGCCGGACGAGGGCCGCTATGCCAGCGTCGCGCTCGACATGGTGCACAGCGGCGATTGGCTCACGCCGCGCCTCGACGGCCTGCCCTTCTTCCACAAGCCGCCCCTGTTCTACTGGATCACCGGCGCCGCGCTGCAGGTGTTCGGCACGCATGAACTGGCGGCGCGAACGGCGTCGCTGCTCGGCGCCAGCGCGGTCGCCTTCGCGCTGTACCTCTTCACCCGCCGCCGCGTCGGCCCCGGCGCCGCGCTGGCGACACTCGCCGCGCTGCTGACGAACCCGATGTTCTTCGTCGGCGCGCAGTTCGCGAACCTGGACATGCTGGTCGGCGGCTGCATCGGCGTCACGGTGTTGCTGTTCGCCGAGGCGGCGTCGCGGCAGGATGCCGGCGAGCCCGGTGCGCCGGGTCTGCTCGCCGCCGCGTTCGGTATGGCGGCGCTCGGCGTGCTGGCCAAGGGTTTGATCGGTGCGCTGTTGCCGGCGCTCGTGATCATCGTCTGGCGCGCGTCCCTCGGACGCTGGCGCGGCATCCTCTCGCTCTGGTCGTGGCCCGGCACGCTGCTGTTCGTGGCCGTTGCCGCGCCGTGGTTCATCGCGATGCAGGCGCGCTTCCCCGAGTTCCTGCACTACTTCATCGTCGTCCAGCACCTGCAGCGTTTCGCCAGCACAGGCTTCAACAACGTGCAGCCGGTCTGGTTCTATCCGGCGGTGCTGGCGCTGTTCGCGCTGCCGTGGCTCGCCGCGCTGGCATGGCGGCGCCGCGCGCCGGCCGGCGACGCCGTGACGCCTGACGCTTCGCCGGAGCCGATGGCCGCCTGGCGCCGGCTGATGTGGTGCTGGCTGGTCGCGATCGTCGGCTTCTTCTCGCTGCCGCAATCCAAGCTGATCGGCTACGTGCTGCCGGCGCTGCCACCGTTGGCGGCGCTGATCGGCGTGGCTGCTGCCGCGGCCTGGGCAGCGCGGCCGCGCCGCCGGGCGATCGTCGCCGGTGGTGTGCTGTCGGCACTGGTGGGCTTGGTGGCGGTCACTGCGCTGGCCACCGGCGGTCATCAGTCTCAACGGCCGATCGGCACCGCGCTGGCGGCGCTGCGCGCGCCGGCCGAGCCGGTGTTCTTCGTCGAGGACTACTTCTACGACGCCGGCTTCTACGCCGGCCTGCGCACGCCGACGCCGGTGTTCATGGATTGGCAGGCCGCCGACCTGGCGCAGCACGACAACGCGCGCAAGGAGCTGTTCGACGCCGCCGAATTCGACCCCGCGCTGGCGCCGGCGGTGCTGCGCCAACCGGACGAACTGCCGCGCACGCTCTGCGATGCCGGCGTGGCCTGGATGGTGCTGCCGACCGCCTCGACCGCGTCGTACGCGTTCCTGGCCGGCCAGCGGCCGGTGGCCGAAGCGGGGCGCGCGTCGCTGTGGCGCATCGACGCGCATCGGCCGGCGACGGCGCAGGCGCTGGGCTGCGCCGCGCGCTGAACGACGGGCCGCGGCGACGGCTCAGGCGCCGTCGCCGATTCCGCCGCCGGCGCCCTTCCGGCCTGCCGTCGCGCCAGCGATCGTCGCGTCACCGGGCAGACCATCCGCGGGCGCTGCCGACACCCCCAGGGCCGACGCACGTTCCAGCAACAGCGCCCGCTCGCGAGCGTTCTGCGTCATGCCGGCGGCGCGCTCGAATTCGGCCCGCGCCTCGGCGGCGCGTCCCAGCTTGGCCAGCAGGTCTGCGCGCACGCTCGGCAGCCAGTGGTAGCGCGCCAGCGCAGGCTCGGCCGCGAGCGCGTCGACGATCTGCAGCCCCGCGCCCGGCCCGAAGGCCATGCCGACGGCGACCGCGCGGTTCAGTTCCACCACCGGTGAGGGCGCGACCTGCGCCAGCGCGTCGTACAGCGCGGCGATGCGCGCCCAGTCCGTCGCCGCGGAGGTCGGCGCACGCGCGTGGCAGGCGGCGATCGAAGCCTGCAGCGCGTACGGGCCGAGCGCGCCGCCGAGCGTCGTCGCGCGCTCGAGCGCGGCCAGTCCGCGCCGCACCAGCAGGCGGTCCCAGCGGCTGCGGTCCTGGTCGGGCAGCAGCACCGGCCGGCCCTGCGCGTCGGTGCGCGCATGCAGGCGCGAGGCCTGGATCTCCATCAGCGCGGCCAGCCCGTGCACCTCGCTCTCGCCGGGCACCAGCCCGGCCAGCACGCGGCCCAGGCGCATCGCCTCCTCGCACAGCGCGGGGCGCATCCAGTCGTCTCCGGCGGTCGCGGTGTAGCCCTCGTTGAACACCAGGTAGACGACTTCCAGCACCGACGCCAGCCGCGGCGCCAGCGCGGCGGCGCGCGGCACCTCGAACGGCACCCGCGCCTCGGCCAGCGTGCGCTTGGCCCGCACGATGCGCTGCGCGATCGTCGGCTCGGGCAACAGGAACGCGCGCGCGATCTCGGCCGTTGTCAGCCCGCCCAGCAGCCGCAGGGTCAGCGCCACGCGCGCATCGGTCGAGAGCACCGGATGGCAGGCAGTGAACACGAGGCGCAGCAGGTCGTCGCCGATGTCGTCGGCGCGCGCGGCGTCGAGTGCGTCGACGAAATCGGGCACGACGTGCGCCTGTCGCGCCTCCAGGTCGAGGCCGATCTCTTCGTGCTTGCGCGACTGCATCGCCTCCTGCCGCAGCCGGTCGAGCGCACGGTTCTTGGCGGTGGCCGTCAGCCAGGCCCCCGGGTTGTCGGGCACGCCACTGGCCGGCCAGTGCTCGAGCGCGGCGACCAGCGCGTCCTGCGCCAGCTCCTCGGCCAGGCCGACGTCGCGCACCATGCGCGCGACGGTGGCGATCACGCGGGCGGACTCGATGCGCCAGACCGCTTCGATCGCACGGTGGGTCGCCTGATGTTCGGTCATGGCGACACGCCGGCGATCACTCCCAGCAAGGCGCTGCCCGCCGCACCTCGACGCTGCACCATTCGGCGGCCGGGCATTCGGCGGCGATCGCCAGCGCCTCCTCGCGCGTCGCGACGTCGATCAGGAAGAAGCCGCCGACCATCTCCTTGGCCTCGGCGTAGGGGCCGTCGATGCGCGCGACGCGCTCGTCGCGGCGCTGCACGCGCACCGCCTCCGATTCGGACTCGAGGGACTCGACGGCGCGCAGCACGCCACGCGCCTGCAGCCCCTCGGCGAAGCGAACCATCCGGTCGTAGGCCTCGCGGCCCTCGGCCGGCGTGCGTTCTCGGCGCTGGCCGATGGGCTCGACGATCAACAGCAGGTAGGACATGGCGTCTCCAGGGCGAATCATGGACATCGTGAGGTCGGCCGCCACAGTCGACGGCACAAGGCACACGGCCGCGGTCTGCGGTCTGCGGTCTGCGGTCTACCGCCTGTAGCCGTGAGCCGCCGGTCGCCATCGGCCGCGCAAGTCGGGCGGATTGTGCGGCGACCCGCGAAGCCCCCGATCAGGTCGCGGCCGGCCCCTGGAAGCCGCCGCGGCGGTAGGTCAGCACCAGCGTGTCGCGCCAACCGGGGCTGTCGAGCGGCTGGATGGGTGTGGTTTCGTGGACCACGCGCTCGTCGTCGAGCACCAGCGTGGTCCACGGCTCGGTCATCGTGAAGCGCAGGCCGCGCGGGCCGCCGGCCTCGAACACGCGTGTCTCGCCGCCCTTCACGTGCTGCCGGCCGACCAGCGACACCACCACCAGGTCGACGCCGTCGCGGTGCGCGCCCTCGGGTGTCGGGCGGCCGATGCCGTCGGTGGTGTCGATGCGGAACTGGTGCGCCTCGACGTACCAGCGCTGCGCGCCCTTGTGCGCCGATGCCACCCGCCCCAGCCCGCGCCAGCGGCGTCCCCACGCCGGCAGCGCCAGCGTGGCCGGCGCGACCGGCTCGAACCAGCGCTCCAGGCCGCCGTGCAGTGCGTTGTAGTCCAGGCTCTGCCAGTGCGCGCGGTGCGGCACCGCCTCGATGCGCTCGCCCTCGACGACGAAGCAGGCGTGGCGCCGCCGGCGGTAGCGCCCGCCGTCGCGCAGGTAGGCATCGGGCGGCAGGTCGTTCCAGCTCGGCGCCAGCGCCTGCAGCGCGGAAGGCGCCACGCCGAGCAGCGTGCACAGGCCGTCGGGTTGCAGCGCGGCATGGCCGTGGTCGCGCAGGGCGGCCGCCAGCCCGGCCGGCGGGGTCGTGGTCGGGGACAGGATCAGGCTCATCCCGCGATGATCGCAGAGCGCGCGCGGGATGCCGCGAGCCCCGCGTCCGCCCGCGCTCGGGTAGATTGCGGCGCCGCGCGCAGCCGCCGCGCCGGCTGCCGGAGCCAACGCCGATGTCCACGCCCCCATCCCCGCCACCGAGCGGCCGCGCCGCCGCACTGATCGCCGAACTGTCATTGCAACCGCACCCGGAAGGCGGCTGGTACCGCGAGTTCTTCCGCTCCGAGGCGTCGATCACCTCCGAGCTGCACGCCGGCCCGCGCCGCGCCTTGACCAGCATCGATTTCCTGCTCGTCCGCGGGCAGCACAGTGCCTGGCACCGTGTCGCGTCGGACGAAGCCTGGCACCTGCTGGAAGGCGACGGCCTGCGGCTGTGGCTGATGCCACCGGCCGCCGACCGCGTGCGGGCCGTGGACCTCGGCCCGGCCGGCGGCGGGCGCTCGCCGCGCCATGTGGTGCCGGCCGATTGGTGGCAGGCGGCCGAACCGCTCGGCGACTACGCCTACGTCGGCGCCACCGTGGGACCGGGCTTCGAATTCGCCGATTTCGGCTTCCTGCGCGGGCGCGGGGAAGCGGCGGCGCTGCGCCGGCTGGATCAGGCGCTCGAACGGCTGCTGTGACGCCCGGCGCGGCGGCCTTGGAGCCGGCCGGCCGCGCCCGGGTTCATCCGCGAAACGCCGCAGGCGCCGATTTCACCGACGCTTACGCGCGCCGACACATCTTCACTCCGCGTCCCGGCTGCCTTCACGCTCGCCGGGCATCGTGACCGTCGTCGCTGGCCTGGAGCCGCGACGCATCACAAGACAGGAGTGACAGATGAAGAACTCGATCCGCACCATCGCCTGGGCCATCGCCGGCCTGGCGGCCGTCTCTGCCGCGCAGGCGGAAGGCCTGTACGTGGGCGGCAGCGTCGGCGGCTCGCACGACAAGGGCAGCCAGCTCGACGGGCTCGACGCCAGCCGCTCGGACACCGGGCTGAAGGTCTACGGCGGCTATTCGTTCACCCCGAACTTCAGCCTGGAGGCGGGCTACGCCGACCTGGGCCAGTTCGACAACGCCGCGCGCGGACTGCGGGCCAAGGCCTGGTACCTGGACGGCGTGGCGACCGTGCCGCTGGGCAACAACTTCTCGGCGCTGGCGCGCATCGGCGCGGTGCAGGGCAAGCTGAACGACACGGCGCTGGGCAGCGACACCGGCACCGGCTACAAGCTCGGCGCCGGCCTGCAGTACGACATCGACCGCAACCTCGGCGTGCGCGCCGAATGGGAACGCTACCGCTTCGACGCCTTCGACACCCGCTCGAAGACCGACGTCTACTCGATCGGCGTGAACTACAAGTTCTGATCCGCGCCCTGGATGCGCACCTGCGCGCCGGCCAGCGTGACGACGCAGCCGGCGCGCAGCTTGCGCGTCTTGCGCCGCTCGACCTCGCCGTCGACCTGCACCTGCCCATCCGCCACCATGGCCTTGGCGGCGCCCCCGCTGCTCGCCAGGCCGGTGGCCTTCAGCAGCGCATCGAGCGGGATGTGGTCGCCGCGCAGCGCGAAGTCGATGGTCGTCGTCATGCGGTGGCCACCGGTTCGAGCCCGAATTCCGCGGCCAGCAGCGCATAGGAGCGCCGCCGCACCGCCGGGTCGTGCGCCCAGGTGTTGATCACCAGTTCGTCCAGCTCGAACGCGGCAGCCAGCGTGCGCAGCCGGGCCGCCACATCCGCCGCGGCGCCGACGAAGCCACGCGCGCGCATCGATTCGACGATCGGCCGGTCGACCGCATCCAAGCCGCGCTCGGCCACCGTCGCCGGAGACTGCAGCGGGCCGAGCACGCCGCGCTGCCGGTCGCAGCGCCAGCGTTCGCGGCTGAGGGCGTGGTATTGCGCCTCGTCCGCGGTGTCGGCCGCCAGCGCCCAGACGCACAGCGTGGCCTGCGGGTGCGGATGGCGTGCGCTCGGCCGGTACAGCGCCCGGTAGGTCTCGATCGCCTGCTCGGCGCCCTGGCCGTCCATGAAGAACCAGGCGAATGCGTAGGGCAGCCCGAACTCCGCCGCGAGCTGCGCCCCGTAGTTGGAGCTGCCGAGGATCCAGATCTGCGGCGCATGCGGCCCGAGCGGGCGCGCGGCGATACCGCGGTGCTGCGGGAGCGAGGTCCAGGCTTGCAGGTCGAGCACCTGTCGCGGGAAGTCGTCGGCGGCGCCCGCGGCGTGCGGGTTCAGTGCCATCGCGGTGCGCGGGTCGCCGCCCGGCGCGCGGCCCACACCCAGGTCGATTCGGCCCGGCGCCAGCGCCTCCAGCACGCGGAACTGCTCGGCCACCTTGAGGGCAGCATAGTGCGGCAGCATCACGCCGGCGCTGCCGATGCGGATGCGCTGCGTGCGCGCCGCGATGGCGCCCATCAGCACCTCGGGCGCGCTGCCGACGATGGTCGGCAGTGCGTGGTGCTCGCTGACCCAGAAGCGGTGGTAGCCGAGCGCCTCCACCGTGACGGCGAGGTCGAGCGTGTCGCGCAGCGCGGCATCGTCGCCACGGCCGGCCACCGAAACCGACTGGTCCAGCACCGACAGCCTCATCGCGACCACCCGATCAACGCCCCATACCACCGATTCGACAGCGCTCCGAAACCCGTCATCGCTTGACTCCAAAACCAGACATTCTGACCTTCCGCGATGGCTCGTTTGTCGTACGGGCTTGTCCGATGGCGGCGGGGCATGTCCGATGACGTACACTCTGCCCCCACAGGTACAAGCAAGAATGGTGTTGATCGAGTTCTGATCCCACCCGCGCCCTCTCCAGGCTGCAGGCTCCGTTGGAAAACCCCCACTTCGTTTCTTGAGTGTCTCTGCATGCGTACGGCATTCGCCGCGCATTACTTCTCGCTGATAGATAGGATCGTTCTCATGTCGACACAAACCGGCACCGTCAAGTGGTTCAACGAAGCCAAGGGCTTTGGTTTCATCGCCCAAGACGCGGGTGGCGCGGATCTGTTCGCCCATTTCCGTGACATCCAGGGCACGGGCTTCAAGACGCTGGTCGAAAACCAGCGCGTTGAATTCGAAGTCAAGCAAGGCCAGAAGGGCCTGCAAGCGGCCAACATCCGCCCGCTGTGATTTCCCCTTGACACGCGGTGCGGCTCACGCTGCGCCCGGTCTGAACAAGACGCGGCTCCGGCCGCGTTTTTTCATGGGCGATCGGAAAGCGACTGGCGCGCGACCGGCGCCGGCAGTTCAGCCCGGCACGTCCACCAGCCCACGCTCGGCCAGCATCGCATCCACCGTCGGATCGCGCCCGCGGAACGCGCGGTAGGCCTCGCCCGGCTCGATCGAATCGCCGCTGCCGTAGATGAAGCGGCGCAGCCGCTGCGCCACCTGCGGATCGAACGGGTCGCCGGCCTCGTCGAAGGCGCCGTAGCCGTCGGCATCCAGCACCTCGGCCCACAGGTAGACGTAGTAACCGGCGGCATAGCCGGAGCCGGCGAACAGGTGCAGGAAGTGCGGCAGCCGGTGGTTCATGCCGACGGCCCGCGGCAGCCCCAGGCACTCTGCCACCTGCGCCTCGAACGCGCCGATGTCCACCGGCTCGCCGTCGGTGCGGCCGTGGACCGCCATGTCGACCAGTGCCGACGCGGTGTAGCGCAGCGTCTCGTAGCCCTGGTTGAAGCGCCGCGCCGCCTTCAGCCGCTCGACCAGCGCGGCCGGGATCGGCTCGCCGGTCGCGTGGTGCCGGGCGTGGCGCTGCAGCACCTCGGGTTCCGACAGCCAGTGCTCGAACAACTGCGACGGCAGCTCGACGAAGTCGCGCAGCACGTTGGTGCCCGAAAGCCGCTGGTAGGTGACGTTGGACAGCAGCCCGTGCAGCCCGTGGCCGAACTCGTGGAACAGCGTGCGCGCATCGTCGAAGCTCAGCAGCGTCGGTTCGCCCGGCGCGCCGCGCGCGAAGTTGTTGTGGTTCGCGATCAGCGGCACGACCGACCGGCCGCCCTGGCGCGACTGCGGCCGGTAGTGGCTCATCCAGGCGCCGCTGCGCTTGCCGGCGCGCGCGATGTTGTCGTGCAGGAACACGCCGACCAGCACATCGGCGCCGTCTCGCAGCTCGCGCACCTCATAAACGCGCACGTCGGGGTGGTAGGTGCGGACGCCGGGCTGCTCGACGAAGCGCAGCCCGAACAGCCGCCCTGCGCACTCGAAGGCCGCCTCGGTCATGTGCTCCAGCGAGAAGTACGGCTTGACCACGGCCTCGTCGACGTCGTAGCGACGTTGCCGCACCTTCTCGGCCAGGTAGCGCCAGTCCCAGGGTTCGATCGGCGCCGGGTCGCCACGCTCCAGGCGCAGCGCCTCGAGCGCAGCCTGTTCGTCGGCGGCGTGCCGGCGCGCCGGCTCCCAGACCTGCATCAGCAGCCGGTCGACGGCACCCGGATGCAGGGCCATCGAGTCCGCCAGCGCGTAGTCGGCGAAGCTGGCGTGGCCATGCAGCCGCGCCTGCTCGTGGCGCAGCGCGAGGATCTCGCGGGCGATCGGGCGGTTGTCGTTCTCGCCGTCGTGCTCGCCGCGGGTGGTCCAGGCGCGCCAGAGGGCTTCGCGCAGGTCGCGCCGCTCGGAGAAGCTCAGAAACGGCAGGATGTGCGAGCGCGCCAGCGTGATCACGCCCGGCGCGTCGATGCCGCGATCGGCCGCCGCCTGCCGCGCCGCAGCCCGCACGAAGGCGGGCAGGCCGGCGAGATCGTCATCGCCCTGCAGCACCAGCCGGTACGACGACTCGTCGGCCAGCACGTTCTGCGCGAACTGCGTCGTCAGCGTGGCAAGCCGCGCCATCACCTGCGCGTACCGGACCTGCGCGTCGCCGGTCAGGCGGGCCCCGGCGCGCACGAAGTCCAGATGCAGCCGCTCCAGCAGGCGACGCTGTTCGGCGTCAGCCGGCCAGCGGTCGCGGTCGGCATGCAGCGCGTCGAGCCGCCGGAACAGGCCCTCATGCATGAAGACCCAGCTCGAATGCTCGGCCAACCTCGGCGCCATCTCGCGTTCGACTGCCTGCAGACCGGGCGAGGTGTTCGCAGACGCGAGGTTGTAGAACAGGCACTCCAGGTCCGACAGCCGCCGGCCGCTGCGATCGAACGCCGCCGCGGTGTTCTCGAAATCCGGCGGCTCCGGCGCAGCGGCGATCGCCTCGACCTCGGCCCGCTGCTCGGCCAGCGCCACGTCGAAGGCCGGCCCGAAGTGCGCCGGCTTCAGCCTGGCGAACGGTGGCAGCGCGTAGGGCGCGTCCCAGGGAGCGAGCAGCGGGTTCGGATCGGCGGCGTCGGTCATCGGTGGCTTTCGGGAGACGGGTGGCGGCACGGGCGAAAACTGACGCGGCGGGTGGGCGGGTGGGCGGGTGGGCGGGTGGGCGGGTGACTTGCGGTGTGCGGCGGGTGCGGGTGCGGGTGCGGGTACGAGCGCGGGTGCGGTGTGTGGTGGGCAGGCGGCGGCGATTGGCGCTTCGACGCCGCCCCGGCGCTTCGGTTCACTTGCCGTTCTTGATCGCGATCTCGTCGCGCTCGTCGAAGCGGCGGTTCTCGCAGGCTTTCGAATAGGCGTCGCGCTCGGTGGCGAGCGCATCGATGCGGCCGTTGAACGGTGCGATGCGCGCCTCGTAGGCATCCATCAGCCGGTCGCGTTCGGTGGCCTGCGCGTTGTAGGCGTCAATCGCCGCCTGGCTGCTGCGGTCCAGTGTCTCGAGCTGCGCCTTCAGCGTCGCGCCGCGCTGCTCGATCTCGGCCTTGTCGCGCTGCATTTCCGCCTGCGACTTGGCGACCTCGTCGGTCTGCGTGCGCAGCCGGTCGCGCCGCGCCATGCATTCGCGCAGTTCGTCGCGCGTCAGCAGCGGCGCCGGTTTCGACGCGGCCGGTGCGGCCTTCGCTGCCTCGCGCGGCTTGGGGTCGGCCGCCTGGCCGGCGACCGCCGCGGCGGCCAGCAGCGCGGCCAGGCCGCAGCGGGAGATCGGGGCGTATCGACGCGTCATGAAGCCTTCCTGGGGGCACCCGGCCCGGGCCGGACGATCATGCCACCACCCCGTCGCGCATCGTCACGAACTCCTCGGCGACGGTCGGGTGGATGCCGATCGTGCCGTCGAACACCGCCTTGGTCGCCCCCGCGCGCAGCGCGACGGCGAAGCCCTGCACGATCTCGCCGGCATCCGCGCCGACCATGTGCACGCCGACCACGCGGTCGCTCGCGTCGTCGACCACCAGCTTGAGCAGCGTGCGCTCGGTGCTGTCCGACAGCGTGTGCTTGAGCGCCTTGAACTCGCTGCGGTACAGCCGCAGCCGGCCGTAGCGCTCGCGCGCCTGCGCCTCGCTCAGGCCGACCGTGCCGACGTTCGGGTGCGTGAACACCGCCGTCGGCACGTGCTCGTAGTCGACGCGGCGCCGCCCGTCGCCGAACAAATGGTCGACCAGCGCCATCGCCTCGGCGGTGGCCACCGGCGTGAGTTGCAGGCGGTGCGTCACGTCGCCGAGCGCGTGGATCGTGGGCACGCTGCTCGCATAGTGCGCGTCGACCACGATCGCGCCGGCAGCGTCGAGCCGAACGCCGGCCTCGGCCAGCCCGAGGCCGGCGGTGTGGGGCACCCGGCCGGTCGCCCACAGCACGGTGTCGGCGGCGATCGTTTCGGTGGCGCCGTCGCTTCCCGCACCCGCGTCGACGACGACCCGCAGCGCTGCACCGTGCCGCTCGATGCGCAGCGGCCGCGTGCCGAAGCGGATCTGCACGCCCTTCTTCTGCATCTCCTGGCCGAGGAAGGCGGCGACGTCGTCGTCGAAGCCGCGCAGCAGCCGCGGCCCGCGCACCAGTTGCACCACCTCCGCGCCGAGCCCGTGGAAGATCGACGCCATCTCGCTGGCGATGTAGCCGCCGCCGACCACCACCAGCCGGCGCGGGAACGCCGGCAGATCGAACATCGCGTCCGAATTCACCGCCAGTTCGCCGCCGGGAATGTCCGGGCGCGACGCGCGGCCGCCGGTGGCCACGAGGATGTGGCGCGCCTGCCAGCGCTGGCCATCGACCTCGACCGCCTGCGGCCCGGCGAGGCGCGCCCGGCCGCGCACGAGCGTGGCGCCCGCGGTGGCCAGCACGTTGCCGTAGATGCCGTTCAGGCGCGTGATCTCGGCAGCGCGGCGCGACTTCAGCGTCGCCCAGTCGAACACCGGTGCTTCGAGCTGCCAGCCGAAGCCGCGCGCGTCGCGGAAATCGTCGGCAAAGTGCGCGGCGTGGCTGTAGAGCTTCTTCGGCACGCAGCCCACGTTGACGCAGGTGCCGCCCAGCGGCCCGGGCTCGGCCACGATCACGCGCGCACCGCGCTGTGCCGCCGTGCGGGCGGCGCGCACGCCGCCGCTGCCGGCGCCGATCACGAACAGGTCGACGGTGTCTGCAGACATGCGGTTCTCTCGCCAGGCCGGAGGGATGCGGATGATGCCGTGCGCCGGCGCGCCGCCGCGGCAAGGGGGCGTGGTCGCGCGTCGGGGCGGAAGCTGACGCCGGGATGGCGGGACCGCCGGGGCGACAGGGGCCGCAGCGCATCGCGCACCTTCGGCCAGCGCGGCGACCGCGGATCGGAACGTCTCGGGCGGCGGCAAGGGCATCGGGCCGCCGCGCCGGCGCTGCATTGTCGCGCGCCGATAATGCAGCGCCGACCCGGACCCATCCCCCATGGCGCTCAAGGCCACCATCTTCAAAGCCAACCTGCAGATCGCCGACATGGACCGCCAGGTCTACGGCGAGCGCTCGGTGACGATCGCGCGCCATCCGTCGGAGACCGACGAACGCATGATGGTCCGCCTGCTGGCCTACGCGCTGAACGTGCCGAAGGACGAGCGCGCCGGCGCACTCGAATTCGCCAAGGGCCTGTGGGACCCCGACGAACCCGAACTCTGGCAGCGCGACCTGACCGGCGAGATCGTGCAGTGGATCGAGGTCGGCCAGCCCGACGAGAAGCGCCTGATGAAGGCCAGCCCGCGCGCCGGCCGCGTGATCGTCTACGCCTTCGCCGCCAGCACGCCGATCTGGTGGAGCGGCATCGAGACGCGGGTCACCCGCGCACGCAACCTGCACGTCTGGCAGATCGAGTCCGACACCAGCCAGGCGCTGGCCGCGCTGGCGCAGCGCACGATGCAGTTGCAGGTGACGGTGCAGGACGGCAGCGCCTGGCTCGACGGCGGCAGCGGCGCGGTCGAGATCACGCCGCGCCGGCTGTACGGGACGGCCTGAGCCGGGCGGGCCGATCGTCCGACCGAACCCGCCCGCCCGCACCCGCCCGCCCGCACCCGCCCGCCCGCACCCGCCCGCCCGCACCCGCCTGTCGCACCCGCCTGACGCACCCGCCCGCCCGCACCCGCCCGCACCCGCCCGCCCGCACCCGCCTGTCGCACCCGCCTGACGCACCCACCCGATCACGACCGACCGACGGCACCTCCGAACGCCCGACCGCCCCCCCCGAGACAACGCACGATGGACGTCCCGCCGATCGAACACCTGCCCGCGCGCCAGCGCTTCCAGACCGTCGTCGAAGGCCACCGCTGCGTCGTCGACTACCGGCTCGACGGCAGCCTGATGCACCTGGTCCACACCGAGGTGCCGCCGCCGGTCGGTGGGCGCGGCGTCGCCGCGGCGCTGGTTCGCGCCGCGCTCGAGGAGGCGCGGCGCCTCGGCTGGCGCGTCAACCCGCTGTGCTCGTACGTGCGCGTGTACATGCGGCGACATCCTGAGACACAGGACCTGCTCGTCTGACGCCACCGCCGAGAACCCGCCGCCGACGCGCCATGCCACCGCACCGACAGTATCCCGTCGCCACCATCGCCCCGACTGCCACCACCGTCGCCTCCCGCGCCGCTGCCCGCCGCGCCGGCCGCTTCGCCGCCATCCTCGCCGCAGGCCGCCACCGGCTGGTCCGCGGCGCCCTCGCCACCCTGCTCGCGCTGACCGGCGCCGCTGCCATGTCCGACACGACCACCGCCGCCCCGACGCCCGACGACCCCTACCGCTGGCTGGAAGACGTGCAGGGCGAGCGCGCGCTCGACTGGGTGCGCGAGCGCAACGCGGTGTCGCAGAAGGAGCTGACCGCCCGCCCGGAGTACGCACCGATCCGCGCACAGCTGCTCGAGGTGCTGAACTCCAAGGACCGCATCCCCGCGATCACCCGCCGCGGCGGTTTCGTCTACAACTTCTGGCAGGACGAGGCGCACAAGCGCGGCCTGTGGCGGCGCACCACGCTGGCCGAGTACCGCCACGCCGAACCGGCCTGGGACACGCTGCTCGACCTGGACGAACTCGCCCGGCGCGAGAACGAGAACTGGGTCTGGGGCGGCGCCGCCTGCCTGCCGCCGAGCTACCGCCAGTGCCTGCTGTCGCTGTCGCGCGGCGGCGCCGACGCGAAGGTCGTGCGCGAGTTCGACCTCGACAAGCGCGCCTTCGTCGACGGCGGCTTCACGCTGCCCGAGGCCAAGTCCGACGTCACCTGGATCGACGCCGACACCGTCTACGTCGGCACCGATTTCGGCCCCGGCTCGATGACGGACTCCGGCTACCCGCGCATCGTCAAGCGCTGGAAGCGCGGCACGCCGCTGACCGAGGCGGCGACGGTGTTCGAGGGGCGCGCGTCGGACGTGGCGGTCGGCGTCTCCGTCGACCACGCGCCGGGCTTCGAGCGCACCTGGTTCACCCGCTCGATCGACTTCTATCACGAGGAACGCTTCCTGCTGCCGGCCGGCGCCGCAGCGACGTCCGCCCTGCCGTCCGAGCACCCGCTGGACGTGCCGCAGGACGCGTCGATCGATTTCATGCGCGACACGCTGCTGCTGCACATCCGCAGCGACTGGCGCGTCGGCGACACGAGCTTCCCCGCCGGCTCGCTGCTGTACGCCGATGCGGCGGCCTATCTGAAGGGCGAACGCCGGCTGTCCGCGCTGTTCACGCCGACCGCCACTCGCTCGCTCAGCGGCTACACCGTCACGCGCGAGCACGTGATCCTGAACGTGATGGACAACGTGGCGGGCCGGCTTGAGCACTGGCACCGCACGAGCACGCCGGACGGCCTGCGCTTCGAGGGCGGCCCGGTCGACGCGCCCTACCCGGGCACGCTGTCGGTCGCGAGCCTGCACGACGACCAGGTGCATGACGACCCGCTCGGCGACGACTACCTGCTCGGCTACACCGACTTCCTGACGCCCGACACGCTCTACCTCGGCCATGCCGCCGCCGGCGCCCGGCGCGAGCTGCTGAAGTCGCGCCCGGCGATGTTCGACGCCAGCGGCATGCGCGCGGAGCAGCGATTCGCCACCTCGAAGGACGGCACCCGCGTGCCCTACTTCGTCGTCTGGCCGAAGGGCGCCACCGACGACGGCCGCAACCCCACGCTGCTGTACGGCTACGGCGGCTTCGAGATCTCGTTGAACCCGTGGTACTCGGGCGGCTTCGGCCGCGCCTGGTTCGCGCGCGGCGGGGTGCTGGTGGTCGCCAACATCCGCGGCGGCGGCGAATACGGCCCGACATGGCACCAGGCAGCGCTGAAGGCGAACAAGCAGCGCAGCTACGACGACTTCATCGCCGTCGCCGAAGACCTGGTCGCGCGCCGCGTCACCACGCCGCGCCAGCTCGGCATCATGGGCGGCAGCAACGGCGGGCTGCTGGTCGGCGCCGTCTTCGTGCAGCGGCCGGACCTGTTCAACGCCGTCGTCTGCCAGGTGCCGCTGCTCGACATGCGGCGCTTCAACGTGCTGCTCGCCGGCGCGTCGTGGATGGGCGAATACGGCAACCCCGACCTGCCCGACGAATGGGCCTGGATCTCGCGCTACAGCCCGTACCAGAACGTCCAGCCCGACGTGCACTACCCGCGGGTGCTGTTCACCACGTCCACGCGCGACGACCGCGTGCACCCCGGCCACGCCCGCAAGATGGCCGCGCGCATGCTGGCCCAGGGCCACCCGCTGCTCTACTACGAGAACATCGAGGGCGGCCACGGCGGCGCGGCCGACAACGAGCAGCGCGCGCATCTGCAGGCGCTGGAGTTCAGTTATCTCTGGGAGCAGCTCGGGCGCTGAACCTTCCCGGCGCGGGACTGTCCACCGGAACGGCGCCGATTCGCCTGTGCGTGCCCCTCGCACGCGGCAGGCGGCTGCCGCAAGAAGGAGACGGCCATGGCCCTTGGCGATCCCATCCGCCGCGCGGCAGCGAGTGCCGTTGTCCGTGCCACCACCCGTGGCCCGACCCGCGCCCACACCCACGCATACGCCCGCGCCCAGTTTCGAGCGCTTGTCGCCGCCGCCGTGGCGGGCCTGGCTGCCTGCGGCGGCGGCGGATCGGGCGGCGGCGGCGCACCGCCTCCGGCGCTTCCGCCTGAGCCGCCGGCCCGCCTGGCGATCGAGCTCGGCGCGCCGGCGCCCTTCGCGAGCGGCCTGATCGGCGTGCAGTCCCTCACCGCACGCGTCACCGCCACCGGCGCGGCCCGCCACCGGCGCGGCGGCCGCGGCCGGCGTCGCGGCGGTCGAATTCCAGGCCGACGGCCAGCCGCTGGGCGATGCAGACACCGAGGCGCCCTACGAAGCGCGCATCGACACCGCCGCCTACACGGCCGGGCAACACGTGCTGCGCGCCCGGGCGCGCGGGCGCGACGGCCGGCTGTCGGACTGGGCTGCGGCAACGGTGTCGTTCGGCGGCCCGGGCGTCCCGCCCACCGTGGTGCCGGCCGGCTTCCGCCGCGAATCGGGCTGGGTCGCCGGGCTGCGCAACGCGACCGCCTTCGCGCCCGCCCCCGACGGCCGCCTCTTCGTCGCCGAACAGGACGGCGCGGTGCGCGTGGTTCGCAACGGCGTGCTGCTGGCCAAGCCATTCCACGCCTTCGACGTCGACTCGCGCGGCGAGCGCGGCGTCATCGGCATCGCGCTGCATCCCGACTTCGTGCGCAACGGCTTCGTCTACGTCTACCACACGACCCGCGAAGGCGGCACCCACAACCGCATCAGCCGGCTGGTCGCATCCGGCGATGTCTCCACCGGCGCAGCCACCGCGCTGGTCGAGCTGCCGGTGCTGTCGTCGGCCACCAACCACAACGGCGGCGGCATGCTGTTCGGGGCGGACGGCATGCTGTACGTGGGCGTCGGCGAGAACGCGCAGGGCGCGCTGGCGCAAGACCTGTCGACGCCGCTCGGCAAGCTGCTGCGGCTGCGCGACGACGGCAGCGTGCCGCCCGACAACCCGTTCGCCGCAAGCCGCCCCGGGCTGGCCGGTGCGATCTGGAGCTACGGCCTGCGCAACCCCTACACGCTCGCGGTGCAGCCGGGGAGCGGGCGCATCCACGTCAACGACGTCGGCGCCGGCCGCTGGGAGGAGATCGACCTGGCGGCAGCGGGCGCCAACTTCGGCTGGCCGGGTTCCGAAGGGCCCGACGGTGTCTCCGCCGGCGTCACCGCACCGATCTTCGCGTACGGACATACGGCCACCGACCCGCCGGGCAGCGGCCCGGGCGGCTTCTTCACCGGCATCGCGATCGCCGGCGGCGCGTTCTACCCCGCCGGCGGCAGCTTTCCGGCGGCGTACCACGGCAGCTACTTCTTCGGCGACTTCACCGGCGGCTTCGTCGCCCGCCTCGATCCGGCCGATCCGGCCGGCGCCTGCGCCTTCGCGCGGATCGACGGCACGATCGTCGACCTGCGCGTGGGCGCCGACGGCGCGCTGTACGTGCTGCAGCGCGACCGCATCACCCGCATCGCGCCGGCCTAGGCGCCGCCGGCCGCAGGCTGCCCGCGCATCCATCGCCCTGCTGAGGTGCCCGGGTTCGCCCGCGGCGACAGTGCGCGGATATTGCTTACGCTCGCGCATGGCCCCCGCGACGATGCCCGTCCCGAACGGCGCCGCCGCGTCGAGCAGCCGCGGCGGCGCGAATGGCGGCACGAACGGCGGCGCGAACAGCCCGCCGCCGCTGCCAGCCATCATGGACGTCGAAGCGTCGGGTTTCGGGCGCGACAGCTACCCGATCGAGATCGGCTACGTGCTCGCCGACGGCACCGGCTTCTGCACGCTGATCCGCCCCGCGCCGCACTGGACGCACTGGGACCCGCTGGCCGAGCAGGCCCACCACATCGACCGGGCGATGCTGCTGCGCCACGGCAGGCCCGTCGACGTGGTCGCGCGCCTGCTCAACGATCAGCTCGAAGGGCGCACCGTCTACAGCGACGGCTGGGGCCACGACTACTCCTGGCTGGCCGCACTGTTCGACGTGGCGCAAGTGCTGCCACGCTTTCGCATCGACAGCCTGCGCGGCCAGTTGTCGGAGCCCGAACTGCGCGACTGGCATGCGACCAAGCAGCGCGTGAGCCAGGAGATCGGCCTGCAGCGCCACCGCGCGAGCGCCGACGCCTGGTTGCTGCAGCAGACGGTGGCGCGGCTGCGCTCGGTCGCGGCCTGAGAGGGTGAGAGGCACTGCGTTCCGGCCGAACACTGCGAATCCGCCCGTCTGGGGGCCTCACCCTGCGGGCCGGGGCGGCGCAGGGTGCGATTCATCGCGTCTGCACCCTCTCAGAGACGCGACTGGTCCACGTTCTTCAGGCGCCGTTCGCGCATCTTCAGCACCTCGATGCACTGGCCATGGGTCGTGTACTGCGGGCGCAGGCAGACCTGTTCCATGCAGTTGTCGAAGCCGAACTTGCCATTGCACTGTTCACGCGGGCTCGGGGGCCCCACCGGGGGGGGCCCCGACGACTCGATCGGTGCCGACGGCCGCGAGGGGGCTTCGGGCGCAGGCGGCGGCGTGTAGGCGGGTGCGGTGTCGAGCACCGGCGGCGGCGTCTTCGGTTTGCGCACCGGCGCACTGGCGCCGCTCGCGGCGGCCGCCGCCTTCGCGGCCGCGAGCGCGCTCGCGCGCTGCGACGGCGGCCTCGCCTCGGACCGCGACGCGGTGATGATGTCCGGCTCGCGCCGCACCGCCGCGGCGGACGCTGCGGCCGCGTTGGCCGCCGCGACCGCGGCC
>JBGAMJ010000067.1:0-26934 GCA_044223035.1 Piscinibacter sp.
CCGTGCGCCGGCGCCTGCGCGACGCCGCCACCGGGCCGGGCCTCGCCGATGCGGCGCAGATGCAGGGCAAGAGCGGCCTGGAGTTCATGCAGGCCCTGCTCGCCGGCGAAGTGCCCTACCCGCACATCATGCAGACGCTCGACTACGCGCTGGTCGAGGTCGCCAAGGGCAAGGCCGTGTTCCAGGGCGTGCCGCAGCTGATGCACTACAACCCGCTCGGCAGCGTGCACGGCGGCTGGTACGCGACGATGCTCGATTCGGCGCTGGGCTGCGCGGTGCACACCGCGCTCGGCCCGGGACAGGCCTACACGACGGCCGAGTTCGGCGTGCACATCGTGCGCGCCGCTTCGCACGCGAGCGGCCCGCTGCGGGCGATCGGCCAGGTGCTGCACGTCGGCCGCCGCCTGGCCACCGCCGAAGCGCGCATCGACGGCCCGGACGGCAAGCTGTATGCGCACGGCAGCACGACCTGCCTCGTGTTCGAGACGCCCCCGTCCTGAAGCGCCGGCCCGCTACGCCGTCGGGCGCAGCCGCATCGAGTTGGGCAACGGCACCGAGCGCGCCAGCACGTCCTCGGCAAGCCACACGGCGCTGCGGCGCGCCCGCTCGGCGACCCGCGGCAGCGGCATCTGCTGGTAGTCGTCGTTGAAGACCTCGAAGCTGTAGTCGCCGCGGTAGCCCATGCGCGACAGCCGCATCACCAGCTCCGCCAGCCCCTGGCTGTGCACGCCCTCGCCCGGGAACACGCGGAAATGCCGCGCGGTGGCGATGCGCTCCTCGTCGGTGCGCACCTCGTGCCACATGAAGTCGGCGAGCTGCACCAGGAAGATCCGGTCCGGGTCGAGGATGTCCAGGTCTTCCAGCGAGGTGCGCGACGCCAGCACGTGGAACGAATCGATGCCGATGCCCAGGTTCGGCGCGTCGGCACGGCAGACCACGTCCCAGGCGGTGGTGAACTCGTTGACGTGGCGGCCCCAGGACAGCCCTTCGTAGGCCACGCGGATGCCCATCGGCACCGCCAGCATCGCCAGCTTGCGCAGGTCGCGCGCCAGTGCGTCGGGGTCGCCGGTGGCGTGCGTCGAGGTCGACGAACACACCAGCAGCACGCGCGCGCCCACCGAGTGCGCCATCTCGAGCATCGATTTCGCGACGTCGACCTTGTAGTCGTGCAGGTGGCCCGACAGGCCTTCGAAGTCGCGCAGCACCTGGAAGCCGGTGACGCGCAGGCCGCTCTCGCGCACGAGGCGCACCGCGGTGTCCAGCCCTTCCGGGCCGCCGACGAGATCGCGCGCCGACAGCATGATCTGCGAGAAGCCGGCGGCGCGCACCGCGGCCAGCTTGGCGCGCAGCGGGCCGGGCAGCGAGATGGTGTCCATCCCGAAGTCGCGGATGTTGCCGGGCGCGGGGACGGGGGAGGTCATCTCAGCCGCGCTCGTCATGGACCAGCTCGAACATCAGCCCGCCGAGGTAGCTCTGCGTCAGCGCGCCGCGCGACTCGGAGTGCACGCCCTGCGATTCGACGAAGCCGACGCCGCGCTCGCGCAGCGCCTTCACCGCGGTCAGCACGTCCGGCGCGCCCAGGCCCACGCGCTGCAGCGACTCGTCGCCCTCGATGTCGACGATGCCGGGCTCGGGCTCGATCAGCTGCAGGTAGAACGCCGTCGCCGCCGGACCCGGGCTCTTCAGCACGCGGCCCTTGGGCAGGATGCCGAAGCGCTCGTCGTCCGACAGCGGGCGGAAGCCGAACAGTTCGGCGTAGAACTCGGTCCAGTCCTCCATCCGGTCGGTGCCGATGTACTGCACCACGCCGAACCAGTGCAGCCCGGCCAGCGCGGGCGGTTTCGGGTCGACGGTCGGGATCAGCGTGAAATCGACGTCGTAGATCGAGAAATCGCGGTAGCGGTCGACGAAGTAGAGGCGGCTCGCGCCGACGCCGTGGATCGCCGGGATGTTCAGCTCCATCACCTCGACGTGCGTCGGCACCGCCCAGGCGCCGCGCTCGACCGCGTAGCGGTAGGCCGCCGCGGCGTCGCGCACGCGCAGCGCGACGGCGGCGATCACCGGCGTCTCGGTCGGCTGCGCGTTGCGCGGCAAGGTGCCGGCATGGGCGTTGACGATCACGTTCATGTCGCCCTGGCGGTACAGCAGCACCTCGCGCGAGCGATGGCGCGCGATCGGGCGAAAGCCCATCGTCTCCAGCACCTGGCCGAGCGCCTGCGGCTTGCTGGTCGCGAACTCGACGAACTCGATGCCGTCCATCCCCAGCGGGTTGCTGGTCTCGGCGATCGCCTCGCGATCGGTGGTCATGCCCGCCCCTCGCGCGAGGCAGCCGCTGGCGCGGGCCCGGGTTCCGCCCGCCTCATGCCTTCGGCCCGAACTTGCGCCACAAGCCCTCGATCGCCAGCACGTAGCCGTCGACGCCGAAGCCGACGACGATGCCGGCGGCCACCGGCGACAGCCACGAATGGTGGCGGTACTCCTCGCGCGCATGCACGTTGGAGATGTGGATTTCGATCACCGGCACCTCGGCGCCCTTGATCGCGTCGGACAACGCGATCGAGGTGTGGGTATAGGCGCCGGCGTTGAACACCACGCCGACGGTCTCGCCGGTCTTGCGCTCGCGGCCGGCGGCGTGGATGGCGTCGATCAGCACGCCCTCGTGGTTGCTCTGCAGGCACTCGACCGTGGCGCCGAGCCGCTCGCCGGTGGCGCGGCACAGCGCCTCGACGTCGGCCAGCGTCGTCGCGCCGTACACGGCGGGTTCGCGCTGGCCCAGCAGGTTCAGGTTCGGGCCGTTGAGGATCAGGATCTTGGGCATCGCCAGGCTCCACAAGGTGGATGGTTCCGGTCGCGTTCGGCGCCGGTTCGGTTCCGGCGCCGCGCGGGGCGCCGGTCGGATTCACGACGCCGCCGGCGCCGCGCGCGAGCCGATCCGGAAAGCGCCTTCCCGGTCCGGGCCCGCACGCCGCAGGTTTGCGCACGTGGGCCGCGAGTCTGCCCGATTCCGGCGCATTCGCCGCGTCCGTTGCGTTCGCCGACGTTCGTCGAACATTCGCCGCGGCCGCAGCCGGGCGCCCGCGGTAGGCGGACGATAGTCAGTGCCGCCCGAGGCAGCAAGCCGCACTGCGAACATCGGAGCGTTGATCGCTCCCGTGGCGCGCTGATCGCTCATTTCCCGGGTTTCCCCCGAGGGCAACGGCGCCACGGTCGCGCAGCCTGCGGTCCGCGCTCGCGCCGCCGGCCGGTCGGGCCGGATGCGTCCCGCGCCGTCACCCCGGCCCCGCCCACCGCTCCCCACCTGACCGCACGGACCCGCCCGATGAGCGAATTCCCGATCGACCGCAAGGACCTGATCGAAGGCCTGGGCAAGGGGCTGCGGGTGATCGAGGCCTTCGACGACGACCACCCGCGGCTGACGCCGAGCGAAGTCGCCGGACTGGCCGGCATCACCCGCACCGCCGCGCGGCGCTACCTGCTGAGCCTGTGCCACTTCGGCTATGCCGACACCGACGGCAAGCAGTTCTGGCTGATGCCGCGCGTGCTGCGGCTGGGCCAGAGCTACCTCGGCGCGGCACGGCTGCCGCGGCTGGTGCAGCCCTTCATCCAGCGCATCTCGATGCAGACCGGCGAGACCGTCAACTTCTGCGTGCTCGACGGCCACCACGTGGTCTACATCGGGCGCAGCAACAGCCCGCGGCTGGTCAGCATCGGTTTCCAGCCGGGCGCGCGCACGCCGGCGCACGTGGTGACGCCGGGCATCGTGATCCTGTCGACGATCGGCGACGACGCGCTGGACCAGTGGATCGCCGAGCACGACTTCAGTCAGTTCACCGCCTACACCGTCGACGCGGTGCGCTTCCGCGCCGACGTGCTGGCCGCGCGCGCGCTCGACTACTGGGTCACCGAACAGCAGCTCGAGATGGGGCTGCGCGGGCTGGCGGTGGCGCTGAAGGATCGTCGGGGAGAATGCAAGGGATCGATCGGCCTGGTGATGCCGCTCCAGCCGATGACGCGCGAGCAGGCGGTGGAGCGCATCCTGCCGCTGCTGCGCGACGCCGCGAACGCGCTGCGCCCGCTCATCTGACCGGCCGCTCCGCGCTGCCGCTCTGCCCTGCCACCGGGCGCCCGCGCCCGCCCACCGGAAGCCTGCCGATGTCCCGCCCGTCCTGGTTGCCCGACAACTTCACGCTGTCCCTGGTCGGCGTCGTGCTGCTCGCCAGCGTGCTGCCGTGTCGCGGCGAAGCCGCCGTCGCGCTCGACCGCCTCACCGTGCTGTGCGTCGGCCTGCTGTTCTTCCTGCACGGCGCCAAGCTCTCGCGCGAGGCGGTCGTCTCGGGCATCACGCACTGGCGGCTGCACCTGACGGTGCTCGGCTGCACCTTCGTGCTGATCCCCGCGCTCGGCCTGGCGCTGAAGCCGCTGCTGCAGCCGCTGGTGGGCGCCGACCTGTACCTCGGCGTGCTGTTCCTGTGCGTGCTGCCGTCGACGGTGCAATCGTCGATCGCCTTCACCTCGGTGGCGCGCGGCAACGTGGCGGCGGCCGTGTGCGCAGCATCGGCATCCAACCTGCTGGGCATGTTCCTGACGCCGCTGCTCGTCAGCCTGCTGGTGGTCACGCACGGCGGCCTGCCGGTGTCGATGGACGCGATCTGGAAGATCGTGATGCAGTTGCTGCTGCCCTTCGTCGCGGGCCAGATCGCACGGCCGTGGATCGCCGGCTGGATCGGCCGCCACCGCATGGTGGTGCGCTTCGTCGACCAGGGCTCGATCCTGCTGGTGGTCTACACCGCCTTCAGCGCCGCGGTGATCGAGGGCCTGTGGCACCAGGTGTCGGGGCCGGTGCTGGCGGCCGTGCTGCTCGCCGATGCGCTGATCCTCGCGCTGACGCTGGCAATCACCACATGGGGCGCCCGCCGGCTGGGCTTCGACACCGCCGACGAGATCACGATCGTGTTCTGCGGCTCGAAGAAGACGCTCGCCAGCGGCGTGCCGATGGCCAAGGTGCTATTCCCGGTGCAGGCGGTCGGCGTGATGGTGCTGCCGCTGATGCTGTTCCACCAGATCCAGCTGATGGTCTGCGCGATGCTGGCGCGGCGCTACGCCGCGCGCCCGGAGGAATGACGGCGCCCTGAGCATTCCCGGCCTGCGTCCGATCCCGTCAGGCGCCGCAGCCGCGCGCGGGCGTTCAGGCCTGCAGCGCGCGGCGCAGCACCGCTGCGCACAGGTCGACGGCGGTGTTCGCCTCGTCGATCACGCGGCCCATCGTGATGAAGCCATGGATCTGCCGTTCGAAGCACAGGTACTGGACACGGTTGCCGGCTTCGCTCAGCCGGTCGGCGTACTGCCGGCCCTCGTCGCGCAGCGGGTCGTAGCCGGCGGTCAGCACCAGCGCCGGCGGCAGCCGGCTCAGGTCGTCGGCCAGCAGCGGCGAGGCGCGCCAGTCGGCATGCAGCGCCGCATCGGGGATGTAGTGGCCGCGGTAGTAGGCGATGCTGTCGGCGGTCAGCATGTAGCCCTGGCCGTTGGTGGTGTGCGACGGTGCGACGGCACGCATGTCGGTCGCCGGGTAGATCAGGAGCTGGAAGGCGAGCGGCGGCGCGCCGGCCGCCGCGTCGCCCGCCGGCGCCTCGCTCGCCGCCCCATCCCGCAGGTGCAGGCAGACCACCGCCGCCAGGTTGCCGCCGGCGCTGTCGCCGCCGATCGCCAGGCGCGCCGCGTCGATGCCCAGCGCCGCCGCGTTCGACCGTGTCCAGCGCGTGGCGGCGACGGCGTCGTCGACCGCCGCGGGAAAGCGCTGCTCCGGGCCGAGCCGGTAGTCGACCGCGACCACCGCGATGCCCGCCGCGTTGGAAAGCTGGCGGCACAGCACGTCGTGGGTGTCCAGGTCACCGATCGTCCAGCCGCCGCCGTGCAGGTACACCAGCCCGGGCAGGCGCGCAGCGGAGTCGCTGCCGGCCGGCCGGTACAGGCGCAGCGGGATCGGGCCGTGCGGGCCGTCGGCCTGCAACGGGCGGAGCACGGCGACGTCCGGCGCGTCCGGCTGCGTGAAGGCTCGGCGCTCGCGGAACATGCGGCGCGCCTCGTCGGGCGACATCGTGTGGGTCGGCGGCACGCCGCGTTCGAGCATCAGTTCGATCAGCGCGCGGGCTTGGGGGTCGAGCATGGCGATCACTTTCGGCGGGGCGACGCTGCGGATTGCAACACAGGCACGCGCCGCGTCGCCCGACAACGACGTGCCGGCCGGGACCCGCCCGCACCCACCGCCCGCGCCGCCCGCACCGAGCCGCCGCTATGCTGACCGCCCATGAAGACGCTGCTGATCGTGTACCACACGATGACCGGCGGCAGCCTGCAGATGGCCGAGGCAGCCGCCGCCGGCGCCGCGCGCGAACCCGGCGTGCGGGTGCGCCTGCTGCACGCGCCGGCCGCCGGCCCGGACGACGTGCTCGAGGCCGGCGCCTACCTGTTCGCGACGCCGGAGAACCTGGCCGCCGTCAGCGGGCTGATGAAGGACTTCTTCGACCGCTGCTATTACCCCGCGCTCGGCCGCATCGAGGGCCGCCGCTACGCCACGCTGGTCTGCGCCGGCAGCGACGGCAGCAACGCCGCACGCCAGATCGCGCGCATCGCGACCGGCTGGCGTCTGCAGCCGATCGCCGACCCGCTGATCGTCTGCACCCACGCGCAGACGCCGGACGACATCCTGCGGCCCAAGACCCTTCCCGCCGGCGAGCTGCAGCGCTGCGCCGACCTGGGCGAGGCGATGGCCGCCGGGCTCGCCTGCGGGATTTTCTAGGCGCCACGCTCCCCGGCGCCTAGGCCGCTTCGGTGCAGACCAGCCGGTTGCGCCCCGAGCGCTTGGCTTCGTAGAGCGCCCTGTCGGCGCGCGCCAACGCCTGCTCCACCGGCTCGGCGGCTGCCACGCGCGCCAGGCCGACGGAGATCGTCACGCGCAACGAGATCGCCTGCCATTCCACCGGCCGCGCCGCCACCACATCGCACAGGCGCTGCGCCATCACGCAGCCGTCGGCCAGCGAGACGTCCGGCAGCACCACCATGAACTCCTCGCCGCCGATGCGTGCCAGAACGTCCTGGCTGCGCAGATCCGCCTGCAGCCGCTGGCAGACGGCGCGCAGCACCTGGTCGCCGGCCGGGTGGCCATGGTTGTCGTTGACGGCCTTGAAGTGATCGATGTCCAGGATCAGCACGCACAGCCCCGGCTCGCCGGCCGCGGCGGGGCGGCGCCGCTCGTGCCACTGGCCGAGCAGCTTCATGCCCTGGCGGCGGTTGATGGTGCCGGTGAGTTCGTCGCGGGTGGCGAGTTCGTGCATGCGCGCCGCCGCGGCGCGCAAAGCCACGGCCAGCATGTCGGCGCGATAGCGCTCCACGATGCCGGCGACCAGTTGGCGCGACGCCTCCGCCATGTAGATGCCCAGCGACCCCACCAGCAGCACGATGCCCAGCGCGAGCTGGACACGATGCGGGTCGACGTTGAACGCGAACACCACGGCCGGAAAGAACCACAGCGCGACCAGGAAGGCCAGCGCGGCACGGCGGAACGGCAGCACGCACAGCACCCCGACGGCGGTGACGTTGACGAGCACCAGCGCGGTGTCGAGCACCCCCCGCTCGTCGGAGTGGAACAGCAGTGCGGTGGACCCCCAGGCGACGCCCATCAGCGTCTGCAGCACCATCTGGCGGCGCCGCCAGGCATCCGCCTGTTCGACCGCCCGCGGGCGGCGAAGATACATCGTGGTGTGGGCGATCGACGTCCAGTCGCCGATCGCGATCGCGAGTGCCCAGCAGAGCAGCATCGTGTGAGACTGGTGTTGCCATTGCAGCGACACCAGGTAGGCCGCCGCCAGCGGGCCCAGAACGCCCGCCAGCCGGTTGCGCCGCATGTACTGCCGCATGCGTTCGCCCATCACCCGGATACCGAGCAGCGCCTCGTCGATCGGATGATCGAACTCGATTCCGGAATCGGTCTTCACAAACACCCTCGAAGTGATGACATTGATCGAATCGTTGGTCATCGGCGGATTGCGATGCGACTTGAATCAGATCGTCGGACACCGGCCGCTCCGGCGGCTGCGGCGCGGCAGAATGCGCAGCGCCGTTCGACCGGCACCACACGCACCATGACCGCCCACGACCTGCATTTCGAGGATTCCGAAGTCGCCCGCGTCAGCGTCGACGGCGCGCGCGTCACGATCGCCTGGGCGGCCGCCCAGGTCTACCATGCCGGGCCGGACACCGGCGGCGGCGACCGGCGCGGCTACGTGCGCACGCTCGTCACCGAACTGCACGGTGCGCGCATCGAGTCCGGCGACCCGGCCGACGCGATCGGCCGCGTGTGGGACGGCCGCCTGACCGAACTCCGGTCCGGCACCGCGAGCCGCCACCTGGCGGTGCCCTGCGAGATGACCGGGCCGCTGCGGCTGGCGCTGGACTTCGGCAACCGCAGCACGCTGGTGGTCGACGCCGAGTCCGCCCGATTCCACTTCGAAGGCGATCCCGCGTTCACCGAATCGCTGGCCTGCTGAGCAACGCTCCCGCCTGCCGTCGCCCGAAGCTCCACCCGGCTCATCACCCGAACATCCACCCGAAAGCACCCGCCCCTTGATCCGCGCCCTGCCCCGCCGCCACGGTCTGACCCTCGCGCCGCACCGGCGGGTGTTCGCCGCCTTCTTCCTGTACTCCTTCGGCTTCGGCGGCTTCTTCCCGCGGCTGGCCGAGATCCAGCGCGGCATGGGCATCGCCGAGGGCGCGCTCGGGCTGGCGCTGATCGGCACCGCCGCCGGGACGCTGGTGTCGCTGACCTTCGCCAGCCACTGGCTGGAGCGCCTGGGCCACCGCCGCGCGCTGCTCGGGCTGCTGCCGCTGGTGCCGCTGTTCTACGCCGCCGCATCGCACGCACCGGGGCCGCTCGTGATGTTCCTGTGCCTGCTGCCGGCGGGGCTGTGCATCGGCGCGATCGAACTCGTCGTCAACCTCGAGGCCGACCGCGTCGAGCACCACGGCGGGCGGCGGATCATGAACCGCGCGCATGCGTTCTGGAGCTTCGGCTTCTTCAGCGCGGCGCTGCTGGGTGCGGCGCTGTCGCATCTGGGCGTGAGCCCGCAATGGCACCTCGCCGGCATGGTGGGGCTGTCGCTGGTCGCCACCGTGCTGCTGCTCGGCGGCTTCGACGCCGCGCCGGAGCGGCCGGGCACCGGCGGCGACGAGGCGCCGCGCTTCGCCCGGCCGACCTGGGCCATCCTGGCGCTGGTGGCGGTGACGCTGTCGGCGATGGTGCTCGAAGGCGCCGGCTTCGACTGGTCGGCGATCTACATGCGCGACACCTTCGGCGCCGGCCCCTTCGTGGTCGGCCTCGCGGTGGCGACCGGCGCGTTCACGCAGGCGATGTCGCGCTACGTGGCCGACCGCTTCGTCGAGCGCCACAGCCCGGTGGTGGTGGCGCGCGTGCTGCTGGCGGTGCTGGGCGCCGGCGACCTGCTGGTGTTCGTGGCGCCATCGCCGGCGGCGGCACTGGCCGGCTTTGCGCTGATCGGCATCGGCGCCAGCGCGATGTTCCCGCTGGCGATGTCCGCCGCGGCGCAGCGCACCGACCGGCCGGCGGCCGTCAACGTCGCCGCGATGGCACAGATCGCGTTCGTCAGCTTTCTGCTGGCGCCGCCGCTGCTCGGCTTCGTCGCCGAACACTGGGGCATCCGCTGGACCTTCGGCGTCGCGCTGCCGCTGGTGGCGCTCAGCGCCGCGGTGTCGGGCGTGCTGGCTCAGCGCCAGGGAATCGCCCGCGCCACGCAGGCGTCGTAGCGGGCACACAGCGCGTCGTTCCAGGCGCGGGCGAAGCGGCACCACCACAGCTCACGGTCGGCCGGCATGGCAAACCTCCGGAAACAGTTGCGACGGACCGGCCGGTAGCAATCACGATGCCAGGCCCGGATCCTGGACCGGGGCCTGGGCCTCCGCCGCCCGCCGCTCGAACGCCTGCGCCACGAAGTCGACGAACGCCCGCACCCGCGCGGCGAGCTGGTGCCGCTGCGGGTAGACGGCGTGGATGTCCGCATCGGGCGTGAAGTACTGCGGCAGCACCTGCACCAGCTGGCCGCGGCACAGGTAGCGCTCGATGTCCCATTCGGCGCGCATCAGGATGCCGTGGCCGTCGAGCGCCCAGTTGACCGCGATCTCGCCGTCGTTGGTGGTCAGGTTGCCGCGCGTCTTCACCGCTTCGGTGCTCGCGTTCCTGCCGCGGCCGCTCGACAGGCGCCACACGCCGTAGCCTTCGTCGCCCTGCCGGATGCCGATGCAGTTGTGCCGCGTCAGGTCGTTCGGCACCTTGGGGATGCCGTGCTTCGCCAGGTAGGCCGGCGCGGCGCACAGCAGCCGCCGGTTCGGCGCGATGTAGCGCGCGATGACGCGCGCGTCCGGCGGCGCGCCGAAGCGGATGCAGACGTCGAAGCTGTCGTCGGTCAGCGCCGGCGGGTTGACCGACAGCTGCAACTGCACCTCGAGCTGCGGGTACAGGCGCACGAACTTCGAGATCAGCGGCGCCACGTGGCTGCGCCCGAAGCCGAGCGTGGCGTTCACGCGCAGCAGGCCCTTCGGCGTCGCCTTGGCCACGCCGAGCAGTTCCTCCATGCCTTCGATCTCGCCGAGGATGCGGCGCGCATTCTCGAGGTACAGCTCGCCTTCCGGCGTCAGGCTCATGCGCCGCGTCGTGCGGTTGACCAGCGACACGCCCAGGCGCGACTCCATCTGCGCCAGGTGCTTGCTGACGGCGGGCGTGGTCACGTTCAGCTCGCGCGCCGCGGCACTCAGGCTGCCGGCGCTGGCGAGCGTGGAGAAGAAGGCGAGATCCGCCGGCTGGATTCCAGGGGTCATCGGGGCTTGTCCGCTGCGGCCGGAGCGAGCGCCGGGTGGGGCCGGGCGGCGCCGGATTGTTGAATCCTGGTTAACGATGGATTCACTTTAGGCGCGCGCCGCGGACCCGTCCAGTTTCTACAGTCTCGTCACCCCACCCACCACGGAGACACTCCATGAAGACCTATCGCATCGCCACGGTTCCCGGAGACGGCATCGGCAAGGAAGTCGTTCCGGCCGGCCAGCAAGTGCTGGAAGCGCTCGCCGCATCGAGCAACGCCTTCAGCTTCGAGTTCGAGAACTTCGACTGGGGCGGCGACTACTTCCGCGCCCACGGCGTGATGATGCCGGACAACGGCCTGGACGCCCTGCGCCACAAGGACGCGATCCTGTTCGGCTCCGCCGGCGACCCGCACATCCCCGACCACATCACGCTGTGGGGCCTGCGCCTGAAGATCTGCCAGGGCTTCGACCAGTACGCCAACGTCCGCCCGACGCGCATCCTGCCCGGCATCGACGGCCCGTTGAAGCGCTGCGGCCCGGACGACCTGAACTGGGTCATCGTGCGCGAGAACTCCGAAGGCGAATACTCCGGCGTCGGCGGCCGGGTGCACCAGGGCCACCCGATCGAGGCCGCCACCGATGTCTCGATGATGACCCGCGCCGGTGTCGAACGCATCATGCGCTTCGCCTTCAAGCTGGCCCAGTCCCGCCCCCGCAAGCTGCTGACCGTCATCACCAAGAGCAACGCCCAGCGCCACGCGATGGTGATGTGGGACGAGATCGCGCTGCAGGTCTCCAAGGAGTTCCCGGACGTCACCTGGGACAAGGAACTGGTCGACGCGTCGACCGCCCGCATGATCAACAAGCCGGCCACGCTCGACACCATCGTCGCGACCAACCTGCATGCCGACATCCTGAGCGACCTCGCCGCCGCGCTGGCCGGCAGCCTGGGCATCGCGCCCACCGGCAACATCGATCCGGAGCGCCGCTACCCGTCGATGTTCGAGCCGATCCACGGTTCGGCCTTCGACATCATGGGCCAGGGCCTGGCGAATCCGGTCGGCACCTTCTGGTCGGTCGTGATGCTGCTCGACCACCTGGGCGAATCCGAAGCCGCCCGGCGCGTGATGAGCGCGATCGAGCAGGTCACCGCCAACCCGGCGCTGCACACCCGCGACCTCGGCGGCAAGGCGACGACGGCCCAGGTGACGCAGGCCATGTGCGAACTGGTCGCCGCCAGCGCCCAGCGCAAGGCCGCCTGACGAAACGGGGCTCCGGATCCACGCCAGGGTCCGGGCCTCCTCCACGCACCGACCAGCGGCGCCACCGCGCGCCGCTGCGTTCCCGAAGCAGCCGCCCAGCGCTGCGGGGCCCGCTCGTGCCCACCCATCCCCCAGGAGACAGACCATGCGCCGCTTCTTCGGCAAGCTGTACGTCCAAGTGCTGATCGGCGTGTTCGCCGGCGTCGCACTCGGCTTCTTCGCACCCAACATCGCGAGCGACTTCAAGCCGCTCGGCGACGTCTTCATCAAGCTGATCAAGATGGTGTTCGCGCCGATCATCTTCGCGACGGTCGTGCTCGGCATCGCGCGCATGGAGAACATGAAGGAGCTCGGCCGCGTCGGCGTCCGGGCGCTGATCTATTTCGAGGTGCTGTCGACCTTCGCGCTGGCGCTCGGCCTGGTGGTGGTCAATGTCGTCGGCCCGGGCAACGGCATGAACATCGACCCGACGCAGCTCGACACCAAGGCGATCGCCAACTACACCGCGGCCGCCGCCAAGCCCGAGGGCTTCGTCGAGTTCGTGCTGCACCTGGTGCCGACCAGCATCGTCGACGCGCTGGCGAAGAACGACATCCTGCAGATCCTCGTCTTCGCGACGCTGTTCGGCATCGCGCTGTCGCACATCGGCCCGCGCGCCAGGCCGGTGGTGGACTTCCTCGACTCGTTCACGCACGGCGTGTTCTCGATCGTCGGGATGATCATGCGGCTGGCCCCGCTGGCGGCCTTCGGCGCAATGACCTTCACGGTCGGCAAGTACGGCCTGGGCTCGATCGTGTCGCTCGGCAAGCTGATGGGCACGATGTACATCACCTGCTTCCTGTTCGTCGCGATCGTGCTCGGCGGCATTGCCCGGCTGTCCGGCTTCAGCCTGTGGAAGTTCCTGAAGTACATCAAGGACGAGCTGTTCACGGTGCTCGGCACCAGCTCGTCCGAGTCGGTCGTGCCGCAGCTGATGCGCAAGCTGGAGAACCTGGGCGTCTCCAAGCCGGTGGTCGGGCTGGTCGTTCCTTCGGGCCTGACCTTCAACCCCGACGGCCAGTGCATCTACTACACGATGGCGGCGATCTTCATCGCCCAGGCCACCAACACGCCGCTGACCCTGACCGACCAGCTCGTCGTGCTCGGCGTGCTGCTGCTGACCTCCAAGGGCTCGGCGGGCGTCACCGGCTCGGGCTTCATCACGCTGGCCGCCACGCTGGCCTCGATGGGCAAGATCCCGGTCGCCGGCATGGTGCTGCTGCTCGGCGTGGACCGCTTCA
Organism: Piscinibacter sp.; assembly: GCA_044223035.1. GTDB lineage: Bacteria > Pseudomonadota > Gammaproteobacteria > Burkholderiales > Burkholderiaceae_C > JBGAMJ01. Next base: position 13,409 of record JBGAMJ010000067.1, read on the forward strand.
TGTCGGAGGCGCGCGCCATCACCAACACGATCGGCAACGCGGTGGGCACGGTGGCCATCGCGCGCTGGGTCGGCTCGGTCGACCGCCAGCGCCTGGCCGACGTGCTGGACGGCAAGACCGACCCCGAAGACCTGCATCAACTGTACGAGGGCGAGACCGGCGCCCCCGACGAACGCCCCAACGTGCAGCCGCTGCACGCGGCGCGCGCGGCGGCCTGAGCCAGGCACGGCACCCACACCGTCGGGAGATCCAGATGAACGAGCTTCACACCATTCGAACCATCCGCCGCCGCCCGCTGATGCTGGCCGTCGCGCTCGGCCTCGCCGTCACCGGCGGCACGGCGATGGCCCAGGCCTGGCCCGGCAAGCCGATCAGCCTGATCGTGCCGTTCCCGCCCGGCGGCACCACCGACGTGCTGGCCCGCGCGCTGACCGACAAGCTGTCGCAAAGCCTCGGCCAGACGGTGATCGTCGAGAACCGGCCCGGTGCCGGCGCCACGCTGGGCGCCGACTTCGTGGCCAAGTCCCGGCCGGACGGCTACACGCTGCTAGTGGGCGCAGTGCACCACACCATCGCCAGCAGCGTCTACAAGAAGCTGCCCTACGACTTCCAGCGCGACTTCGCGCCGGTCACCACGGTGGCCCTGGCGCCGAACGTGCTGGTCGTGAATGCGAACACGCCGGCCCGCAACGTCGCCGAGCTGGTGGCGCTGGCCAAGGCGCAGCCGGGCAAGCTCAACTACGGCTCCAACGGCAACGGCACCGCCCAGCACCTGATCGGCACGCAGTTCGAGAACCTCACCGGCACCGAGCTGGCCCACATTCCCTACAAGGGGAGCGGCCCGCTCGCGACCGACCTGCTCGGCGGGCAGATCACGATGTCGTTCGACACCGTCACGCCGGTGCTCCAGCACATCCGCAGCGGCAAGCTGCGGGCGCTGGCGGTGACCACGGCGAAGCGCTCCTCGGTGCTGCCGGACGTGCCGACGCTCGACGAGGCCGGGCTCAAGGGCTTCAACATCGGCACCTGGTTCGGCGTGCTCGCACCGGCCGCGACGCCCAAGGACATCGTGGCCCGCCTCAACGCCGAGATGGTCAAGGTGATCCAGTCGCCGGAGTTCCGCCGCCGCATGGACGAGATCGGCGCCGAGCCGATCGGCAGCAGCAGCGAGCAGATGGCGCAGCAGATCAAGGGCGAGACCGAGAAGTTCGCCAAGCTCGTGAAGGACGCGAAGGTGACGATCGAGTAGCCGGCGCCATGCGCGCCGACGCACCGCGACGGCGCGCGATGCCACCGTTCGTGGCGCCGACGGCCGGCACCGAGCCTCAGGCTGGTGCCCGGCCGGGTTTCGAAAGCGCATTCGACGCGTGAACCCGGCCGCCACAGGCTGGCACACGCATTGCATAGATTCCGGTGCGAGAGGGGCGGCCAGCGCGTCGCAACTTGAAGGGTGGCTAGGGTTCCGACTGCACGCGTTGCAGTGCTGGTCCGAGAGCTGCCGGCCGCGGGTGCAAGCCTCCGGCTACACGGCGGGACAAAAACCCGGGAGATCAGGCTTCGCACGGAGCCTCTCTCCCTTGTACGTCCACACCACGCCGGAGTCCTCTCATGCACCGTCCCGTCCAGATCGTCCTGTCGGCCCTGCGCCGCGTCACGCTCGCCGCCTCCTGCGCGGGCTTCGCCGCGGCGCTGGTGCCGGCCGCCGCCCAGGCCGAAGTCAAGGTCGGGCTGTCCGACTGGCCCGGCTGGGTCGCCTGGTACATCGCCGAGCAGAAGGGCTACTTCAAGAAGTACGGCGCCGACGTCAAGCTGGTCTGGTTCGCCAACTACACCGACTCGATCTCCGCACTCTCCTCCGGCCAGCTCGACGCGAATTCGCAGACCTGGTCCGACACGCTGGGCCCGCTCGCCAAGGGCCTGAAGCTGAAGGCGGTGCTGGTCAACGACAACTCGGCCGGCAACGACGCGCTGATGGTGTCGCCGAAGATCAAGGGCTTCGCCGACCTGAAGGGCAAGAGCGTCGCGCTCGAGCAGTACAGCATCTCGCACTTCGTGCTGGCCACCGCGCTGGCGAAGAACGGCATGAAGCCGGCCGACGTGAAGATCGTCAACCTGTCGGCCGGCGATGCCGCCGCGGCCTTCCTCTCGGGCCGGGTCGATGCGGCCGTGGTCTGGAACCCGTGGGTCAACCAGATCCAGCAGTCGGGCAAGGGCCGCGCGCTGTTCACCTCCAAGGACATGCCGGGCCTCGTGCCCGACCTGCTGGTGGCGCAGGAGAAGGCGGTCGCCTCCAAGCGCAAGGAGCTGGTCGGCATGGTCAAGGCCTGGATGGAGACCGAGAGGTTCATCCGCGAGCAGCCGGACGAAGCCTCGAAGATCATGTCCAAGGTCGTGAACATGAAGCCCGACGAGTACAAGGTCTTCCTGCCCGGCACCCGCTTCTTCGACGCTGCCGCCAACCAGGCCGCGTTCGACGCGAAGAACCCGCAATCGCTGGTGGCCGTGGCGCCGACGATCGCCGCCTTCCTCGCCGAGCACAAGCTGATCGACGGCAAGCCGGACGCGGCAATCGGCGTCGACGGCTCGCTGGTCCAGGACGCGCTGAAGTAAGGCGGGCCGCGCCATGTGGAGCATTCGACAGGCGATCCCGCGCCCGGTCTACCTGGCGCTGGCGGTCGCGGGGCTGATCGTGCCGCTGGTCGGCTGGGCGCTGCTGTCGGCCAGCGGCCATGTCGACGCGGTGTTCATGCCCGGGCCGGCCAAGGTGCTGGGCCGCATCGGCGACTGGTGGACCGAGGACAACCTGCTCGGCGACGCCGGCATCAGCATCATGCGGGTGGTCGTCGGCTGGGCGCTGGCGGCGCTGGTCGCCCTGCCGCTGGGCCTGTTCATCGGCACCTGGCGCGCGGTGCAGGCGCTGCTGGAGCCGCTGACCGACTTCATCCGCTACATGCCGGCGGTGGCCTTCGTGCCGCTGGTGATGCTGTGGGTGGGCATCGACGAGGGCGCGAAGGTCGCGATCATCTTCATCGGCACCTTCTTCCAGATGGTGCTCATGGTGGCCGAGGACGTGCGCCGCGTGCCGATGGCGCAGATCGAGGCGGCGCAGACCATGGGCGCCACGCGCGCCGAGGTGATCGAGCAGGTGATCGTGCCGTCCGCCAAGCCGGCGCTGCTGGACACGCTGCGCATCACGATGGGCTGGGCCTGGACCTACCTCGTCGTCGCCGAACTGGTGGCGGCGAACTCGGGGCTCGGCTTCGCGATCCTGAAGGCGCAGCGCTTCCTGCAGACCGACAAGATCTTCGCCGGCATCCTGCTGATCGGCCTGATCGGGCTGGCGATCGACCAGATGTTCCGCTTCGTGCACCGCCGCGCGTTCCCGTGGCTGTACGGCCGCCATTGAGACACATCGGGCGGCCCGGCCGCCCTGGGGGATCCATGACGCAAGCCTTCATCCAGTGCCGCGGGCTCGGCAAGACCTACGCGGGCGCGAAGACGCCGGCGCTGGTCGACATCGAGCTCGGCATCGCCGCCAACGAGTTCGTCACCTTCGTCGGCGCCTCGGGTTGCGGCAAGTCGACGCTGCTGCGCACGATCGCCGGGCTCGAATCGCACGACCGCGGCACGCTGACCGTGGGCGGCCGGGCGATCGCCGGCCCCGGCCCGGACCGCGCGATGGTGTTCCAGCACTACAGCCTGTACCCGTGGCTGACGGTGATGCAGAACATCCGCTTCGTGCGCCAGCTCCAGGTGCACACCGACGGCCGCACCAGCAGCGACGTCGAAGCCGCCGGCGGCCGCGCGCAGGCGCTGCTGGAGCTGATGGGCCTGGGCGCCGTGGCCGACGCCTACCCGAACCAGCTCTCCGGCGGCATGCAGCAGCGCGTGGCGATCGCCCGCGCGCTGATGAGCCGCCCGCCGATCCTGCTGATGGACGAGCCCTTCGGCGCGCTCGACGCGCAGACGCGCGAGGTGATGCACGACCTGATCGCCTTCGTGCACCGGCAGGAGAAGAGCACGATCGTCTTCGTCACCCACGACGTCGAGGAAGCGCTCTACCTCGGCCACCGCGTGGTGCTGATGGCGCCGCGCCCCGGCCGCATCGACACCGTCTACGAGGTGCCGCTGCCGAAGCAGCGCACCCAGGCGATGAAGCTCGCGCCCGAGTTCGTCGCGCTCAAGCGCGCCATCCTCGAACGCATCCGTGACACCTCGGGCATGAAGACCGACCTGGAACTGCTCGAGAAGCTCAACCGCTCCGTTGAGGAAGCATGACATGCAGGACCTGACCCACCTGAACGACAACCCGCCGGCCGACGCGCCGGTCGACCAGCCCGCGCACTGGACCGCCTTCGCGCCCGGCCTGAAGGCGGAAGCGGTGCTGTGGTCGGAGATCGTGCCCGGCGGCGGCCACTGGTCGCGCCTGGTCCGGCGCGGCACCAGCCTGCGGCTCGTCGCGCTGGACGCCGGCGCGAACTTCGCCGCGGTGTTCTACGCCGCCGCCGACCCCTTGGAGCGCTACAACGCGCCGGACACGCTGAAGGCGCAGCACACCACGCACCTGACGCGCGGCCACGTGCTGATGAGCGACATGGGCCGCGCGATGGTGTCGATCACGCACGACACGCTGGGCTGGCACGACCCGCTGTGCGGCCTGCTCGACGAGGCCGCGATGGCGCGCAAGTACCCCGAGCAGCGCTACGCCACGCACCGCAACGCGATGGCGCGCGCCGGCCGCGAAGGCCTGCTGGTGGAGCTCGGCAAGCGCGGGCTGGCGCCGCGCGACCTGATCGCGCCGGTGCACTTCTTCAGCAAGGTCAGCGTCGACGACGACGGCCGCTTCCACGCCGCCGCCGGCCACGCGCCGGCGGGCGCCAGCGTGGAGCTGCGCTTCGAGATGGACACCTGGGTCGCGTGGTCGACCGCGCCGCACCCGCTGGACCCGTCACCGGTGTACGCGCCGGGCCGCGTGGGCCTCGCCGCCTGGCGTTCGGGCACCGCGCCGGCCGACGACTACTGCCGCGGTTTCCGCCCGGAGAACGCGCGCGCGCTGTTCAACACCGAGCAGTTCCACCTGTGACCCACCCGACGACGACGACCGAAAGGCCCGCGATGACCGCCGCCATCCGCATCCAGCCCAGCCGGCTCGAACCGGCCGCCGCGCTCTACCAGCACACCATCGCCGCCGGCGAGCCGCATCTCGTATCCGTGCGCCGGGGGCAGACGGTGCGCCTCGTCGACCTCGAAGGCAACCAGGCGATCGACACGCTGTTCTACAGCCGCGCCGACGTGGCCGAGCACTACAGCGCGATGCAGACGCTGCTCGCCCAGGGCGGCATCTACCTGACCACCGGCTCGGTGCTGATGTCCAGCGAAGGCCGGCCGATGCTCACCCTCGTGGCCGACACCTGCGGCCGGCACGACACGCTCGGCGGCGCCTGCGCGTCCGAGAGCAACCAGGTGCGCTACGCCATCGGCAAGAAGTACATGCACAGCTGCCGCGACAACTTCCTGATCGCGATGCAGAAGGCCGACATCGGCCTCGGCAAGCGCGACCTGGCGCCGAACATCAACTTCTTCATGAACGTGCCGGTCACGCCCGCGGGCGGGCTGAAGTTCGACGACGGCGTCTCGGCGCCCGGCAAGTACGTGGAGATGCGCGCCGAGATGGACGTCTGGATGCTGATCTCCAACTGCCCGCAGCTCAACAACCCCTGCAACGGCTACGACCCGACGCCCGCCCAGGTGCTGATCTGGGATTGACGCGAGGCGCGCCCGTCCCGCCGCCACACCCCGCGCCGGGACGACCCGGCCCGCCGCGAACCCCCACGGGACGGCCCGTGCCTGCCTTCCGGGTGACCCCATGTTCGATACCGTCCTGATCGCCAACCGCGGCGCCATCGCCTGCCGCATCATCCGCACGCTGCGCACGCTGGGCCTGAAGGCCGTCGCGGTGTATTCCGAGGCCGACGCCGATGCGCGCCACGTCGCGCTGGCAGACCGCGCCGTCTGCATCGGCCCGGCGCCGGCGGCGCAGAGCTACCTCGACGCCGAGCGCATCCTCGCCGCCGCGCGCGAGACCGGCGCCGGCGCGATCCACCCCGGCTACGGCTTCCTGTCCGAGAACCCCGGTTTCGCCGAGGCCTGCGAAGCCGCCGGCATCGCCTTCATCGGCCCGACGCCGGCGCAGATGCGCGCCTTCGGGCTCAAGCACACCGCGCGCGAACTGGCCACGCAGCACGGCGTGCCGCTGCTGCCCGGCAGCGGCCTGCTGGCCGACCGCGCCGCGGCGCATGCCGAGGCGGCGCGCATCGGCTACCCGGTGATGCTCAAGAGCACCGCCGGCGGCGGCGGCATCGGCATGCGCCTGGTGCGCGGCGCGGCCGAACTCGACGCCGCCTGGGAGGCCGTCGAGCGCCTGGCGCGCGCCAACTTCAAGGACGCCGGGCTGTTCCTCGAGAAGTTCGTCGAGCACGCGCGGCACATCGAGGTGCAGGTCTTCGGCGACGGCCGCGGCCGCGTGGTGGCGCTCGGCGAGCGCGACTGCTCGGCGCAGCGGCGCAACCAGAAGGTGATCGAGGAGACGCCGGCGCCGCACCTCGCGCCCGACACACGCGCCGCGCTGATGGCGGCGGCCGTGCGGCTCGGCGAGGCGGTGGCCTACCGCTCGGCCGGCACCGTCGAATACGTGCTCGACGCCGCCAGCGGCGCGTTCTACTTCCTCGAGGTCAACACCCGGCTGCAGGTGGAGCACGGCGTCACCGAGCAGGTCACCGGCGTCGACCTGGTCGAATGGATGGTGCGGCTCGCACGCGGTGACGATTTCGCCATCGACCCGCCGGCGCCGCGCGGCGCCTCGATCCAGGTGCGGCTGTACGCCGAAGACCCGGCGCGCCAGTTCCAGCCCAGCGCCGGGCTGCTGACCGAGGTCGCGTATCCGGACGACCCGTCGGTGCGCGTCGACGGCTGGGTCGAGACCGGCAGCGTCGTGCCGCCGAACTACGACCCGATGCTGGCCAAGCTGATCGTCACCGCCGACACCCGCGAGGCGGCCGTGGCCGCGCTGCGCCGCGCGCTCGACGCGACGCGGCTGGCCGGCATCGAGACCAACCTGCGCTACCTGCGCGAGGTGGTGCGCTCGCCGGCGTTCGACGCCGGCCGCATCGTCACCCGCTCGCTCGGCGAACTGCGCTACGCGCCGCGCGCGCTGGAGGTGCTGGAAGCCGGCGTGCAGACCAGCGTGCAGGACTGGCCGGGCCGCACCGGGCTGTGGGCGGTGGGCGTGCCGCCCTCCGGCCCGATGGACGACCGCTCGATGCGCATCGCCAACCGGCTGGTCGGCAACACCGCCGGCGCCGCCGCGCTCGAATGCACGCTGACCGGGCCGGCGCTGCGGCTGCACGCCGACACGGTGATCGCGATCACCGGCGCGCCGATGGCGGCCACGCTCGACGGCGTGCCGCTCGCACCGTGGATGGCGCACGCCGCGCCGGCCGGCAGCGTGCTGAGGCTCGGCGCGGTGGACGGCGCCGGCGCGCGCAGCTACCTCGCGGTGCGCGGCGGCATCGACGTGCCGCGCTACCTGGGCAGCCGCGCCACCTTCACGCTCGGCCAGTTCGGCGGCCACGGCGGGCGCACGCTGCGCGGCGGCGACATGCTGCACGTCGGCGACGAGGTCGAACCCGCCGTGGCTCCGCACGCCGCGCCCGTCGAGCCGCCGCCCTTCTCACACCACTGGCAGATCGGCGTGATGGTCGGCCCGCACGGCGCGCCGGATTTCTTCACCCCCGACGACCTGCGCATGTTCTTCGGCACCGACTGGCGGGTGCACTACAACTCCAGCCGCACCGGCGTGCGCCTGGTCGGCCCGAAGCCGCAGTGGGCGCGCCGCGACGGCGGCGAGGCCGGGCTGCACCCGTCGAACCTGCACGACAACGCCTACGCGATCGGCGCGATCGACTTCACCGGCGACATGCCGGTGATCCTCGGCCCCGACGGCCCGAGCCTGGGCGGCTTCGTCTGCCCGGCGGTGGTGGTGGCGGCCGAGCGCTGGAAGCTGGGGCAACTGCGGCCCGGCGACACGCTGCGCTTCCTGCCGATCGACCACGCGGCGGCGATCGCGCTGCAGCAGGCGCAGGACCGCTCGATCGCCGCGCTGGACGGCCCCGGGCCGGCGGTGGCCGAGCTGCCGGCGCTCGCGGCGGCCGACGCCTCGCCGGTGCTGCTGCGCGATGCGGAACGCTGCGACCAGCCGGAGCTGGTCGTCCGCCAGGCCGGCGACCGCTACCTGCTGGTCGAATTCGGCCCGCAGGTGCTGGACCTGGAACTGCGCGTGCGCGTGCATGCGCTGATGCTCGCCGTGGAGCGGGCGGCGCTGCCGGGCATCGTCGACCTGACGCCGGGCATCCGCTCGCTGCAGATCCACTTCGACCCGCAGCGCATCGAACGCGCCACGCTGCTCGAACGGCTGCAGGCGATCGAGCAGTCGCTGCCGCCGAGCGACGACTTCGAGGTGCCGAGCCGCACCGTCTGGCTGCCGCTGTCGTGGGACGACCCGGCGACGAAGCTGGCGATCGAGAAGTACATGCAGTCGGTGCGGCCGGATGCGCCCTGGTGCCCGAGCAACATCGAGTTCATCCGCCGCATCAACGGGCTGGATGCGATCGGCGACGTGCACCGCATCGTCTTCGACGCCAGCTACCTGGTGATGGGGCTGGGCGACGTGTACCTGGGCGCGCCGGTGGCAACGCCGGTGGACCCGCGGCACCGCCTCGTCACCACCAAGTACAACCCGGCGCGCACCTGGACGCCGGAGAACGCGGTCGGCATCGGCGGCGCCTACCTGTGCGTCTACGGCATGGAGGGGCCCGGCGGCTACCAGTTCGTCGGCCGCACGCTGCAGATGTGGAACCGCTGGCGCGACGCGCGCCACGGTGCGCTGGAGTTCGAGCCCGGCAAGCCCTGGCTGCTGCGCTTCTTCGACCAGATCCGCTTCTACCCGGTCGGCGAGGACGAGCTTCTGAAGATCCGGCACGACTTCCCGGCCGGGCGCTACCGGCTGCGCATCGAGCCCGGCAGCTTCCGGCTGCGCGACCACCGCGCGATGGTGGCGGCGCACGCCGCCGACATCGGCACGCAGAAGGCGCGCCAGCAGGCCGCGTTCGACGCCGAGCGCGAGCGCTGGCGCCTCGCCGGCCAGGCCGAATACGTCGGCGAGAGCGACGCGGCGCCCGAGGCCGGCGACGACGGCGACCGCCCGGCCGACGCGCGCACCGTGTCCACGCAGGTGCCGGGCAGCGTCTGGAAGCTGCTGGTCGGCGAAGGCGACCGCGTGGCCGCCGGCGACACGCTGGCGGTGGTGGAGTCGATGAAGATGGAGTTCGCCGTCACCGCGCCCGGCGCCGGGCGCGTCTGGCGCGTGCACTGCCGCGAAGGCGCGGCGGTGAGCGCCGGGCAGGACATGGTCACGCTGGTGGACGAGGGGTAGCGGTTGCCGGCCAGCTGGCCGTGACTTCCAGCCCCGGCTGCGCATTGCGGATCACCAGCGCGCCGCCGTGCGCCTGCACCACCAGCCGGCACAGGTAGAGCCCGAGGCCGACGCCGCCGGTGGCGCGCTGGCGCGCGCTGTCGGCGCGGTAGAACGCGTCGGCGAGGTGCGGCAGATGCTCGTCGGGCACGCCGGGGCCGTGGTCGCGCACGGCGAGAAGCGCCGTGCCGGGTTGGGCGGGATCGGCGGCCACCGTGACACGGGTCGCCTGCGCGCCGGGGCGCTGCACGTTCCCGCCGTGGCGCAGCGCGTTGCCGCCGTGGCGCAGCGCGTTGCCGATCAGGTTGCGCACCAGCAGGCGCACGCGAGCCCGGTCCAGCGGCAGCGGCGGCAGCGTGTCGTCCAGTTGCAGGTCGAGCGGCGCGTCGGCGAACTGCGTCTCGACGACCTCGCGCACCAGGTCGGCGAGCCGCGTCGGCTCGGTCTGCAGCGTCGCGTGGCCGGCGGCCAGGCGTTCGCTCTCCAGCAGGTCGGTGACGAGGTCGCGCATCAGCGCCAGGTCGCGCAGCAGCGCGTCGCGCGGCGCGCCCTCGTCCACCAGCTCGGCGTTCAGCCGCGCCCGCGTCAGCGGCGAGCGCAGCTCGTGGCTGATCGCGAGCAGCAGCGCGCGCTTGGCGTCGAGCATGCGGTGCAGTTCGGCGGCCATCGTGTTGATGCGCTCGGCGAGTTCGCCCAGCTCGTCGTCGCGCCGCGGCACGATCGGCCGGCCGAACTCGCCGCGGCCGAAACGCAGCGCGCCGTCGCGGATGTCGTCCAGCGGGCGCAGCAGGCGGCGCACGTAGGCATGGGCCAGCGCGGTGATCGCCAGCAGCAGCGCCAGCGTGACCCAGCCGGCGTAGCGCGCGTGCCGCGGGCCGGGCGGCGCGGCCAGGCCGAAGACGATGCGGTGGCCGTCGGCGAGCTGGCGCGTCTGCCACCAGCCGCCCTCCTCACCCGGGCGGTCGTCCGGGGTGTCGTCGCGCGCGTCGCCGGCCGCGCCGTCGCCGCCGAACGGGCGCCAGCGCCACGGCATGGGGCCGCCGCGGCGCGCCCGGCCGTCGTCGGACGACCAGTGCACCGTCGGCCCGTCGATGCGGATCGACAGCGGCAGCCGGTCGACCAGCGCCTGCGCGCGCGCCGGGTCCGGCGGCGTGCCGATCTCGGCGGCCAGCAGGTCGAGGTAGTTGCCGACCAGCGGCCGCACGTAGCCCTGCCAGCCGCCGCGCACCACCTGCTGCATGCCGGCCACGAAGATCACCGCGGTCGCCAGCGCCATCAGCAGGAACAGCCCGACCAGCCGCCAGCGCAGCGAACGGCGGAAGCGGCCGCGGGCGTGGTGCCAGCGGCGGCGCCAGCGCGGCGGCGCGGCCGCGGCGGTGGTCACGCGGGCACCCTTCGCACTGCGGCCTGTCCCGCCGAGCGGGAGCGTTCGTCGCTCGGGTGCCCGAGCGGAGTCATTTTCGAACCCCCGCAAACACGTAGCCCGCGTTGCGCAGCGTCTTGATGCAGTCCAGCGGTTCGAGCTTGCGGCGCAGGCGGCTGACCAGCAGGTCGACCGCGCGGGTCTGCAGGTCGTCGGCGGCGTGGCCGCGCAGGCGTTCGAGGATCTCGTCGCGGCCGAAGACCTTCTGCGGTTCGCGCGCCAGCAAGGCCAGCAGCTCGAACTCGGTGCCGGTCAGCTCGACCGGCTCGCCCTGGCGCCGCACGAGTCGGCGGTCGAGGTCGATTTCCAGGTCCTCGAAGTCGAGCCGGCGCGGCGCGCTGGCCGAACCGGCCTGCGCCTGGGCCTGTGCGGCCGAGCGCCGCAGGATCGTCTGCAGCCGGGCCAGCAGCTCGCGCGGCTCGAAGGGCTTGGGCAGGTAGTCGTCGGCCCCGAGTTCGAGGCCGACGACGCGGTCCATCACCTCGCCGCGCGCGGTCAGCATCACGATCGGGATCTGGCTGTCGCGGCGGATCTCGCGGCAGACGGCGAAGCCGTCCATCTCGGGCAGCATCACGTCGAGGATCACCGCCTCGAAGCCGCCGGCGCGCAGCCGGGCGAGGCCCTCGCTCGGCCGCGTGGCCGCCACCAGATCGATGCCGGAGCGGCGCAGGTAGGCGGCCAGCGGCGGCGCGAGTTCCTCGTCGTCGTCGATCAGCAGGATGCGGCGCATGGCGGCCGATTGTCGCGTTCGCACACCGATGCGGCGCCTGAGGCCGCCATCGCCCACGGTTTCATGCGCAGCGGAACGCGCCCGGCCGGTGGCCGGGTGCGTTCGCTGAGCCGCGGTGCCCGCAGCTGCGGTGACCTCATCCGCGGTGCCATCCGCCGCGCTTCTGCAGGAAGTCGCGCACCTTCTGCTGCTGCTCCGGCTTCAGGCTGTCGAAGAAATCGGCCGCGGCGGCGATCACCTCGGGGCTCTTGCCGCGCAGCGCGGCGGTCTTGGCCTCGACCATCGCCTGGGCGCCGGCACGGTCGAAGGTGGCGCCGGCGATCAGCGACTGGAACTGGCCGCGCATCTCGGCGCGCGGGTCGGCGCCGCCGCCCATCAGCGCCTGCCGCTGCTCGCGCAGCTTGTCGGCCAGCACCGCGAGCTTGGCCTTCTGCGCGGCGTCGAGCTCGAGCTTGCTGCCGACCTTCTCGACCATGCGCGCCCTGAACTGCGTGGCGTCGGTCTCGGACATCGACTGCCATTCGTGGCGGCCATGGCCGCAGGCGGTCAGCCCGCCGAGCAGCACCGAAGCACCGAACACGCCGGCCAGGGTTCTCTTGATCCAGGTTTTCATGGGGAGTCTCGTGGGCCGGTTCGGCCCGTGATTGAACATGGCCGCATCGTGCCGGGCCACCCCGCGCGGGTCCTTGCGCGGCGGTATCGCCGTGTATCGATAGTTGTCGGCGCCGGCGCACGACATTCGCGACAGCACGATGAAAACCCCGCACGATTGATTACCCTCCTTGCAAGGAGTAGTCAACGTGGAAGTGCTGCAACTCGATGTCTCGGGCCGCCCGCAGGCGTGGATCTCGGCGAAGGAAGCCGCGGTGATCTACGCCTGCGATGGCATCGCCTGGACGCTCGGGGATGCGTACTACGTGCTGCGCGGCGGCATGCAGCGCCGCACCGGGCTGCAGTCGCGCATCGAGGTGCACCCGATCATCGCGGTGCGCGGCTCGGTGCCCACGCGCGCCTGGCGGCACACGCCGGCGCTGTCGAACCCGAAGCTGTTCGCCCGCGACCGCCATGTCTGCGCCTACTGCGGCGGCACCTTCCATGCCGACGACCTGACGCGCGAGCACATCGTGCCCACCTCGCGCGGCGGCCACGACACCTGGATGAACTGCATCACCGCCTGCCGGGCCTGCAACGGCCGCAAGGGCAACCGCATGCCGGAAGAGGCGCACATGTCGCTGCTGTACCTGCCCTACGTGCCGAGCCTGCACGAGGACATGATCCTGCGCGGCCGCCGCATCCTGGTCGACCAGATGGACTTCCTGCTCGCCAGCGTGCCGCGCAGCAGCCGGCTGCACGGCTGAGGCGGGCCGGCTCACGGCGCGTCGGCCGCGTTTCAGCGGCAACCGAGCTGGCGCATCCGGTCGCGCAGCGCCGGGCTGTCGGCGCCGGCGGACATTTGCTGCAGCAATTCTGCGCAGGCGTCGGCATTCGGCGGCGTGGCGGGCGCCGTACCGGCGTGCGCGGACGACCAGGCGAACCAGCCCCCGGCCAGCGCGAGCACGATGGCCACGATCACCAGCGCGATCCAGCGCCAACGCCGCTTCGCCGCGGCGCCTGCTGCCGGGCCGGTGCGCGACTCCGCCGGCGCGGAGCGCCATGGCGCCGCGGGCGATCCGGTCGATCGCGGCGCCGCCGGAAAACCGGCGGACCGCGGTGCCGGGCCGGGGGCCGGCCGGCGCAGCGCCACGTGGCGGGTCATGTCGATAGGGTCGAGGTCGCGCTCCGGCGGCACCGCGGCGCGCGGCCCTGGCGGGGCCGGCGCCGGCGGCTCGCGCACCGGCTCGTCG
>JBGAMJ010000068.1:0-26797 GCA_044223035.1 Piscinibacter sp.
GCAGACCGTCCACCGCCGATCGCCGCGAGTCGAGCTGGCGCCGGATCTCGCCGCCGCTGAAACCCGTCAGCATCAGCACGGCGGGGCGCGGGTGGCGCCAGTCGGCGCGCTCGGCCAGCCGCTGCGCGCATTCCAGGCCGTCCATGCCGGGCATCTGGCAGTCGAGCAGCAGCAGGGCATACGGTGTGTCGGCCTGGTCGGCGAGCGCCAGCCGGCGCAGCGCGTCCGGGCCATCGGCAGCGGCGTCGGCGTGCAGGCCGAACGCGGCGGCCATGCCGCCGAGCACCTCGCGGGCGCAGGCGTTGTCGTCGACGATCAGCACGCGGGCGCCGCGCAGGCCTTCGTGCCGCAGCACCTGCGGCTGCGGCGCCGGCGCGGTCTGCAGGCCCAGGCGCAGGTCGAAAAAGAAGCGGCTGCCGCGGCCGGGCGCGCTGTCGACGCCGATCTGCCCGCCCATCATTTGCACCAGGTGCCGGCTGATCGCCAGCCCCAGGCCGGTGCCGCCATAGCGGCGGCTGGTCGACGCATCCGCCTGCGAGAAGGGCTGGAACAGGCGCTGCTGATGCTCGGCGCTCATGCCGAGGCCGGTGTCGCGCACGTCGAAGCGCAGCCGCACCGAGCCGCCGTCGCGCTCGATCTCCTGGATGCTCACCACCACCTCGCCGTGCTCGGTGAACTTGACGGCGTTGCTGCCCAGGTTCAGCAGCACCTGGCCGAGGCTAGTCGGGTCGCCCATCAGGGCCATGCGCCACTGCGGCGGCTCGACGAACAGCAGTTCCAGGCCCTTCTCCTGGGCCTTGAGGCCGAGCAGGTTGGCCAGCTTGTCCATCACGTCGCCGAGCTGGAACGGAATGACCTCCAGGTCGAGCCGGCCGGCCTCGATCTTCGAGAAGTCGAGGATGTCGTTGATGATCTCCAGCAGCGATTCGGCCGAGGCGTGGACCTTCTGGACGTAGTTGTACTGCTGCGGATCGAGGCCGCTTTCCAGCGCCAGATAGGACATGCCGAGGATGGCGTTCATCGGCGTGCGGATCTCGTGGCTCATGTTGGCCAGGAATTCGCTCTTGGCGCGGGTGGCCGCCTCGGCCGCCTGCCGGGCGCGCTTGAGATCGGTGATGTCCAGCGAGATGCCGGCGATCGCGTAGGTCTTGCCGGCGGCATCGCGCAGCGGGAAGACGTGCGTCTGCAAGGTGCGGATCTGGCCGTCCCGGCCGGTCTTGTCGTGCTCTGCGCGCAGCACGCGGCCCTCGGCGGACACCTGCCGGTCTTCCTCGGCCATGCGCGCGGCGTTCGCCGCATCGATGACGTCGCTGTCGCGTTTCCCGATCAGCGACTCGCCACCGCGGCCGAGAACCCGGGCCAGTTGGGCGTTGTGATGCAGGTAGCGGCCGTCCAGATCCTTCACGTAGACGGCGGCCGGCACGTTGTCGATGATCGCCTGCAGGTCGTTGCGGCTGCGCTCGAGCTCGATCGTGCGGGCCTTCACGCGCTGTTCGAGCTCGAGGTTGAGTCGGCGGACCTCGTCCTGGGCGCGCTTGCGGGCGGTGATGTCCGACACCACCGCCACGCCCCCGCGCGCGATGCCTGCCTCGTCGCTCAGCGGGCGCGCTGTCACGCTCAGCCAGCGGCCTTCCTTGAGCTTCGGGTTGGCGACGAACATCTCCACGTCGTCGCTGCGTTCACCGTGGATTGCCCGGGCGAGCGGCAGCTCCGCGGCGGGAAAGGGCGTGACCCGGTCCGGCAGAAAGAGCCCGTAGCGCTCGCTCCAGCCGGCCGCCTCGCCGGAGGTGGAGCCGATGCCGACGATGTGTTCGCCCGCCGGGTTCACGAGCAGGAACCGGCCATTCTCATCGGTGGCGAACACGCCGTCACCCATGTTGTCGAGGATGGACTGCCGGATGCGCGCCTGGCTTTGCAGCTCGGCAACGAGTGCTTCGAGCCGCCGATGTGCGCCGCGCAGGCGCCACAGGAGGACGGCGGCCCCCGCCAGCAGCGCCAGGCTGACCAGCAGCCCGGCCCACAGCCAGGGCGGCTGGGCGTCCGCGGCGACGGCGGCGCCCGGCAGGCCCATCCCCGCCGCGAGGATCCATGGCACACGGCGAGGCGGTCGCGGGCCCGTCGACCCTGAACTGTTGATTGCCATACAAGACGCCAAGACGCGTGGGACGCACTTCCACGAATACGCCAGATCCGCCCAGCCGCCCGGCCTGGGCCCACAAAATACAAGAAAGTGGCGCCGATTCCAGAACAATAACCCGTGGCACCGTGACGTCGTCTCGATGACGCACTGGACGCCGCGATCGCCTCCCAAGCGGGTTGGCGTGGAGGGAGGGGGTGGTGGAGCCGTCGAAGTTCCCGCTGCCGCCCGGCAAGCAGCCGGTGATGACGCGCGCCGCGGTCACCGGCGGCCCGTTCGATGCCGGCACCCTGCACAGCCGCTGAAGGAATCCGATGCTGGTGATCGGCAGACACTCCCGGCCGGCTCGCCCGGAAGCCTGCGCGCTTAGGATGCAGATCCGGTTCACGAGCAGGAGAGCGCACATGGTCCCCAAGAACACGATCTGTCTCTGGTACGACGGCACCGCCCTGGAGGCCGCGCAGTTCTACGCCGAGACCTTCCCCGACAGCGCGGTGGGAACCGTCTTTCGCGCGCCCGGCGACTATCCCGCCGGCAAGCAGGGCGATGTCCTGACGGTCGAGTTCACTGTGATCGGCATCCCGTGCCTCGGCCTGAACGGTGGCCCGGCGCTCAAGCACACCGAGGCCTTTTCATTCCAGGTCGCGACCGACGACCAGGCCGAAACCGACCGCCTGTGGAACGCGATCGTGGGCCACGGCGGCCAGGAAAGCGCCTGCGGCTGGTGCCGTGACAAGTGGGGCCTGTCGTGGCAGATCACGCCACGCGCCCTGATCGCCGCGATCGCCGATCCCGATCGCGCCGCCGCCAAGCGCGCCTTCGAGGCGATGATGCAGATGGGAAAGATCGACATCGCAGCGATCGAAGCGGCCCGCCGCGGCTGACGCGCACGGCCGTCCGTTTGCGGCGGCCGCGAACGGCTGTCAGTGGGTCAGTCGGTCTTGTTCCCGCTCGCCAAGGTCTTGGGCAGTTCGTTCAGCTGCTGCAGCGCCTTGGCATCCTCGGCGCTGACTGCACCGTTGTTCTCGCAACGCGGATCCGAGCGTGGCAGCGCGCCGAACATGGCCCGCGTGAAGGGCACCGGGTTGCAACCATGACCCTCCTCGCAGACGAAGTCGAACTCCGGCTGGGCCCTCACGTGGCACGCGAAGCAATTGCCGCCGAACCGGTTGTTGACATCGGCGAAACCGCGCTTGCAGATCTTCGATCCCTGCGCGGAGACGTCGATGAAGAAGAACCCAGCACGCTGTTGCTGCGCGCGGCCAAGCCGGCATTCGGCGCGACCTGGTGCAGCCACGGAAGCGGTCCAGCAGCGGCGACTGGGTGATCCGGAAGATGGGCTCAGGACACGTCACTCGCCGATCAACCCGCACGGCCAACTCCAGCGCCTCGGCATGGACGATTGCCGGTGACCAGAACCGCTTCCTCACCGTCGAACAGGAGCGCCGTGTTCCGCCTGCCCTCGGCCGGCCACTGCCTCGCCTTCGTGCGCAGTTCGGCGAGCCCGATCCTGCAGATCCTCGGGCGTCTCGACGCCGCTTTGGCCGATGCGGCGTGGAGCGCGATGCGGGATCGCTTGCAGGTGTTCAACACGAACGACGGGTGGGCGGGGCCCGAAGAGTTGCTGTTGACGGCGGTGCGGCGGGGCGGCGGGAAGCCGTGACCCGTTGAGCCACCCTCCACGGCGCGAGGGCAGGGCGGCAACAACCTGATGCGCTGAAGAATGCCAGGCCCACACGGCCGGCTGCGGACGGATCTCAGCCTGTCGGCAAGCGTCGGTGCGGACGCGGGGCGCCCTTGGGCGCCATGTCCGGCATCGACGCCAGACGTTCACGCAGCTGCACGCTCGCAAAGTCGATGAAGGCCCGCGTCTTCATCGGCAGGCGTCCCTGGCCTGGGTAGATCAGGCTCGCCGGCACGCCTTCCGGTTCATCGTCGGCAAGCACGCGAACGAGGCGGCCTTCGCGCAAGGCGTCGGCCACCTGATACGACAGCACCCGGGTCAGGCCGAGGCCGAGGACCGAGGCGGCGATGGCGGCATCGGCCGTCGAGACCGTCATGCGTGAGTGCACGGGCACCTGCCGCCGTTCGCCGTCGTGGGTGACGAAGGTCCAGGCGGTGGAGGCATCCAGGCCGTCGAAGGTGATGCAACGGTGGGCCGCGAGGTCGTGCGGAGACTGCGGGGTACCGAATCGCGCCAGGTAGGCCGGGCTCGCGCACACCACGCGGCGGATGGTCCCCACCTGCGTCGCGACGAGGTTGCTGTCCGGCAATGCGCCGATGCGCAGGGCCGCGTCGACATGCTCCTCGATCAGGTTGACGTTGCGATCGCCCAGCCGGAGCTGGATGTCGACCTCGGGGTGCCGTTCCAGAAACGCGGCAGCCACGGGCACCACATGCAGGCGACCGAACACGATGGGCGCGGCCACCACGAACTGGCCCTTGACATTGGCATACGCACCCGACGCGGCGCGTTCGGCCTCGTCGACCTGCTCCAGGATCTGGCGGCATGCCGCGAGGTAGTCGCGCCCGGCGTCCGTCAGCACGAGCCTGCGCGTCGAGCGCGTGATCAGGCGGGTCTTGAGGTGCAACTCCAGGTCCGCGAGTTTGCGACTCACGGTCGCGAGCGGCACGTTCAGGCGCCGCCCTGCCGCCGACAGGCTGCCGCCATCGACGATGGCGGCGAACACGGACATGGCTTCGAGGCGATCCATTATTCCGGATATTGAGAGAAAGATTCCAAAAATCGAAGTCTAGTTGTCTGTGAAGACAATAACTACAGTCTCTTCACCGGAATGCACCGGCTCAACCCACCCCCGGAGTCAACACCATGTCCCGCCTCACCACCGCCGCCACCATCGACGCCGCACCTGCATCTGCCCGCGCGCAGCTCGAAGCCGTCAAGAAGCAGCTCGGCAGCGTGCCGAACCTCTTCCGCCTGGTCGCCAACAGCCCCGCCGCGCTCGAGGGCTACCTCGGCATGTCCGGCGCCCTGGCCAAGGGCAGCCTGCCTGCACCGACCCGCGAGCGCATCGCGCTGGCCGTCGCCCAGATCAACGACTGCGGCTATTGCCTGGCGGCCCACAGCTACTTGGGCAAGAACCTGGCGAAACTGAGCGACGCCGAGATTGCGGCCAATCGCCACGGCGGCTCGCTCGACCCGAAGGCCGACGCAGCGGTGCGCTTCGCAGCCAAGGTGGTTCTCGAGCGCGGGCATGTGTCCGACGCCGACGTGCAGGCCGTGCGCATGGCAGGCTACGACGACGCGCAGATCGTGGAGATCGTCCAGCACGTGGCGCTGAACACCTGGACCAACTACGTCAACTCGGTCGCCCGGACCGAGATCGATTTCCCCGCCGCGCAGGCCCTCGCCGCCTGAGAGCGGGCTGACTGGAGCGCCGGCTCCATGGGCCATCGGGCCGGCGCCCATACGAGCCTGCCGCGCTTTCCGAATTGGAGTTCCGATCATGGTACGCACCTCGAAGTACGCAAGCGACGTGGCGTTCACCGACACGGTGAAGTCCATCCAAGGCCGCAAGGGTTCGCGCCCGGCATACGCCCGCATGGAGGAAGGCGGATCCTGGGAGCAGTCGATCACCGCCGGTCTCAAAGCCGAGATCGAGGCCCAGACCAGCGTGTTCCTGGCGACGGCCAGCGCGGACGGACAGCCCTACATCCAGCACCGCGGCGGGCCGGCCGGGTTCTTGCGCGTGCTGGACGAGCACACGATCGGTTTCGCGGATTTCGTCGGCAACCGCCAGTACATCACCCAGGGCAACCTCGAAGAGAACCCGAAGGCGCAACTGTTCCTGATCGACTACGCCAACCGGCGTCGCATCAAGGTATGGGGCACGGCGCGCGTGGTGGAAGGTGACGAGGCACTGTTGCGACGCCTGGCGCCAGAGGGCTATCGCGCGCGGCTGGAGCAGGTTGTGCTGTTCACCGTCACGGCCTGGGACGTGAACTGTCCGCAGCACATTCCGCAGCGCTTCGAAGCTGCCGATGTGCGCGCGGCCATCGAGTCGCGTGAGCGGCGCATCGCCGCGCTGGAGGCTGAAGTGGAGCGACTTCGCGGCAATTCGGGTGCTTCGGGAGATCCTGTCCAGTCTGTGGGGGAGGGCGCAACCCATTGATCGACATGCACAAACGGTGTTGCGGTGACCAGGGACGGCGTCTCGTTCGCCCCACGCTCGTCGGGGCTGACGGGATGACAATCTGTTCTTATGAATCAACAGCTTGGCCCGTGGCGCCTGTCCGTCGCCCCGATGATGGACTGGACCGACCGGCATTGCCGCCGCTTCCATCGCCTGATCACCCGCCGGGCGCGGCTCTACACCGAGATGGTGACGACCGGCGCATTGCTGCACGGCGACGTGCCGCGGCACCTGGATTTCGACGCCGTCGAGCACCCGGTGGCGCTGCAGCTCGGCGGCAGCGAGCCGGCGGACCTGGCGCATGGCGCGCGGCTGGCGGCGCGCTGGGGCTATGACGAGGTCAACCTGAACTGCGGCTGCCCGAGCGAGCGCGTGCAGCGCGGCGCGTTCGGCGCCTGCCTGATGGCGGAGCCGGCGCTGGTGGCCGACTGCGTGAAGGCGATGCGCGACGCCACCGACCTGCCGGTCACCGTCAAGCACCGCATCGGCATCGACCGGCACGAAGACCCGGCCTTCGTGCGCGACTTCGTCGGCACCGTGGCGGCGGCCGGCTGCTCGGTGTTCATCGTGCATGCGCGCAACGCCTGGCTGAAAGGCCTGAGCCCGAAGGAGAACCGCGAGATCCCGCCGCTGCGCTACGAGGTGGTCCATGCGCTGAAGCGCGACTTTCCGCACCTGACCATCGTGCTGAACGGCGGCCTG
The DNA here is from genome assembly GCA_044223035.1 of Piscinibacter sp. Lineage (GTDB taxonomy): Bacteria > Pseudomonadota > Gammaproteobacteria > Burkholderiales > Burkholderiaceae_C > JBGAMJ01. The sequence continues at coordinate 6,994 of JBGAMJ010000068.1, forward strand.
GCCGGCGACGAGCAGATCGCCGAGCAGCTCGCGCACGTCGACGGCGTGATGATCGGCCGCGACGCCTACCACCACCCCTGGAACATGGCGGGCTGGGACGAGCGCTTCTTCGGCGCCGTACCGGCCGCGCGCGACCGTGACGCCGTCGAGGCGGCGCTCGTCGAGCACATGGAGCGCGAGGTGGCGCGCGGCGAGCCGTGGTCGCACGTCTCGCGCCACATGCTGGGCCTGCGCAACGGCCTGCCCGGCGCGCGCCGCTGGCGCCAGGTCTGGTCCGACCACCGCTTGAAGGCGCTGCCGCCGCGCGAAGTCATGCGCCGGGCGGCGGCAGACCGGCTGGCCCAGGCGGCGTGAGCGTCCCGGCCGGCGCCGCCGACGAAGGCACCGGCCAGGTGGCGAGCACCACGCCCGCCAGCGCGAGCGCGAACGCGGCCACCTGCACCGGCGCGAAGTGCTCGCCGAGGAACAGCACGCCGACCGTTGCGGCGCTGATCGGCAGCATCACCGTGAACACGCCGGCCGACGATGCCGGCACGTGCTTCAGCCCGGTCATCCACAGCCAGACGGTGACCATGCTCGCGGCCAGCGAGTAGAACAGCAGCCCGCCCCAGGCGCCGGCCGACACCGCGCCGAAATCGTGCCGCATCGCCTGCCACAGACCGAGCGGCGCCACCAGCACCAGCCCCCACAGGTTGATCAGCGCGCTGATGCGCTTGGGCGTGAGGTGCGCCGACAGGCGCTTGCCGATCACCACGTACAGCGCCTCGCAGGTGACGGCGCCGAACAGCATCAGGTTGCCGAGCAGCGAGCCGGCGCCGCCGTCGGCATGGCCCACCAGCGAGACCAGCGCGATGCCGCCCACCGCGCAGGCCACGCCGGCGGCCACGCGCGGCGTGATGCGTTCGCCGAGCAGCCCCCACGACAGCACCGCGACCACCGCCGGAATCGCCGCCATGATCACGCCGGCGGCGAGCGCCGAGGTCATCGACACGCCGAACAGCATGCAGACCGAGAACAGGAAGTTGCCGAAGAAGGATTCGAGGAACAGCAGCCGGCGGCTGCGCGCATCGAGCGGCGGTTCGCCGGGGTCGCGCCGCACCCAGCCGGCCATCGCCACCGCGGCGATGCCGAAGCGCAGGAAGGCGAGCAGGAACACCGGGAACACCAGCACCATCAGCTTGGACAGGCCGACGTAGCTGCCGACCAGCGCCATGCTGCCGCCGAGGCAGGCGTACGACGCCCACGGGCGATGGGGGGTGGCGGGCGGAGTCATGCCGGCGGGGGCAACGCTTTCGGGGTGGGGCGAACGGGATACGGGCGTTGCACTTCGATCGGCAGCGGGTAGCGGCGACCGCCGCGCTCAGAACGCCGCGGCGTAGCGCGCCATCTCCCAGTCGCTGACGTGCCGCGCGTACTGCGTCCACTCGATGCGCTTGAGGCGGATGAACTCGGCCGACAGCGTCTCGCCCAGCGCGTCGCGCAGCACCGCGTCGGCCGCCAGCGCGTCGACCGCGTCGCCGAGCTGCTGCGGCAGCACCGGGATGCCGCGTTCGCGGATGGCGGCCAGCGGCAGCTCGAACAGGTCGTCGGGGCAGGCCGGGCCGGGGTCGAGCCGGCGGTCGACGCCGTCGAGCCCGGCGGCGATCAGAGCGGCGGTGGCGAGGTAGGGGTTGGCCGAGGCATCCGGCAGCCGCCACTCGAAGCGCCCGGGCAGCGTGCGGACCAGCGCGGTGCGGTTGTTCGGCCCGTGCGCCACGCAGGCGGGCGCCCAGCTCGTGCCCGACAGCGATTCGCCGACCACCAGCCGCTTGTAGCTGTTGACCGTCGGCGCGGCGATGGCGCACAGCGCGGCGCTGTGCTGCAGCACGCCGGCGATGAAATGGCCGGCGAGGGCGGACAGCTCGCGCTGCGGGTCGTCGAACAGGCAGCGCGGCTTCGCGGCGCCCGGCGCGCCGCCCGCCTCCCACAGCGAGACGTGGAAGTGCATGCCGCTGCCGGGCTGGTTCGCGAACGGCTTGGGCATCATCGAGAACACCAGCCCGTCGGCCTCGGCCAGCGCGTGGGCGGCCAGCTTGAACAGCATCAGGTGGTCGGCGCTGGCCAGGGCCTCGTCGTGGTGGAAGTTCAGCTCGTACTGGCCGTGCGCGTCCTCGTGGTCGATCTGGAACACGTCGAGCCCGCAGGCCTGCAGCGATTCGGCCAGGCGCTGCAGCAGCGCGGCGCGGCGCGGCAGGCTCTTCAGGTCGTAGGAAGGCTTGTCGAGCCGGTCGAACGGGTCTGCCGGCTCGAAGCCGCCGGCGGCCCCGCGGCGCAGCAGGAAGAACTCGGGCTCGATGCCGGTGCGCAGCGTCCAGCCGCGCTCGGCCAGCCGGGCGATCTGGCGCCGCAGCACCTGGCGCGGGCAGGCGTCGAACGGCTCGCCGGCGACATGCCCGTCGCAGACGACGCGGGCGTAGCCGGGCATGAAGGGCAGGGCGCGTGCGGTGCGGGCGTCGCCGCGCGCGTGGTATTCGGCGCGCGGGCCGGTGCGCGGCAGCGCCGTACCCCAGATCGACGGGCCGGCGAAACCGGCACCGCTCTCGAGCAGCGCGCCGAGCTGCGACAGCGGGACGTACTTGCCCTTGGCGACGCCGTGCAGGTCGGTGAACTGCGCGATCAGCGTGTGCACGCCCTGCGCCGCCAGCCGCTGCGCCAGCTCGCCCGCCGCTGCGGCGGTCATGCGCGCGCGGCGGTCAGCGCGGCGCGCAGGATGTCCAGGGCCTCGTCGAAATGGGTGTCCGGCACGGTCAGCGGGAACAGGAAGCGGATCACGTTGGCGTCCACGCCGCAGGTCAGCAGGATCAGCCCGCGCAGCAGCGCCTCGGCCTGCACGCGGCGGGTGTAATCGGCATCGGGCTCGCCGCTGCCGGGGCGGTCGAACTGCACCGCGACCATCGCGCCCAGGCCGCGCACATCGGCGATCGCCGGGATCTCGCCGCGCATCGATTCGAGCAGCGCCTTCAGGCGGTCGCCCAGGCGCCGGCCGCGTTCGGGCAGGCGCTCGTCGGCCATCACCTCGAGCACCGCGTGCGCGGCGGCGATGGCGACCGGGTTGCCGGCGTAAGTGCCGCCCAGGCCGCCGGGCGAGGGCGCGTCCATGATCTCTGCGCGGCCCGTCACGGCCGACAGCGGCATGCCGGCGGCGAGCGACTTGGCGCTGACGAGGATGTCCGGCAGCACGCCGAACTGCTCCATCGCGAACATCGTGCCGGTGCGGCCGTAGCCGGTCTGCACCTCGTCGGCGATCAGCACGATGCCGTGCTCGTCGCACAGCGCGCGCAGCCAGGTCACGGCCTCGGCCTGGATCACGTTGAAGCCGCCTTCGCCCTGCACCGGCTCGAAGATGATCGCGGCGACGCGGCTGGCCTCGATGTCGGACTTGAACAGCCGGTGCACGGCCTTCTTCACCTCCGCCAGGTCGGCGCAGTGGCAGGGGAAGGGCGCGTGGTAGACCTCGGTCGCGAACGGGCCGAAGCCGGCCTTGTACGGGTGCACCTTGCCGGTCAGCGACACCGCGAACAGGCTGCGGCCGTGGAAGGCGCCGCTGAAGGCGATCACGCCGGAGCGTTTGGTGTGTGCGCGGGCGATCTTGACGGCGTTCTCGATCGCCTCGGCGCCGGTCGAGAACAGCGCGGTCTTCTTCGCGTGCGTGCCCGGCGTCAGCGTGTTGAGCTTCTCGGCCAGCGCGATGTAGCCCTCGTAGGGCACGACCTGGTAGCAGGTGTGGGTGAAGCGCTCGAGCTGCGCCTGGATCGCGGCGATGACCTTGGGGTGGCGGTGGCCGGTGTTCATCACCGCGATGCCGCCGGCGAAGTCGAGGAAGCGCCGGCCCTCGACGTCCCACAGCTCGGCGTTCTCGGCATGGTCGGCGAAGAAGCTGGCCATCACGCCCACGCCGCGCGGCGTGGCGGCGGCCTTGCGCGCCATCAGTTGTTCGTTCAGCGAATGGTTCATCGCGGTCTCCTCGGTGCCGCCCTCAGCCGTCGATGCGCAGCCAGGTGGTCTTCAGTTCGGTGTATTTGTCGAGCGCGTGCAGCGACTTGTCGCGGCCGTTGCCGCTCTGCTTGTAGCCGCCGAAGGGCACGGTGATGTCGTCTTCGTCGTACTGGTTGACGTGCACGGTGCCGGCGCGCAGCGCGCGCGCCACGCGGTGTGCGCGGTCGATGTCGTGGCTCCAGACGCTGGCCTGCAGGCCGTAGCTGCTGTCGTTGGCCAGCGCGACGACCTCGGCCTCGGACGAGAATCGCAGCACCGACATCACCGGGCCGAAGATCTCTTCCTTCGCGATGCGCATCGTGTTGGACACGCCGTCGAACACCGTCGGCTCGACGTAGTAGCCGCCGGTCTCGGCCAGCGCACGGCGGCCGCCGGCGACCAGCCGGGCGCCGTCGGTCTGGCCGGCGTCGATGTAGCCGAGCACGGTGCGCAACTGCGTCTCGTCGACGATCGCGCCCATGGCCGCCTGGCCGCCGAGCGGGTCGCCGGGCTGATGCTTGGGTGCTTCGGCGGCCACGCCGGCGACGAAGGCATCGGCCACGCTCTCGTGCACGAACACGCGCGACGGCGCGTTGCACGACTCGCCCTGGTTGAAGAACATGCTGCCGGCGGCGGTGGCCGCGGCACGGGCCACGTCCTTGCAGTCGGGGAACACGATGAAGGCCGACTTGCCGCCGAGCTCGTTGTAGACGCGCTTGAGGTTGCTGCGGCCCGCGTATTCGAGCATCCGTCGGCCCACGCGCGTGCTGCCGGTGAAGCCGATCGCGTCGACGTCCATGTGCAGCGCGAGCGCCTCGCCGGCCTCGTGGCCGAAACCGGGCACGACGTTGAACACGCCCTCGGGCAGCCCGGCCTCGAGCGCCAGTTCGGCCAGCCGCAGCGCGGTCAGCGGCGACTTCTCGCTCGGCTTCAGCACCACGCTGTTGCCGGTGGCAAGCGCCGGGCCGAGCTTCCACGCGGCCATGATCATCGGGTAGTTCCAGGGCACGACGACCCCGATCACGCCCATCGGCTCGCGCGTGACGAGCGCCAGCGCGTTCGGCCCGGTCGGCGCGATCTCGTCGTAGACCTTGTCGATCGCCTCGCCGTACCAGCCGATGCAGCGCGCGGCCGAGGGTACGTCGACGGCCAGGCTGTGCTGGATCGGCTTGCCCATGTCCAGCGTCTCGAGCAGCGCGAGTTCCTCGCGGTTCGCGAGGATCGCGTCGGCGAACTTCTGCAGCACCTTCTTGCGCTGCGCGGGCGCGCGGCGCGCCCAGCGGCCGTCATCGAAGGCCTGCCGCGCGGCGGCGACGGCGGCGTCGACATCCGCCGCCTGGCCGCGCGCCACCTCGGCCAGCGCGCGGCCGTCGATCGGCGACAGGCAGGCGAAGGTCTCGCCGGACAGCGCGGCGACACGCCGCCCGCCGATCAGCGCGCGGCCATCCGGCGCCAGCGCACGGGCGCGGGCGTGCCAGTCGATCGGGGCCGGGTCTCGGCTCATGGGGGCTCCTTTCAGCGCCGGTCCGCCGGTCAGAACGACACCACGACCGACGCGCCCAGCAGGTGGTTGCTGCGACGATACTCGCCCGACTTCACGTCGAGGAAGACCGGCTGGCTGGCATGGTCGAAACGGTACTCGCCCTTCAGCACCACGCTCGGGTTCAGCAGGTAGTTGAAGCCCACGCTCAGCGCTGCGCGGTTGGCGCCGACCTCCGGATCGCCCAGCGGATCGGGGCCGATGCCGTTCAGGTCGTCGGCCGCGGTGTAGCCGAGCAGGCCGCCGCCGTTCTTCTTGTTGTTGATGAAGTCGGCGCGGACGACGCCTTCCAGGCGCGGCATGAACTTGTAGGCCGCCAGCCCCGAGATGCCCCACCACTGCGAGTCGCGCAGTTCGCCGGTCACCGGGTCGGGGGTGATCGCGGCCTGGCGCTGGCGGCCGTAGCTCACCTGGCCCTGCAGCGTCAGGTCGCCGCGGATGAAGTACGCGTCGACCTCGAACAGGTCGAGCCGGGTGTCGCCGGTGGCGTAGGCCTCCTCGGTGATCGGGTTGACGGCATCGATGCTGCGGAAGTTGGCCGCCTTGCCGTGCACGCCGGCAAAGCCGAAGCCCTGGAACTCGCCGCGCGAGTAGTCGACGCGGTAGGCGATCACCGGCGCCTTGTCGCGCGAGTTGCGCTTGCTCGCGTTCATGTTCGCCAGCATCGCCTTGTAGATCCACTTGCCGTCGGTGATCTCCATGCCGGCACCGGTGTAGGTGAACGGCAGCGTGAAGTCGAACAGCAGGTTGTGCGTGATCAGCTTGGTCTGCGTGGCCGGCAGGTATTCGTAGCCGGACCAGTCGGGCAGCTGGCCGGCGATCAGCCGTGTCTGCAGGTCGCCGAGCGGGATCGAGACGCTGGCCTCGTGCACGATCGACGGGCTGTCGATGCCGGCACCGACGCCGCGGTTGGGTGCCAGCGTCAGGCGCCAGCGGGTGCCGCTGTCGGTCTCCTTCAGGAAGTCGATGTACGCCATCCCGAACATGGAGTTGTCGTAGTTGAATCCGCCGTCGCCGATGCTGTTGAGGAACTGGAAGCCTGCGCGGTCCTGCGCCTTGTTGTAGATGTAGACCGGATCGACGAAACCGCTGATCTTCAGGCCCTTGAAGCCGCTGGCTTCGCGCGCGTCTTCCAGCGCTTCGGTCTTGACGGAGATCCGGTTGAACTCCTGCACCTGCTCGGGCGTCATGCCCCACTGCGGCGTGGCGACCTTCGCGTCGGTGGCCTTCTGCTTGGCCTCGAGTTCCGCGACACGCTGCTTCAGGGCCTGCAGTTCCTTCAGCAGGTCGGCGACCGACTGGGCCGAGGCCAGGCAGGGGAAGGCCAGGCCGACAGCCAGGGCCAGGGCGGTGGGTTGCCAACGGATCATCGGTTTCTCCTCTCGTTTTGCGGGGTTCGGGTTTTCGATTCAGGCCGCGCTCAGCCGCCGCGCGCGGCGGCGGCCATTTCCTGGGCGCGGCGGCGCTCGGTGCGGGCGATCACGTAGCTGGCGACGACCGTGCCGATGCCCACGACCAGCACGATCAGCGTGGCGACGGCGTTGACGGTGGGGTTCAGGCCCAGCCGCGCGCGCGAGAAGATGACCAGCGGCATCGTCGTCGAGCCGGGGCCGGACAGGAAGGCCGACAGCACCACGTCGTCCAGCGACAGCGTGAAGGTCAGCAACCAGGACGACATCAGCGCCTGCGCGATCATCGGCAGCGTGACCAGCGTGAACACCTGCCAGGGGCGGGCGCCGAGGTCCATCGCGGCTTCTTCGAGCTGGGGGTTCAGGTCCTGCAGGCGGGCCTGGACCACGACCGTGGCGTAGGCCAGGCCGAGCAGCAGGTGGCCCATCCAGATCGTCAGCGCGCCGCGCTCGGGGAAGCCGATCGCCCGCTGCACCGACACCAGCATCAGCAGCAGCGACAGCCCGACGATCACCTCGGGCATCACCAGCGGTGCGTTGACCATGCCGGAGAACAGCGTGCGCCCGGTGAAGCGGCGGTACTTGACGAGCGCGAAGGCGGCCAGCGTGCCGAGGATCACCGAGCCGCAGGCGGTGAAGAACGCGATCTTCAGGCTCAGCCACAGCCCGGAGATGATCTCGCCGTCGTTCGCGAGCGCGGCATACCAGCGCAGCGTGAAGCCGGCCCAGACGTTCGGGATCGACGAGTCGTTGAACGAATACAGCACCAGCGCGACGATCGGCAGGTACAGGAACAGGTAGCCCGCGGCCAGCCAGGCCTTCGAGACCGCGCGCGCAACCGCGTTCGGCGACAGCACCCGGCTCATTGGGGCTCCCTTCGGCCTGCGGCCTGTCCCGCCAAGCGGGAGCATTCGCCCTTGGGGCGGCCCTGCGGGCTCATCTTCTCACCTCCTGCACCTGCGACTGATAGCGGTTGAAGATCGCCAGCGGCACGATGATCAGCAGGATCATTGCCACCGCGACGGTGGAGGCCATCGGCCAGTCGTTGTTGCTGAAGAACTCGTCCCAGAGCACGCGGCCGATCATCAGCGTCTGCGGGCCGCCGAGCAGTTCGGGGATCACGAACTCGCCGACGCAGGGGATGAACACCAGCATCGAGCCGGCGATGATGCCGGCCTTCGACAGCGGCACGGTGACCTTCCAGAACGCGACGAAGGGCGTGGCGCCCAGGTCGGCCGCTGCTTCGAGCAGGCGCAGGTCGAGCTTGGCGAGGTTGCCGTACAGCGGCAGGATCATGAACGGCAGGTAGGTGTAGACCATGCCGATCACCAGCGAGAACGGCGTGTTCATGTACTTGCCCAGCGCCGGTATCACGCCGGCGACCAGCAGCAGGTGGTCGACGCGCAGCGCGGTCAGGATGTCGGCGACCCAGCCGTTCTCGCTCAGCAAGCCCTTCCAGGCGTACACGCGCAGCAGGAAGGACGTCCAGAACGGCAGCATCACGAGCATCAGCAGCGCCGGCTGCACGGTTGCCTTGGCGCGCGCCATGAAGTAGGCGAACGGATAGCCGATGAACAGGCACAGCGCGGTGGTGATCGCCGCGTATTCCAGACTCGACAGGTAGGTCTTGAAGTACAGGTCGTCCTGCGTGATGAAGACGTAGTTGCTGAACTTCAGCGTGAGCTGCAGCAGCCCGTCCTTGAAGGTGAGCACGTCCTTGAAGGTCACGGTCTCCATCTCGGAGACGCTGATCTTCATCACGATCAGGAACGGGAACAGGAAGAAGACCAGCAGCCACAGGTAGGGGATGCCGATCACCGCGTTGCGCCCGCGGCGCAGCCAGGCCAGCAGCGCGGTCATTGCGTCAGCACCACCTGGGAGGAGGGCGTCCACGTGGCCCATGCGGTGTCGCCCCAGGTGAGCTGGTCGTCGCGGTGGCGTTCGTGGTTGCTCTGGCTCACCTTAATCATCGCTCCGCTGGCGAGCTGCAGGTGGTAGACGGTGAAGCTGCCGAAGTAAGCCATGTCCCGGACCTTGCCCTGGACGCGGTTGCGCGGCGAGTGCAGTGTCTGCGGCTCGTCGCGCTGCAGCATGATCTTCTCGGGCCGCACCGCCACCGCGACCGCCATGCCCTCGGTGCCGGTGATGCCGTGGCCGACGTAGTGGTCGCAGTCGGTGCAGCGGATCACGCAATGGTCGGCATGGTCCTCGACCAGCGTGCCGTCCATCAGGTTCACGTTGCCGATGAAGTCGGCCACGAAGCGGTTGGACGGCGTCTCGTAGATGTCGCTCGGCGCGCCGACCTGCAGCACGCGGCCCTCGCTCATCACCGCGATGCGCGAGGCCATCGTCATCGCCTCTTCCTGGTCGTGCGTGACCATCACGCAGGTCACGCCCACTTCCTCGATGATGTTGACCAGCTCGATCTGGGTTTCCTCGCGCAGCTTCTTGTCGAGCGCGCCCAGCGGCTCGTCGAGCAGCAGCAGCTGCGGGTTCTTCGCCAGGCTGCGCGCCAGCGCCACGCGCTGCTGCTGGCCGCCGGAGAGCTGGTGCGGCTTGCGCTTCGCGAACTTCGCGAGCTGCACCAGCTTCAGCATCGCCTCGACGCGGGCAGCGATCTTGTCCTTCGCCATGCCCTCGCGCCTGAGCCCGAACGCGATGTTCTCCCACACCGTGAGGTGCGGGAACAGCGCGTACGACTGGAACATCATGTTGATCGGCTTGTCGTACGGCGGGATGTTGGCGAGGTCCTGGCCTTGCAGCAGGATGCGGCCGGAGGTCGGCGTCTCGAAGCCGGCCAGCATGCGCAGCAGCGTGGTCTTGCCGCAGCCCGAGGAGCCGAGCAGCGCGAAGATCTCGCCGCGGGCGATGTCGATGCTGACGTGGTTGACGGCGACAGCGCCGCCGCCGAAGTCCTTCACCACGTCCTGGATCTGCAGGAACGCGGGCACTGCCTGGTTCATCAAGTCCTCCTCGAGGCGGTCGTCGTGCCGCGTGCGTTCACAACCCGGTCTTGAAGCTGGTGTACAGCCGGGTCATCGTGCGCCGGATGTCGTTCGACAGCGCGTCGGGCAACTGCATCTTCGCCATGTCGGCATCGTTCAGGAACACCGACGGGTTGTTCGCGACTTCGGGCTTGATCAGCTTGCGCGATTCCTTGTTCGGGTTGGCGTAGAACACCTTGTTGGTCAGGCTCGCGTCGACCTCGGGCCGCAGGATGTAGTTGATGAACTTGTGCGCGTTGCCGGGGTGCGGCGCATCGGCGGGGATCACCATCACGTCGAAGAAGATGATGCCGCCGTTCTTCGGGATCAGCGCCTCCAGCTTCTGGCCGGTCTTGCTGTCGAGCGCGCGCTGCTTGGCGATGTTGATGTCGCCGGACCAGCCGAGCGCCAGGCAGATCGAGCCGTTCGCCATGTCGTTGATGTAGCCCGACGAGCTGAACAGCGTCACGTAGGGCCGCACGCTCTTGAGCAGCGGCGCCACGCCCTGGTAATCCGCCTGGTTCTTGCTGTAGGCCGGCTTGCCGAGGTAGTGCAGCGCGGCCGGGATGATCTCGGTGGCGGAGTCGAGGAAGCTGACGCCGCACGACTGCATCTTCGAGATGTATTCGGGCTTGAACACCAGGTCCCAGACGTTGTCTGGCATCGGCATGCTGCCGAGCGCCGCCTTGACCTTGTCGACGTTGATGCCGACAGTGGTGAAGCCCCACAGCCAGTTGACCATGTACTGGTTGCCCGGATCGAGCTTGGCAAGCTGCTCGAGGATCACCGGATCGAGGTTCTTCCAGTTCGGCAGCTGGCCGCGGTCGAGCTTGCGCAGCAGCCCGCCGTCGGCCTGGATCTTGGCCCAGTAGGAAGACGGTACGACGACGTCGTAGCCGGTCTTGCCGGCCACCAGCTTGGCATGGACGATCTCGTTGTTGTCGAAGTTGTCGTACCGGACCTTGATGCCGGTCTCCTTCTCGAAGTTCTTCAGCGTGTCGTCGGCGATGTAGTCGGACCAGTTGTAGACGTTCAGCACCTTCTCCTCCTCCTGCGCCGCGGCCGGCGGTGCCCAGGTCAGCACGCTGGCGAAGAGCGCAGCGCCGAGGGCGCCCAGCAGGTGAGGGAAGGCCGGAATCTTCATGTCGGGGTCTCCAGGAGCGGGTCGGTCAGGATACGGGGTGCGGGGTGGTCCGGCGGACCACCGGGAAACACGGCGGCTCAGGCAAGGCCTGTGCCATCGGGGCGGCGGCGCGGTGAGTCGCAAGAAGACGCCGGGCCGCCCCAAGTCTTCCTGCCCCCCTCGGGGGGCGGGCCGGGCGCAGCCCGGACCTGGGGGCGCTCATAACCAGCCGCGCTGCTTGACGTCGGCGAGCGTCAGGTCGAGGCAGCGGCGGATCAGCGCGGCCATCTCGTCGATCTGGGTGCGCGTGATCACCAGCGGCGGCGCGATGATCATCCGGTCGCCGACGGCGCGCATGATCAGCCCGTTGCCGAAGCAGTGGCCGCGGCACACCATGCCGACCTCGAGGTCGCCGTCGAAGGTCTCGCCGCTGGCCTTGTCCTTGACGAGCTGCAGCGCGCCGGTCAGGCCGCAGGTCTGGGCCTCGCCGACCAGCGGGTGCTCGGCGAGCTGTGCGAAATGTGCCGCCAGGTACGGGCCGACGTCCTCCCGCACGCGGTCGACCAGGCCCTCGCGCTGGATCAGCCGGATGTTGGCGATCGCCACCGCGCAGGCGACCGGGTGGCCGCTGTAGGTGTAGCCATGGTTGAACTCGCCGCCGTCGTCGATCAGCACGCGGGCGACGCGCTCGCCGACCATCACGCCGCCGAGCGGGATGTAGCCCGAGGTCACGCCCTTGGCGAAGGTCATCAGGTCGGGCCGGGAGCCGAAGGTCTCGCAGCCGAACCAGCGGCCGGTGCGGCCGAAACCGCAGATCACTTCGTCGGAGACGAGCAGCACGCCGTACTTGTCGCAGATGCGCTGGATCTCCGGCCAGTAGGTGTCCGGCGGCACGATCACGCCGCCGGCGCCCTGCAGCGGCTCGCCGATGAAGGCGGCCACCTTGTCGGCGCCGATCTCCAGGATCTTGTCTTCGAGCCAGCCGGCCGCCTTCAGGCCGAAGGCGTCGCGACTCATGTCGCGCCCGAGCTCGAACCAGAACGGCTGCTCGATGTGCACGATGCCGGGGATCGGCAGCCCGCCCTGCGCGTGCATGCCGCTCATGCCGCCGAGCGAGGCGCCGGCCATCGTGGAGCCGTGGTAGGCGTTCTTGCGGCTGATGATCACGTCGCGCCCGGGCTGGCCCTTCAGGTCCCAGTAGCGGCGCACCATGCGCACGACGGTGTCGTTGCCTTCCGAGCCGGAGCCCGAATAGAACACGTGCTGGAACTGCGGCGGCGTGACCTCGGCCAGCAGCTCGGCCAGCTCGATCGCCGGCGGCGTGGCGGTCTGGAAGAACGAGTTGTAGAAGGGCAGTCGTTCGAGCTGCCCGGTGGCGGCGTCGATCAGCGCGCGCTGGCCGTAGCCGACGTTCACGCACCACAGGCCCGACATCGCGTCGAGGATCTTCTTGCCCTCGCTGTCCCAGAGGTAGATGTTGTCGGCCCGCGTGATCACGCGCGAGCCCTTGCCGGCGAGGGCCTTGAAGTCGGTGAAGGGGTGCAGGTAGTGCGCGGCGTCGGCGGCCTGCCAGTCCTGCGTGCTGCGGGTGCCGGGGGCGGTCGCGACGGCTTCGGGCGTGGTGATGTCGGTCATCGTGTTCATGGCGTGGCGCTCCTCCGGGTCAGACGTGCAGCAGCAGGTGCTCGCGTTCCCACGGCGAGATGACCTTCATGAACTCGTCGTGCTCGATCTCCTTGATCTCCGAATACACGGTGATGAACTCGGTGCCCAGCACCTCGTGCAGCTCCTTCTCGTCGGCCAGCCAGCCGAGCGCCTCGCTCAGCGAGCGCGGCAACTGGTATTCGGCCAGGTAGGCGTCACCCTTGCACTCGGGCGACGGGTCGATCTGGTGCTTGATGCCGAGGTAGCCGCAGGCCAGCGTGGCAGCCAGCGCCACGTAGGGGTTGGCGTCGGCGCCGATCACGCGGTTCTCGATCCGGCGCGCCGCCGGCGTGGCCACCGGCGAGCGGATGCCGACGGTGCGGTTGTCGGTGCCCCACTGGATGTTGATCGGCGCGGCCGTCGAGCGCGCCAGCCGGCGGTACGAGTTGACGTAGGGCGCGAGCAGTGCCATCGCCGCCGGCGTGTACTTCTGCAGCCCGCCGATGTACCAGTAGAACTCCTTGCTGGGCGAACCGTCCTCGTTGCTGAACAGGTTGCGGCCGGTGACCTTGTTGATCACGCTCTGGTGCACGTGCATCGCGCTGCCGGGTTCGCCGGCCATCGGCTTGGCCATGAAGGTGGCGTACATCTCGTGGCGCAGCGCGGTCTCGCGGATCGTGCGCTTGAAGAAGAACACCTCGTCGGCCAGCGCCAGCGGATGCGCGTGGAAGAAGTTGATCTCCATCTGCCCGGCGCCGACCTCGTGGATCAGCGTGTCCACGTTCAACTCCATCTTCTCGCAGTACTCGTAGATGTCCTCGAACAGCGGGTCGAACTCGTTGACCGCGTCGATCGAGTAGGCCTGGCGCGAGGTCTCGGCGCGGCCGCTGCGGCCGCGCGGCGGGCGCAGCGGGGTGTTCGGGTCGGCGTTGCGCTCGATCAGGTAGAACTCGAGCTCGGGCGCGACCACCGGGTCCCAGCCTTCGGCGGCGTACAGGTCGCAGATGCGCCGCAGCACCGAGCGCGGCGCGTACTTGATCAGGTTGCCGTGGCGGTCGAAGCAGTCGTGGATGACCTGCGCGGTCGGGTCGGTGGCCCAGGGAACGATGCGCACCGTGGTCGGGTCGGGGCGCAGGTGCATGTCGCGATCGGTGGCGTCGATCACGTCGTAGTACGGGCCTTCGGTGGGGAATTCACCGGTGACCCCGATCGCGACGATCGCCTCGGGCAGCCGCATGCCGCGGTCTTCGGTGAACTTCTCGCGCGGCAGGATCTTGCCGCGGGCCACGCCGGTCAGGTCGGGGACCAGGCATTCGATCTCGGTGACGCGGTGTTCGTTGAGCCAGTGTTCGAGGTCGCTGAAGGTGTAGTTCTCTCTGACAACCATGGGAGTCCTGTCGGTTGGGTCGCCGGCGTGCGGCGTGATGATGGGCGTCGGGCTGCGGTCGGGGCCGGCGCGGCGCTATCGATCGGGGACGGACTCCGGAACACGGTGCCGTTCGTGGAAATTCTGGCAGGCGGCGCCGAACGCGCGCAGCAGGCGCATCGAGACCGGGTTGGTCTCGGCCTGCCATTCGGGGTGCCACTGCACGCAGAGGTTGAAGGCCTTGGCCTCGGGCATCGAGAAGGCCTCGACCAGCCCGTCGGGTGCGCGCGCCTCGGCGCGCAGGCCGGGAGCGAGCCGGTTCACGCCCTGGCCGTGCACCGAGTTCACCTGGAACGGCGCCTTGCCGAGGATCGATTCGAGCGTGCCGCCGGGCACCACGTGCACCGGGTGCGCCGGCGCGTAGGCCTCGGCGGCGCGCGCGTCCTTCGCGCCGCCGGCGCCGCGGTGCTCGTGCCGGCCGTCGACCTCGTGCACCGCCTGGTGCAGGCTGCCGCCGAGCGCGACATTGGCCTCCTGGAAGCCGCGGCAGATCGCGAACAGCGGGATGCCGGCCTCGAGCACGCGCGGGATCAGCGGCAGCGTCCAGTCGTCGCGGGTCACGTCCAGCGGCAGCAGCGGGTCGTAGACGTCCTCGCCGAAATGCCGCGGGTGCACGTTGGACGGTGAGCCGGTCAGGAACACGCCGTCGGCCAATGCGAGCAGCTCATCGAGTTCGGCCGGCGACGAGGACGGCACCACCAGCGGCAGGCAGCCGGCGAGGCGCACGGCGTCGATGTACTTCTTGCCCGCGATGTGGAAGGGATGTTCGCCGAGCATGCGGTTGCATGCCGGGACCAGGACGACGGGTTTGCGCTTCATCGGGCTTGCTGCACTGCGGTTGTTGGCCGGTCGTGCACTGGGCTTGCTTCACGGCGGGGTCGAGCAATGAGTGTGCCTGAGCGCCGCAGGGGCGCCATCAGGGGAAAGCCAAGGGGATGGCGCGACGCGCGGCGGCGGCTCACAGCAGGTCCCTCAGGCGGTAGTAAGCCATGCCGGCCACGAGCGCCGGCATGCGCAGCAGGCGCCCGCCCGGGAAGGGCCGGTGGCGCAGCCGCGAGAACACGTCGAAGCGCTCGGCGTCGCCGGCGATCGCCTCGGCCACCAGCTTGCCGGCCAGCCCGGTCAGCGCCAGGCCGTGGCCGGAGAAGCCTTGCAGGTAGTACACGTTGCGGCCGGCCGCGCCGTCGACGTCGGTCAGGCGGCCGAAGTCGGGCGCGCGGTTCATCGAGATGTCGACGAAGCCGCCCCAGGCGTATTCGACGCGCGTGCCGGCAAGCTGCGGGAAGGTGCGTGCCATGCGGCGCTGCATGCTGGCCTCGAGGTTCGACGGCGTCGTCGTGCTGTAGCTGACGCGCCCGCCGTAGAGCATGCGCTGGTCGGCCGTGGGGCGGAAGTAGTCGAGCACGAAGTTGGTGTCGCACACCGCCGAGCCCGACGGCACCAGCGAGCGGGCGAGCACAGGATCGAGCGGCTCCGACGCGACGATGTAGGTGCCCACCGGCATGATGCGCGACTCCAGCGCCGTCGACACGCCCTGCAGGTACACGTTGCCGGCCAGCAGCACGTGCGGCGCGTGCAGCTCGCCGCGCGGCGTGCGCACGGTGGCGACCGCGCCGTGCCGCAGCTCGGTCATCGGCGACGATTCGAACAGCCGCACGCCGAGCGACGCAGCCGCCCGCGCCAGCCCCAGGCTGTACTTCAGCGGGTGCAGGTGGCCCGAGCGCGCGTCATGCAGGCCGCTGTGGAAGCGCGGGCTGGCGATCCACTCCGGCAGCTCGGCTGCATCGATCCAGGTCGTCTCATAGCGATACACCGACGCCATGCGCGCCTGCCAGTCGCGCAGCTCGCGGGCCTTGCGGGCGTTGACGGCCAGGCTCAGGTAGCCGTCGCGCCAGTCGCAATCGATGTCGAAACGGGCGCTGCGCTCGCGGATCAGGTCCAGCGCTTCCAGCGTCATCGCCCAGACGCGGCGGGCTTCGTCGAGGCCGAGCTGCGATTCGATCTCGGCGCTGTCGCAGGCCAGCCCGGCCAGCGCCTGCCCGCCGTTGCGGCCCGACGCGCCCCAGCCCACCTGCTGCGCTTCCACCAGCGCCACCGCATAACCTCGGTCGGCCAGCTCGATCGCCGCCGACAGCCCGGCCAGGCCGCCGCCGACGATCGCGACATCGCAGTCAATGCGGCCTTCGAGCACCGGGAAGGCCTGGACGCGCGGCGCGGTGGCGGCGTAGTACGAGTGGCGGGCGAGATCGCGGTCGGCGCTCAGGAAGCTCATACGGTGGGCGCTAGGCAGGTCCCTCGGTGGTGGCGGAAGTCGTTCGCGGAGTGGGCTTGCGGGTGGCCCGGCTCAGGCAGCGCGGCGGATCGCGCCCGCCAGCGTGCCGACGATCTGGTCGATGTGGCCCGGCTCGATGATCAGCGGCGGCGACAGTGCGATCGTGTCGCCGGTGGTGCGGATCAGCAGGCCCTGCTCCCAGCAGTCGAGGAAGACCGAGAACGCGCGCTTGCCGGGCTCGCCGGGGATCGGCGCCAGCTCGATGCCGGCCACCAGCCCGAGGTTGCGCACGTCGATCACGTTCGGCAGCGCGGCCAGCGAATGCACCGCGTTCTCGAAGGTCGCGGCCATCGATGCGCCGCGCGTCAGCAGGCCCTCGTCGGCGTAGGTGTCCAGCGTGCCCAGCGCCGCCGCGCACGCCAGCGGGTGCGACGAGTAGGTGTAGCCGTGGAAGAACTCGATCAGGTGCTCGGGGCCGTTCATGAAGGTGTCGTGCACCTGCTGCTTCGCGAACACCGCGCCCATCGGCACCGCGCCGTTGGTGATGCCCTTGGCGGTGGTCATCAGGTCGGGCGTGACGCCGAAATGCGTGGCCGCGAACGGCGAACCCAGGCGGCCGAAGCCGGTGATGACCTCGTCGAAGATCAAGAGGATGCCGTGCTTGTCGCAGATCTCGCGCAGGCGCTGCAGGTAGCCCTGCGGCGGCACCAGCACGCCGGTGGAGCCGGCCACCGGCTCGACGATCACCGCGGCGATCGTCGACGCATCGTGCAGCGCGACCAGCCGCTCCAGGTCGTCGGCCAGTTCGGCGCCGTGCGCCGGCTGGCCCTTGGAGAAGGCGTTGCGCGCCGGATCGTGGGTGTGGCGCAGGTGGTCGACGCCCGCGAGCATCGTGCCGAACATCTTGCGGTTGGCGACCATGCCGCCGACCGACATGCCGCCGAAGTTGACGCCGTGGTAGCCGCGCTCGCGGCCGATCAGCCGGGTGCGCGAGCCTTCGCCGCGCACGCGGTGGTAAGCGATCGCCATCTTCAGCGCCGTTTCCACCGATTCCGACCCGGAGTTGGTGAAGAACACGCGGTTCAGCCCGGGCGGCGTCAGCTTGACCAGCCGCTCGGCCAGCTCGAAGGCCTTCGGATGGCCCATGTTGAACGGCGGCGCGAAATCCATCTCGGCGGCCTGCTGCTGGATCGCCTGCACGATCTTCGGCCGCGCATGGCCGGCGTTCACGCACCACAGGCCGGCGACGCCGTCGAGCACCTGGCGGCCCTCGGGCGTCCAGTAGTGCATGCCTTCGGCGCGGGCCAGCAGCCGCGGTTTCGACTTGAACTGCCGGTTCGCCGTGAACGGCATCCAGAAGGCTTCGAGGGAGTGCGGCGCGTCGTCGGCAGTGCGGGTCATTCGGGGAGTCCTCGGCGGCGCTCGGGGCGAGCGGAAAAGCGCACCAGTCTAGCCGCGCTCGATGTCAATGTGCTTGCGCAGGGGCGAGGCTGTTTCGCCACTCGCGCAATATCATGCTGAGAAAACACGGCCTGCTCGCAGATTGTTCGAATGGATGCTCCCAAAGTGAAACTGGATTCGATCGACCGCACGATCCTGCGCGTGCTCCAGGCCGAGGGCCGGCTCGCCAACGTCGATCTCGCGGCGCGCGTGCACCTCTCGCCGTCGGCCTGCCTGCGCCGCGTCAAGGCGCTGGAAGACGGCGGCGCGATCCGCCAGTACGTGGCGCTGGTCGATCCCAAGGTGGTCGGGCAGGGTGGTACCAGCTTCACGATCGTCAACCTCGAGAAGCTGACGCAGCCGGCGATGGCCGCGTTCGAGCAGGCGGTGCGCGACGTGCCGGAGATCCTCGACTGCTTCTACGTCGCCGGCAGCAACGACTACCTGCTGCGCTTCACCTACAGTGACGCGGCGGACCTGGAGCGGCTGCACATCCAGGTGCTCGAGCACCTGCCCGGCGTGGTGCGCTCGAATTCGATGCTGGTGCTGCGCACCATCAAGAAGACCACCGCGCTGCCGCTGTGACCCAAGACGATGCACCTGACCAGCCGGGAAAGCCCCCGTCTTGCGAGTGGCCGGTGCGTTTGCGATGCTGATTTCGACGGGCCAGTGCGCCCCACGAGGAGCCTGATGGAGTCGAGCGACGAGTGGCTGGCCGACTGGCGCGGCCGGGCGCTGCAACTGGAGTCGCTGGCGGCACAGGCAGTGATCGGGCAGCCGCGCGCGCTGCGCCTGGTGACGATCGCGGTGTTCGCGCGCGGCCACGTGCTGCTGCAGGGCGACGTGGGCGTGGGCAAGACCACCTTGCTGCGCAGCGTGGCGCAGCTGATCGGCGGCGCGTTCGGGCGCGTCGAGGGCACGGTCGACCTGATGCCCAACGACCTCGTCTACCACACCCATCTGTCGGCGGACGGCCGGCCGCGCATCGACCCCGGCCCGCTGACGCGCGACGAGGGCGACCTCGCGATCTTCTTCTTCAACGAGATCAACCGCGCCCGGCCGCAGGTGCATGCGCTGCTGCTGCGCGTGATGGCCGAGCGCAGCGTCTCGGCCTTCAACCGCGAGTTCCACTTTCCGCACCTGCTGGTCTTCGCCGACCGCAACCGCGTCGAGCGCGAGGAGACCTTCGAGATCTCGTCGGCGGCGCGCGACCGCTTCATGATGGAGATCACCATCGACGCGCCGGCCGACGACGCGCAGCGCCGCGCGCTGATGTTCGACCCGCGCTTCCACGACACCGACCGCCTGGTCGGTGCCCTGGCCGCGGCGATGGTGCCGCACCACGAGCTGAACGGCGTCGCGGCGCAGATCCAGGCCGGCATCAGCGCGTCGGACACGCTGCAGGACTACGCGCTCGCGCTGTGGCGCGCCACCGCCGAGCCGGCGCGCTACGGCATCAAACTGGACGACATCGACACCACGCAGCTGATGCTGGCCGGCGCCAGTCCGCGCGGCATGAGCCTGCTGCTGCGCGCCGCGCGCGTGGCCGCCTGGCTCGAGGGCCGCAGCTTCGTGACGCCCGAGGACGTGCAGGCGGTGTTCGTCGAAACCATCGCGCACCGGCTGTGCTATCAGCCGGTGTACGAACTGCACCGCCACGAGATCTCGCCGCGGCTGATGGCGGGCATCCTGGCGGCGGTGGCCTCGCCCTGATGGCCACGACCGCCATCCGCGAGCTGCACTATCGCGTGCCCGGTGCCGCGGTCGGCCTGTTTCCGGGCCACCACCGCAGCCGCAGCGGCGACAGCGGCTTCGAGTTCCGCGGTCATGCCCCGCTGCAGGACGCGCCCGACGTGCGCCGGCTCGACCTGCACGCCAGCCTGCGCGACCCCTTTGGCCACTGGCTGGTGCGCCTGCACTCGCTGCGCAAGGCGGTGCCGGTGGCGCTGGTG
>JBGAMJ010000069.1:0-26580 GCA_044223035.1 Piscinibacter sp.
CGGTGTCTTCACCTCCAGCGCGGGCTCCGCCCCACCCGACATCCCATGCGACTTCGTGTGTCAACCCATCCACGGGCCGAGCGCCCGGCCGGCCCGAAGCCGGCCCGTATCCCCCCGGGGGATCGGCCGACGTACCCGTTGGCCGAGGGGTCGTCATGAGCGAACGACTCCATCACATGCTGGACACGGCGCTGCAGGCGCCGGGCCTGCTCGAATGGCGCATGAAGCGATTCGATGCCGCATTCCGCGGCGGCCACTGCGGCGGCATGTGCCGCGGCGTGTTCGCCACCTATGCCGAAGCGGCCGCGGCGGCACCGAAGACATTGCCGCTCGGCTACGACAACAGCGACGCGGCCGCGATGTACCGCGACCGCCTGTCGCGCGTCTACCCCGCCGACTACCCGCTGATGCTGTGGCTGGCGCGCGCCTTCGAGGCCGGCGCCACCCGCGTGTTCGATCTCGGCGGCCACGTCGGCGTCAGCTACTACGCCTACCAGCGGTACCTGCGCTACCCGCACGGGCTGTCATGGCAGGTGCACGACGTGCCGGCGGTGATGGCCTCGGGCCGCGAACTCGCCGCCGAGCGCGACGACCTCCGCGCGCTGGGCTTCGCCGACGCTTTCGATGCCGCGGCCGATGCCGACGTGCTGTTCACCTCCGGTTGCGTCCAGTACCTCGAGGACACGCTGGCCGAGCGCCTGGCGCGCCTGCGGCGGCGCCCGGAATGGGTGCTCGTCAACCTGCTGCCGCTGCATCAGCGCTTCGAATACTGGACGGTGCAGAGCATCGGCCGCGCGTTCTGCCCGTACCGCATCCAGCGCCACGAGACGTTCTTCGACGATCTCGAACAGCTGGGCTATCGCCGGCTGGACGTCTGGGAGAACCCGGAAAAGCGCTGCGACGTGGCTTTCTCGCCGGAGCACAGCCTGGACGGCTACTTCGGCGCCGCACTGCGGCTGGACGCGCACTGAGCGACGCGCACTGAGCGACGCGCACTGAGCGACGCGCACTGGGCGACACGCGCTGGGCGACACGCACTGGTCGGTGCCCCCACCGGCGGGCGCGGCCCCGACGCCCCGGCCGACGCCGCCGGCGGGCGATGGCCGGGGCCCGCGTGGGCCCGCGCGGCGCCGCCTACACTCGCGGCTTTTCACCGTCGAGAGGTGCACCCATGAAACGATGGATGTCCGCGATGGGGCTGGTGGCGGCGCTCGCCGCCGTGGCGGCCCCCGCTCCCGCCTTGGCTCAGACGCTGCGCTGGTCGAGCCAGGGCGACGTGCAGACGATGGATCCGTACTCTCAGAACGAGAGCACGACCAACATGTTCAACGGCCAGATCTACGAGTTCCTGGTCGCGCGCGACAAGCAGCTCGGCATCGTCCCGCAGCTCGCCACCGAGTGGAAGCAGGACGGCCCGCTGAAGTGGACCTTCAAGCTGCGCCCGAACGTCAAGTTCCACGACGGCAAGCCGTTCACCGCCGACGACGTGATCTTCTCGGTCAAGCGCGCGACCGAGAAGACCTCGCAGATCGCCGCCTACGCCACCGCGATGGGCGAGCTGAAGAAGATCGACAACCTGACGGTGGAGTTCAACCTGCCGCAGGTGAACCCGATCTTCCTGCAGCACCTGAACACGATCTACATCATGAGCCGGCAGTGGTGCGAGGACAACAAGGCCACCAAGCCTCAGAACTTCGCCGACAAGGAAGAGGCCTACACCGCGTTCAACGCCAACGGCACCGGCCCGTACATGCTGGTCAGCCGCGCGCCGGACGTGAAGACGGTGCTCAAGCGCAACCCCAACTACTGGGGCAGGATCGAAGGCAACGTGCAGGAGGTGGTCTACACGCCGATCAAGAACGCGGCCACGCGGGTCTCGGCGCTGATCTCCGGCGAACTCGATTTCCTGCTCGATCCGCCACCGTCCGACGTCGAACGGCTGCGCACCACGCCCGGCGTGAAGGTGATCGACGGCATCGAAAACCGCATCGTCTTCATCGGCATGGACCAGGGCCGTGACGAACTGCTCTACAGCAGTGTCAAGGGCAAGAACCCGTTCAAGGACGTGCGCGTGCGCCGCGCGCTGTACCAGGCGATCGACATCGAGACGATCAAGACCAAGCTGATGAACGGCCAGGCGATCCCGACCGGCGCGGTGGTGCCCTCGCCGATCGCGAGCTTCAACGACCCGAAGATCGAGGCGCGCCTGCCCTATGACCTGGCCGCCGCGAAGCAGTTGATGGCCGACGCGGGCTATGCCGATGGCTTCGAGGTCACGCTCGACTGCCCGAACAACCGCTACATCAACGACGAGCGCATCTGCCAGGCGCTGGCGAGCATGTGGGCGCGGCTGAACGTCAAGGTGCGCGTCAACGCGATGCCGCGCAGCGTCTATTTCCCGAAGCTCGAGAAGCTCGACACCTCGATGTACATGCTGGGCTGGGGCGGCTCGATCACGGATGCCGAAACCACCTTCACGCCGATCTACCGCAACCGCGGCGACAAGGGCGTGGGCTTCTACAACTACGGCAACGTCAAGGACGACAAGCTCGACGCGATGGCCGCCGCCAGCAGCATCGAGGCCGACCCGGTGAAGCGCAAGGAGCTGATCAAGGCGGTGTTCCTGGAGCACAACGCCCAGGTGCACCACATCCCGCTGCACCGCCAGTTCATCCCCTGGGCCGCGCGCAGCAACGTCAGCGTGGTGCACCGGCCGGACAACTGGCTCGAAGTGCAGTGGATCACGATCAAGTGACCGCTCCCGACCGCGCCCCCGCCACCGCCCCCGCCCCCGCCCCCGCCCCGCCCCCGCCCCCGCCCCCGCCCCCGCCCCCGCCCCCGCCTGCCCCCCGCCCCCGCCACCGCACCCGCTGCCACCCCATGACCGACCGCAAACCGATGACCCTGCACCGCCTGCGCGCGATGCACGCCGATGGCGAGAAGATCGCCATGCTGACCTGCTACGACGCGAGCTTCGCGCGGCTGCTCGACGCCGCGGGCGTCGACGTGCTGCTGGTCGGCGATTCGCTTGGCATGGTGCTGCAGGGCCACGCGAGCACCGTGCCGGTGTCGCTCGACGAGATGGCGTACCACACGCAGTGCGTCGCGCGCGGCAACCGCCACGCCTGGATCGTCGCGGACCTGCCGTTCGGCAGCTACCACGAGGACCACGCGCAGGCGGTGCGCAGCGCGGCGCGGCTGATGAGCGCCGGCGCGCACATGGTCAAGCTCGAAGGCGGCGGCTGGACGGCGCCGCTGGTGCGCGCGCTGGTCGAGCGCGGCATCCCGGTCTGCGCCCACCTCGGGCTGACGCCGCAGTCGGTGCACGCGCTGGGCGGCTAGCGCGTGCAGGGCCGCGACGAGGCGGCCGCGCAGACGCTGCGCCGCCACGCGCGCGAACTGGGCGAAGCCGGCGCCGCGATGGTGGTGTTCGAGCTGATGCCGTCGGCGCTGGCGGCGGAACTCGCGGCCGAACTGCCGATGCCGGTCATCGGTATCGGCGCCGGCCCCGGTTGCGCCGGCCAGGTGCTGGTGCTGCACGACATGCTGGGCGTCACGCACGGCCGGCTGCCGCGCTTCGTGCACGACTTCATGGCCGGCGCCGGCTCGGTCGACGAGGCCGTGCGCCGCTACGTCGCCGCGGTCAAGGAAGGCAGCTTCCCCGATCCGGAGCGGCACGGCTACTGATCGCCGCGGCGGCCCGATCGCCGTCCGGTGTCGGCCCGGCCGCCGAAACAGAAGGAGGAGACCCATGCGCATCGTCCACACCATCGCTGAACTGCGCCAGACGCTCGCGGCATCGCCGCGCACCGCGTTCGTCCCGACCATGGGCAACCTGCACGACGGCCACCTGTCGCTGCTGCGGCTGGCCCGCGAGCATGGCGGCCCGGTGGTCGCCAGCATCTTCGTCAACCGGCTGCAGTTCGCGCCGCACGAAGACTTCGACACCTACCCGCGCACGCTGGAGCGCGATTGCGAGTTGCTGCGCGGCGTCGGCTGCGACGTGGTATTCGCTCCGTCCGAGCGCGAGCTGTACCCGCAGCCGCAGTCGTACCGGCTGCACCCGCCGGCCGAGCTGGCCGACATCCTCGAGGGTCACTTCCGGCCGGGTTTCTTCATCGGTGTCTGCACCGTCGTGCTGAAGCTGTTCCAGTGCGTGCAGCCGGCCGTCGCGGTGTTCGGCCGCAAGGATTACCAGCAGCTGATGGTGATCCGCAACATGGTGCGCCAGCTTGCGATGCCGGTCGAGATCGTCGCCGGCGACACCAGCCGCGCGCCGGACGGCCTGGCGCTGTCGTCGCGCAACGGCTACCTGAGCGAAGCCGAGCGGGCGGAGGCCGTGGCGCTGCCGCGCGCGCTGCAGCAGGTGGCCGAGGCGGTGCGCGCCGGCCGGCGCGACTGGGCCGCGCTGGAGGCCGAGGCGCAGCAATCGCTGGCCGGGCGCGGCTGGAAGCCGGACTACATCGCGATCCGCCGCCGCGCCGACCTTCAGGCGCCGGGCGACGGCGACCCGCTGGTCGTGCTCGGCGCGGCCCGCGTGGGCGGCACGCGGCTGATCGACAACCTGGAATTCGAGGCGGGCTGAACGGCCCCGCCTCCGGCTCAGGCCGACATCCGCGGCGGCTTCACGCCGAGCTTGAACGAGATCATCGCGCGCAGCTTGTTCGGCAGCACCGGCTTGATCAGCAGGTGGAAGTCGTGCTCCTGGGCGTCGCGGTCGTGCCCGGTCATCGTGCTGCCGGTGACCACGATCGCCGGCACGCCGGCGCCGAAGCGGCGGCGCAGCGCGATCAGCGCGTCGATGCCGTTCAGCCCGTTCTCCAGCCGGTAGTCGACGATCATCAGGTCGGGCTGGACCAGCGCCGGATCGCTGCGCTCGGCCCAGGCGCTGGCTTCCGCCACGCTGTCGAACGACGCGAGCGACGCGCCCCAGCCCCGGAGCAGCGCCTCCAGCCCGGCGCGCACGGCCGGCTCGTCCTCGACCAGCACGATCAGCCGCCCCTCCAGCGTGATCGACGTGGGCGCCTGGCCCGGCAGCGGGGTACGCGTGCGCGCCACCGTGCGGCCGGCCGGCAGTTCGAGCGTGAACACCGTGCCGCGGCCGGGCTGCGAGCGCAGGCTCAGCGGCGCGTGCATCAGGTCGGCCAGCCGCTTGACGATCGCCAGGCCCAGGCCCAGGCCCTTGCGCTGGTGCGGCGCGACCGCGGCCGTGTTCGGCACCTGGTAGAACTCCTCGAAGATGCGCGCCTGCTCCTGCTCGCGGATGCCGAGCCCGGTGTCCCAGACCTGCAGCAGCACGCGGTCGCCGCGGCGCCGGCCGCTGACAAGCACGGTGCCGTCGTTGGTGTAGCGGATCGCGTTGGACACCAGGTTGCGCAGGATGCGCTCCACCAGCAGCGGATCGGCATGCAGCACGTGGTGGCCGCCGCGCAGGCGCAGCGACAGCCCCTTCTCGAACGCGGTCGGCTCGAAGTGCAGCCGCAGCTTGCGCAGGATGTCGGCGAGCGTGAAGTGCTCCGGATGCACGTCGACGCCGCCGCTGTCGATGCGGGTGATGTCGAGCAGCTCGGAGAACAGGCCTTCGAGTGCGTCGACCGATTCGTTGATGCTGTTGACGAGCTGCGCCACCTCGCCGTCGTGGGTCTTGCCGCGCAGCGCCTCGGCGAACAGGCCCATCGCGTGCAGCGGCTGGCGCAGGTCGTGGCTGGCGGCGGTGAAGAACTGCGTCTTCGCGCGGTTCGCCACTTCGGCCTCGCGGCGTGCCGCGTCGGCGGCCTGCTTTTCGGCGCGCAGCTGCACCAGCAGCGTGTCGGCGCGGTGCTTCAGCTCGATCACCCGCACCAATGCCTGCCGGTAGTTGCGCGCCAGCAGCAGCGTCAGCGTGAAGATGATCAGCAGCATGCCGGCCAGGCGCCAGCTCTGCGGATTGCCGGCGGTGGCGATGCGCGTGGCCATCGGCAGGAAGGCGAGGCCCGAGTAGGCGAGGAAGATGCGCGGCTGCGTCGACAGCACCGGCACCGCGGCCACGCACAGCGTGTACACGATGATGATCAGGCCGATCTGCTCGGTGTTCTCGCCGCGGAAATAGAAGGTCCACGCGGTCACGCCCCACATCGCGCCGGACACCAGCGTGGCGACGTTGCTGACGATGCGCCAGCGCCGCCAGTCCGCCAGCGTGGTGCGGGTGGTGCGGCGGAAACGCAAGCTCAGCGCGAGCCGCGCGAGCCACACCGCGCCGAAGGCGCCGAGCCACGGCAGCATCACCTGCGGCGGCGTGAACGGCCACATCAGCCAGGCGATCAGCCCGAAGCCGGCAGCGATGCCGGCCAGCGTGGCCGGCATGTAGTCGAACGACGACTGCACCTCGTCGGGCAGCGAGGTCGGCGGGTCCGGCCGGGCTGGCACGGGCAGCGCGTCGATGGGGGAGGCTGCGGGGGCAGGCACGGTGTCGACCGGGGGAGGGTTCACGGCGGCGGGAGCCGCCGGCCGCGCCGCAAGCTACTTGCGCCAGCCATGCAGCCCGGCGTTCTGTTGCGACATCTGGCTGACCGCCAGCACCGCCTGGGTGCGCGAGCTGACGTTGAGGGTGCGCAACACCGCCGCCACGTGGTCCTTCACCGTCTCGACCGACAGCCCCAGTTCGCGCGCGATCAGCTTGTTCGGCTTGCCCTGCAGCAGCAGCGCCAGCACGTCGGTCTGGCGCGGCGTCAGCCCCAGCTTGGCGAGCGACGGCCGGCTCTGGAAATCGCTGTCGAGCGCGTTCTCGCGCACCACGCGCAGCACGCTCGGCACGGTGTCGCCCTCGGGCTCGATCGGCGATTTCTCCGAGCCCATCGTCATCGGCGGCACGTAGATGCCGCCGGACATCACCATGTGCAGCGCCTCGAACAGCGTCTCGTTGCTGGCGCGCTTGGGCACGAAGCCCATCGCGCCCAGGTCGATCGAGCGGATCACGTCGCTGGAACGGTCGCTCGCCGACACCACGACCACCGGCAGCGCCGGGTACTTCTGGCGGAATTCGGTCAGCACGTCGAAACCGTCGGCATCGCCGAGCTGCAGGTCGAGCAGCACGAGATCGAAATCCGAGTCGGCGCGCAGCGTCTCGCGCGCCTCGTGGGCACTGCCCGCGCCGACCACGGTGACGTCGTCGCCGAGGCCCTGGATCACCGTCTGCAGGGCCGACAGGATCAGCGGGTGGTCATCGATCAGCAGAACCTTCATGGTGCGTCCCCTCGCTGTCCGCAGTGTCCGAGGGCGGATGCTACTGGACCCCCGCCGGCGCGGCCATCCGACCGACGGTCTGGTGCGGGCCCGCCGAGTCGTCCCCGCGCGCCCCCAGGCGTCACCCCGACCGGCGATTCCGGTTATGTTACCGGCGCCCACGCCGCCCACGCCGCGGTGGCTGCCCGCTCCGACCCTCGCCTGCGCCCATGTCCGCCACGCCCGAACGCCCCGCCGCTCCCGCCGCTGAAACCGCTGCCGCACCCGATGCCGCATCCGATGCCTCATCCCATCTCGATACCGACGCCGCGCCCCCCGCGGGCCACCGCGTGCTGGTGCTGGTCGCGCATCCGACGATGGAGCTGTCGCGCACCAACCGCCGGCTGATGCGCGCGGCGCAGGCGATCGGCGCGCCGGTCGCGGTGCGCGACCTGTACGCGCTCTACCCCGACTACCTGATCGACGTGGCGGCCGAGCGGCAGGCGCTCGCCGGCGCGACGCTGGTCGTCTGGCAGCACCCGATCCACTGGTACGCGATGCCGCCGCTGATGAAGCTGTGGCTCGACGAAGTGCTCGGCTTCGGCTGGGCCTACGGGCCCGGCGGCAGCGCGCTGGCCGGCAAGGACCTGTGGCTGGTCGCGTCCACCGGCGGCACACCCGATTCGTACCGCCCCGACAGCTACAACCGCTACTTCTTCGACGCCTTCCTGCCGCCCTACGAACAGACCGCCGCACTGTGCGGCATGCGCTTTCTCGAGCCGCTGCTGCTGCACGGCGCGCACCGGGCGACGCGGGCGGAGGTCGACGCGCACGCACAGGTCTACGTCGAGCGCCTGACGGCCTACCCCGACTGGCCCGAGCTGGACATGCTGCCCGAGTGCGTCGCCTGCGAGGTGCCGGCGATCGCCCGGCCGGCCGATGCGTCCGAGCTGCCGGCGGCCGATGCCGTGGAGACCGGCGCACCGACCGCGACGCCGGCCCGCGCCCGGGAGGCCGCCTGATGGAACACACCGGCTGGCTGACCGGCGCGCTGGTCTACCTCGCCGCCGCCGTGGTGGCGGTACCGCTCGCCAAGCTGATGGGCCTGGGGTCGATCATCGGCTACCTGGCCGCGGGCATCGCGATCGGGCCCTGGGGCCTGCGCATCGTCACCGACCCCGCGGACATGCTGCACTTCGCCGAGTTCGGCGTGGTGCTGATGCTGTTCCTCGTCGGGCTCGAACTCGAGCCGCGCCGGCTGTGGTCGCTGCGCCAGCCGATCTTCGGCTGGGGCAGCGTGCAGCTGTTCGGCTCGGCGGCGCTGATGACCGGCGCGGCGGTGGCCGCCGGCCTGGACTGGCGGCTCGCGCTGGTCGGCTCGCTGGGGCTCGCGATGTCGTCCACCGCGATCGGCCTGGGCGTGCTGGCCGAGCGCAACCTGATGCCGACCGCCTCCGGCCGCAGCGTGCTGAGCGTGGCGCTGCTGCAGGACGTGGCGGCGATCCCGATCCTCGCGCTGGTGCCGCTGCTGGCGTTGACCCCCGGCGCGCCCGAGGCCTCCGGCGGCGGCTGGCTGGGCGCCGGCAAGGCGCTGGCGGTGATCGCCGCGATCGTGCTCGGCGGCCGGCTGCTGCTGCGCCCGGCACTGCGCTGGATCGCGCGCAGCGAGACACCGGAGATCTTCACCGCGGCGTCGCTGCTGCTGGTCGTCGCCACCGCGGCGTTGATGCAGGCGGTCGGCCTGTCGATGGCGCTCGGCGCCTTCCTCGCCGGCGTGCTGCTGGCCGAGAGCGAATACCGGCGCGAGCTGGAAACCGACATCGAGCCCTTCAAGGGCCTGCTGCTGGGGCTGTTCTTCATCGCCGTCGGCATGAGCATCGACTTCGCGGTGGTGCTGCAGCGGCCCGGGCTGATCGCGCTGCTGGTGGTCGGCTTCCTGGCGCTGAAGGCGGCGGTGCTGTGGGGCATGGCGCGCGCGATGCCGCTGCCGGTGCCGGAACGGCCGGTGTTCATCATCCTGCTGGCGCAGGGCGGGGAATTCGGCTTCGTCGTGTTCCAGACCGCCGCGCAGGGCGGCGTGATCGACGCGCCGACCAGCTCGCTGCTGGTGGCGGTGGTGGCGATCTCGATGCTGGTGTCGCCGCTGCTGCTGGTGCTCGCCGACCGCTGGTGGATCCCGCGGCTGGCGCGCTGTGCCCAGCCCACGCTGCCGGCGGAGATCGACGAGCCGCAGAACGAGTCGGTGATCATCGCGGGCTTCGGCCGCTACGGCCAGATCATCGGCCGCATGCTCTACGCCAACGGCGTGACGCCGACCGTGCTGGAGCACGACGCCGAGCAGATCGAGACCGTGCGCCGCTTCGGCTGGCGCGTGTTCTACGGCGACGCGACCCGGCTCGACCTGCTGCGCACCGCCGGCGCGGCGAATGCGCGCGTGCTGGTGCTGGCGGTCGACGACGTCGAGCAGAGCGTCAAGGTGGCGACGATCGCGCGCGAGCATTTCCCGCAGCTCGCGGTCGTGGCGCGGGCGCGCAACGTGCAGCACTACCACCTGCTGCGCGACCAGGGCGTGACGATGATCGAGCGCGAGACGCTCGATTCGGCGCTGATGAGCGCGCGCAGCACGCTCGAGCTGCTGGGCTGGCAGCCGCACCAGGCGCGCACGCTGGCGATGCGCTTTCGCCGCCACACCGTGCGCCAGATCGAGCTGCAGCGCGCCCACCGCGGCGACGAGGCGCGGCTGATCGCCGCCGCCAAGCAGGGTCAGCGGCAGCTCGAGGAGCTGTTCGCCAGCGAGCGGGCGGATGCACTGCGGCGCCGCCGCGTCGCCGGCTGGGACGAGGATGCGGACGGGCAGCACGAGGATTCCAGGGAGGCGGCGCCCTCGGTGGCCGCGCCGGCCGCGGGCGCCGAGCCCCTTCCCGCGTCCACGCCGACGTCCAAGCCGGTCAGTGCAGCCCGTCCCACAGCAGCTTCACCCCCGTGAGCAGCATGCCGAGCTCGACCAGCCGGTAGAACAGCAGCGGCTTGACGTGCCGCACCAGCCGCACGCCCAGCCAGACGCCGACCGGCGCCAGCGGCATCAGCAGCAGCGACGTGCCCATGTTGCGCCAGTCGATCAGGCCGAGCCAGGCGTAGGGCACCCACTTGGACGCGTTCAGCCCGGCGAACAGCGTGGCCATCGTCGCGCTGTAGGTCAGCGGCGCAAGCCGCAGCGGCAGCACGTAGGCGATCACCGGCGGGCCGCCCGCGTGCGACACGAAGCTGGTGAAGCCGGCCGCGCAGCCCATCACGCGGCCGAGCCAGCGCGGCGGCGGCGGCGCATCGGCATGCGGCGGAAACAGCTTGCGCTGCGCCAGGAAGGCGAGCGTCAGCCCGCCGACGATCGCCGCCACCGTGCGGCCCGACAGCAGGTGGAACGACAGCGTGCCGACCACTGTGCCGACCAGCCCGGCGGGCAGCAGCAGGCGGATCAGCGCCCGGTCGCGCTGCAGGAACAGCGCCTTCAGGCCGAAACCGTCCATCACCAACAGCAGCGGCAGCATGATCGCCGCCGCCTGCGGCACCGGGATCGACAGTGCCATCAGCGGCGTTGCCAGCGAACCGAAGCCGCTGCCGAAGCCGCTCTTCGACAGGCCCATCAGCAGCACGGCCGGCACGGCCGCGGCATAGAACCACGGATCGGCGATGACCGGCAGGTCGGCCAGCGTCACGCGAGGCGGCAGGCTTGCTCGAAGCTCAGCCGCGGCCCGCGCGGGCGCAGCGCGGACGGATCGCCGTGCCCCAGGTTGCACAGGAAGTTGCTCTTCAGCGTGGTGCCGGCGAAGAACGCGGCGTCCAGCCTGGCGGCGTCGAATCCGCTCATCGGGCCGCAGTCCAGGCCGAGCGCGCGCGCGGCGAGGATGAAGTAGCCGCCCTGCAGGCTGCTGTTGCGGAAGGCCGTGGCCTCGGCCATCGCGGCGTTGCCGGTGAACCAGGCGCGCGCGTCGGTGTGCGGGAAGAGCATCGGCAACTGTTCGTAGAACGCCGTGTCCATCGCGACGATCGCGGTCACCGGCGCTGCCTTGGTCTTCTCGAAATTGCCCGCCGAGACGCAGGGCAGCAGCTTCTCCTTGCCTTCTGCCGAGGCGACGAAGACCAGCCGCATCGGGCTGCAGTTGGCCGAGGTCGGCCCCCACTTCGTCAGATCCCAGAGGCGGCGCAGGGTGGCCTCGGGGATCGGCTCGGGGCGGAAGCCGTTGTGGGTGCGCGCGTCGTCGAAGAGCTGTTCGGTCGTGATGTGCATCGGAAGGGCCCGGGACCGGCGAGGTCGGAGATGTCGGAAAGGCGAGAATTCTCCGATGTTTGCTCCCAACACACAGGACGTACGGCGATTCTTCTGCGAGGCCTGGCGCAAGCACCGCGAGGCCGCGCCGCTGACGCCGCTGGAGGCGATCGCCGCCGACTGGATCGCCGAACACCCCGAGTACGACGCGGAACTGTCAGACATCGATGCGGCGCTGGCCGCCACCTACGACGTCGAATCCGGCCGCAGCAACCCGTTCCTGCACCTGTCGATGCACCTGTCGATCAGCGAACAGGTGGGCATCGACCAGCCGCGCGGCATCAAGCAGGCGTTCGAGCTGCTGGCGGCGCGCCGCGGCTCGGCGCACGAGGCGCAGCACGAGGTGATGGAATGCCTGGGCGAGATGATCTGGGCCTCGCAGCGCAGCGGCCTGCCGCCCGACGGCGAGCGCTACATCGACTGCGTGCGCCGGCGCGCGATGCGCTGAGAGCCTGGCGGTGGACTACACCGGCTGGTACGCCAGCCGCACGTAGATCGGCGCGAAGGCCTCGGCCTGGGTGATCTCGAGCAGGTGCTCGCGCGCGAGTTCGAGCATCGCGATGAAGGTGACCACCAGCACCTGCGGCCCGCGCGAGATCTCGAACAGCTCCTCGAACATCGCGAAGCGCCGGCCCTGCAGCCGCCGCAGCACGATGCTCATGTGCTCGCGCACCGAGAGCTGCTCGCGCGTGATCGTGTGGTGCCGGTTCAGCCGGGCGCGCTTGAGGATGTCGGCCCAGGCGGCGCGCAGTTCATCGGCATCGACATCCGGGAAGCGCGGCGCCAGCGACTGCTCGATCGTTACCTGCGCGCGCAGGAAATCCCGCCCGAGCACCGGCAGCGCATCCAGCCGCGCCGCGGCCAGCTTCATGCGCTCGTATTCGATCAGCCGGCGCACCAGTTCGGCGCGCGGGTCTTCCGGCTCGTCGCCGTCGGCCGATTTCTTCGGCGGCAGCAGCATGCGCGACTTGATCTCGATCAGCATCGCCGCCATCAGCAGGTACTCGCTGGCGAGCTCGAGGTGCGTCTTGCGGATCTGGTCGACGTAGGCGAGGTACTGGCGCGTGACGTCGGCCAGCGGGATGTCGAGGATGTTGAAGTTCTGCCGCCGGATCAGGTACAGCAGCAGGTCCAGCGGGCCCTCGAAGGCCTCGAGGAAAACTTCCAGCGCGTCCGGCGGGATGTAGAGATCCTGCGGCAGCGCGAACAGCGGCTCGCCGTAGAGCCGCGCCACAGCGACGTTGTCGACCACCGCCGGCAGCACGATCCCGGCGGGCGGCGGCAGTTCGGGCGCCTCGGCCGGCGCCATCGCCTCGTCGCTCACGCAGCGGAACCGGCGCGCGACCCGCGATCAGTTCGACCGCGTCTGGTAGACGTAGGGTTGCTGCGGCACGCGCGCATCGCCGTACTCGGCCTGCGCGTCGCGGTCGACCTGCTTGTCCCAGAGCAGTGCGCGGCCCGCGCGCTGCTCGTCTTCGAGCGTGGGCTTCTTCGCCTTCAGCTCCTCGATGAAGGAGGTGACGTCGGACTTGTAGGCTTTCCAGAAGAGCGGCATGGCAGGCAGACCGCGGTTTTGGCGGCACAGGCTAGAGTCGTGCCCTCGATTTTACGGGGGAAGACGATGCAACGATGCGCTCGCCCGCGCCGCGCCACGGCGGCGCTGCGGGCCCTGGCCCTTTCCGTCGGTCTGGCGGCCGGCCTGGTGTTCGGGCTCGCGGCCTGCGATCCGCAGAAGATCGCCGAGCTGGAGGAAGGCGTGGCCACCGAGGCCGACGTGCGCGCCAAATTCGGCGAGCCGGCGGCGGTCTACAACGAGAACGACGGCTCGCGCACCTTCGAGTACCCGCGCCAGCCCGAAGGCCAGCGCAACTACATGATCACGATCGGCACCGACGGCCGCATGAGCGCGCTGCGCCAGGTGCTGACGCCGCAGAACTTCGCGAAGGTCACGCCCGGGCTCGACAAGGCCGAGGTCCGCCGCCTGCTCGGCCGGCCCGCGAAGACGCAGAGCTACGCGCTGAAGAACCAGGAGGACTGGGACTGGCGCTACCTGGAGGACAACCAGGCCCGGCTGTTCACCGTCACCTTCGACGCCGATGGCCGGGTGCTGTCGACCGGCTCGATGGACGACCCGCGGCGTCACGGCGGTTGACATCCGACGAGCCGGCGCCGCGCCATCGTGCGCCACATTGCGCCGGCGCCGCCCTGCGACGCCCGCCGACGCGCCGCGCTCGGTCTTTCATCAAATTCAAAGGGACAGGCTGGCAATATCGAGCCGATGCAGGAAATCGAGCTGAAGTTCCAGGTGCCGGCGGGCCGCCGGCGTGCCGTCGAAGACGAAGTCGCGGGGCCCGATCGCCCCCCGCGCATGCGGCTGCAGGCCGCCTACCACGACACCGCCGCGCGCGATCTGGCCGCCGCCGGGCTGGCGCTGCGGGTGCGCCGCGAGGGCCGGCGCTGGGTGCAGACGCTCAAGGGCGCCGCCGAAGACGGCATGACGCGCGCAGAGCACAACGTCGTCCGCCAGGCGCCCGCCGGCGCGGTGCCGGAGCCCGACCCGGCGCTGCACGCCGCCACGCCGGTGGGCGAGCGGCTGCTGAAGGTGCTGCACGACGCACCGGAGCCGGCGCTGGTGTGCCTCTACCGCACCGACATCTGGCGCCGCACGCGCCCCGTGTCCACGCCCGCCGGCGAGGTCGAGCTGGCCTTCGACCACGGCACGATCGTCGCTGGCGAGCGCCGGCTGCCGGTGTGCGAGCTGGAGATCGAACTGAAGCAGGGCTCGCCGCGCGCCGTGATCGACACCGCGCGCGACTGGGTGCTGCGCCACGGGCTGTGGCTGGACACGCGCACCAAGGCCGAACGCGGCGACATGCTGTCGCGTGGCGAGACGGTGGCGCCCGAACGCAGCGCGCGCCCGGTCGCGCTGAAGGCGGGCATGACGCCGCTGGACGCCTGGCGCGCGGTGCTGCGCAACGGGCTCGACCAGGTCTGCGCCAACGCCAGCCAGATCGCCGCCGGCGACTACCGCGACGAGCACGTGCACCAGTTGCGCGTCGGCCTGCGGCGGCTGCGCACCGCCTTCCGCTTCTTCGACGCCGGCGCCGCCGAGAGCGACCTGGCCGGCCGCACCGCCGCGCTGTTCCGCCGCTTCGGCGCGGCGCGCGACCAGGCGGCGGTGGTCGAACCGCTGCTGCGCCAGCTCGCGTCGTCGATCGACGCCACCCGGCTCGACATCCCGGTGCCGCAGGTCGGCGCGTCCGGGGTCGCGTCCGACCCGGTAGCCGACCTGCACGACAGCTCGTCGCAGGTGCTGCTGCTCGACTTGCTGGCGCGCACGCTGGACGACGGCGATGCGGCCGGCGCGCCGGCACCGTCCGGCGAGCGCCGGCCCTGCGCCGCGTGCTGGCGCGGCTGCAACGCTGGCACCGCCGGGTCGTCGCGGCGGCGGAAGAGTTCGACCGGCGACGACGTCGAGCGCCACGCGCTGCGCAAGCGTGCGAAGCGCCTGCGCTACGCGGTGGAGTTCGCCGCCGCGCTGTTCGAGCGGCGCCGGGTGCGGCGCTACCTGAAGCCGCTGCGCGCGCTGCAGGAGCGGCTGGGGCTGCTGAACGACGCCGTCGTCGGCCTCGAGGCCTACCGCGACGGCCCGGTGCGCGACCCGAACGCGCTGTTCGCGATCGGCTGGCTGGCGGCGCGGCGCGAGGCGCTGGCCGCGCAGGCCGGGCCCGAGCTGGCGACCTTCGCCAAGGTGAAGCGGTTCTGGAAGCGTTGACCGCGGGCGGGGCGGCGGCTCAGGCAGCCGACGCGGCGGGTGCGCCGGGCGCATCCGGCGCAGCCGCCCCGGATGCGGCCGATGCCGCGCCGCTGCCGCCCAGCGCCCGCCAGGCGGCGGCCAGGTCCGGCAGCAGGTTCTCGCGGCCGAGCACGAGGTCGAAGCCCGAGGTCTGGACCAGCATCAGCGGCTGCTCGTTCAGGTCGACCAGCAGCAGCCGCACGCCCTGGCGGGCGAGGAGGCGGTGCAACTGGATCAGCGCGTCGAGGCCGGACGCGTCGATCGAGATCAGCCGGTGCGCCTCCAGCACCACGGCTCGCGTGCCGGGCGGCAGCGCGTCGGCGACCACCTCGACCTTGGCCACCGCGCCGAAGAACAGCGCGCCGTAGAGGCGGGCGGCGACGACGCCGGGCGGCACCGGGCCGGCGCCCATGCCCGCGCCCGACGCCGGCAGCGGCTCGACGCGGAACAATGTGCTCATCCGGTAGACGAAGAACACGCAGGCGAGCACCAGGCCGACCTGCACCGCCACCGTCAGGTCGAAGATCACGGTGAGCGCGAAGGTGCCGAGCAGCTTGGCGCGGTAGCCGGCGCTGAACTGGCGCAGGCGCACGAACTCGTGCCATTCGCCCATGTTCCAGGCCACGAACAGCAGGATGCCGGCCAGCGCCGCCAGCGGCACGTGCTCGGCCAGCGGCGCGGCCACCAGCACCACGGCCAGCAGCGTCAGCGAGTGCACGATGCCCGCCACCGGGCTGGTGGCGCCGGAGCGCACGTTGGTCACGGTGCGCGCGATCGTGCCCGTCGCGGGGATGCCGCCGAACAGCGGCACCACCAGGTTGGCGATGCCCTGGGCCATCAGCTCCTGGTTCGGGTCATGGCGCGGCAGTTCGGTGAGGTTGTCGGCCACGCGCGCGCACAGCAGCGATTCGATCGCGCCGAGCAGCGCGATCGTGATCGTCGGCACCACGAGCTGCTGCGCGCTGGCCCAGCTGAACGGCGGCAGCGTCAGCGCCGGCAGGCCCTGCGGGATGCCGCCGAAGCGCGAGCCGATGGTCTCGACCGGCAGCTTGAACACGATCGTCGCCAGCGTCAGCGTGACCAGCGCGACGATCGGCCCGGGCATGCGCGACGCGGTGCGCACCGTGCGCCCTTCGAGGATCCGCGAGGGCAGCAGGCTGCCGGCGCGGAACAGCCGCGCCCACAGGAACAGCCCGCCGACGCAGACGATGCCGATCACGAAGGCATAGGGATTGAAGCTGTCGAGGTGGCTGGCGAGCGTGCCGAGCTGCGAGAAGAAGTCGGCCGGCAGCTTGGCGATCGACAGGCCGAGCAGGTCCTTGACCTGCGACAGCGCGATCAGCACCGCGATGCCGTTGGTGAAGCCGAGGATGATCGCCACCGGGATGTAGCGCACCAGCGCGCCCAGCCGCAGCGCCCCCATCGCGAACAGCAGCACGCCCGACAGCGCGGTGGCGATCAGCAGGTTGGTCAGCCCGTAGCGCTGCACGATGCCGTAGACGATCACGATGAACGCGCCGGCCGGCCCGCCGATCTGCACGTGCGAGCCGCCGAGCGCCGAGATCAGGAAGCCGGCGACGATCGCGGTGAAGATGCCCTGCTCGGGCTTGACGCCGCTGGCGATCGCGAACGCCATCGCCAGCGGCAGCGCGACCACGCCGACGGTGACGCCGGCGCCCAGGTCGGTCATGAAGCGCTGGCGGCCGTAGCCGGCCAGCGCGTCCAGCAGCCGCGGGCGGAAGCGCGCCAGTTGCAGCCCGCCGATCCGCCAGCCGCTCACCGGCGCGGCTTTCGACCCGACGATCGCGCCGCGCGGCTCATCGGATCCGCAGCCCCGGCGTGGCGCCGGTGCCGGGTTCCAGCAGGTACAGGCCGGGCTCGGCGCGCTCGTCGCCGTGGCTGGCGGCCAGCACCATGCCTTCGCTGACGCCGAACTTCATCTTGCGCGGCGCGAGGTTGGCCACCAGCACCGTCAGGCGGCCGACCAGGTCCTCCGGCGCGAAGGCCGACTGGATGCCGCTGAACACCGTGCGCGTCGCCGCCTCGCCGGCGTCCAGCGTCAGCCGGAGCAGCTTGGTCGAGCCCTCGACGCGCTCGCAGGCGACGATCTTCGCGACCCGCAGGTCGACCTTGGCGAAGTCGTCGATGCCGATCGTCGGCGCGATCGCTTCGCCGCCGGGTGGCGGCGCGGTGGCCGGCGCGGCGTCGGCGGGCGGCTCGAAGAGCTGGTCGAGCAGCTTCGGGTCGACGCGCTGGACGAGGTGCCGGTACTCGCCGATCGTGTGCACGCCCAGGCCGGCCGCGGCATCGGCGAAGGTCAGCGGCGGGATGCGCAGGAAGGCCTCGACCTCCGCGGCCAGCGCCGGCAGCACCGGCTTCAGGTAGATCGTCAGCAGCCGGAAGGCCTCGATGCAGGTGGTGCAGACGTCGTGCA
The DNA here is from genome assembly GCA_044223035.1 of Piscinibacter sp. Taxonomy (GTDB): domain Bacteria; phylum Pseudomonadota; class Gammaproteobacteria; order Burkholderiales; family Burkholderiaceae_C; genus JBGAMJ01. The sequence continues at coordinate 17,755 of JBGAMJ010000069.1, forward strand.
GCCGCGCATCCTGGCCGGCCTGGCGGGCCAGCTCCCAGGGCTTGTTCTGGTCGACGTATTCGTTGACGCGGTCGGCCAGCAGCATCACGTCGCGCAGCGCCTTGGCGTACTCGCGAGCGTCGTACAGCTCGGCGATGCCGGCGGCGGCGCCGGACAGCGTGGCCAGCAGTGCGCGCCCGTCGGCGGCGATGTCGCCCAGCCGGCCGCCGAAGCGCTTGCTGATGAAGCCGGCCGCGCGGCTGGCGATGTTGACGTACTTGCCGACCAGGTCGGCGTTGACGCGGGCGACGAAGTCGTCGGGGTTGAAGTCGATGTCCTCGACGCGGCCGTTCAGCTTGGCGGCGATGTAGTAGCGCAGCCACTCGGCGTTCATGCCGATCTCGAGGTAGCGCAGCGGCGAGATGCCGGTGCCGCGGCTCTTGCTCATCTTCTCGCCGCTGACGGTGATGAAGCCGTGCACGTGGACCCGGTCGGGCACCTTGCGGCCGCTGAACCTCAGCATCGCCGGCCAGAACAGCGTGTGGAAGTAGGTGATGTCCTTGCCGATGAAGTGCACCTGCTCGGTGGCCGGGTCGGCGAGGAAGTCGTCGAAGCTGCGCGGGTCGCCGGCGGCGGCGGCCCCGCCGCGGTCGAAGTAGTGCTTCAGCGACGCCAGGTAGCCGATCGGCGCGTCCAGCCAGACGTAGAAGTACTTGCCCGGCGCGTCCGGGATCTCGATGCCGAAGTAGGGCGCGTCACGGCTGATGTCCCAGTCCGACAGGCCGCCGTGGCCCTGCTCGTCGGTGGTGAACCATTCCTTGATCTTGTTCAGCACCTCGGGCTGCAGCCGGCCGGGCTCGCCGGTCCAGTCGCGCAGGAAATCGATGCAGCGCTGCGACGAGAGCTGGAAGAAGTAGTGCTCGCTCGACTTCATCACCGGCGTGGCGCCGGTCAGCGTGGAGTACGGGTTCTTCAGCTCGGTGGGCGTGTAGACGGCGCCGCAGACCTCGCAGCTGTCGCCGTACTGGTCCTTCGCGCCGCAGCGCGGGCATTCGCCCTTGATGTAGCGGTCGGGCAGGAACATGCCCTTCACCGGGTCGAAGAACTGGTCGATCGAGCGCACAGTGATCAGGCCCTCGCGCCGCAGCGCGAGGTAGATGTCCTGCGCCAGCCGGTGGTTCTCCGGGCCGTCGGTCGAGTGCCAGTTGTCGAACGCGATGTGGAAGCCGTCGAGGTAGCGGCGGCGGCCGGCGGCGATCTCGGCGACGAAGTCCTGCGGCGTCTTTCCCGCCTTCTCGGCGGCGATCATGATCGGCGCGCCGTGGGCGTCGTCGGCGCCGACGAAGTGCACCCGGTGGCCCTGCATGCGCTGGAACCGCACCCAGATGTCGGCCTGGATGTACTCCATCATGTGCCCGATGTGGAACGGCGCGTTGGCGTACGGCAGGGCGGTGGTGACGAAGATCTGGCGCGGCATGGGCGGGTGCTGCTCGGCGTGGGGGGCCGATTTTAGGCGCGTGGCCGCGGCCCGGCGGTTGGCGGCCGCGCTCCCGGCCACGTCGGCGGGTGGGGCGAGGGGGCTCCGCTAGACTGCCGGCCCGTCGTTGACCGCCTTGCCGCGCTGCCGCCCATGTCCGCATCCGCCCCCGAATCGGTCCTTGAATCGGCCCTGACCGAGGCCCTCCGGGCCGTGATCGACCCGAACACCGGGAAGGACTTCGTCTCGACCCGCCAGCTGCGCACGCTGCGCGTCGATGCCGAGGGCACGGCGACGATCGACATCGAGCTCGGCTACCCGGCGCGCAGCCAGTTCGAACCGCTGCGCCGCGCGGTGGCCGACGCCGCGCTGGCCGTGCCGGGCGTGCGTCGCGCGGAGGTGGCGCTGTCCAGCCGCATCGTGGCGCACGCGGTGCAGCGCGGCGTGCAACTGCTGCCGAACGTCAAGAACATCGTCGCCGTCGCCTCCGGCAAGGGCGGCGTGGGCAAGAGCACCACCGCGGTCAACCTGGCGCTGGCGCTGGCGGCCGAGGGCGCGTCGGTCGGGCTGCTCGATGCCGACATCTACGGCCCCAGCCTGCCCACGATGATGGGCCTGGCCGGCCGGCGCCCCGCCAGCGAGGACGGCAAGACCATGCAGCCGCTGGAAAACCACGGCCTGCAGGTGATGTCGATCGGCTTCCTGGTCGAGCCCGACAACGCGCTGGTCTGGCGCGGCCCGATGGCCACGCAGGCGCTCGACCAGCTCCTGCGGCAGACCGCCTGGCGCGACCTGGACTACCTCGTCGTCGACATGCCGCCCGGTACCGGCGACATCCAGCTCACGCTCAGCCAGCGCGTGCCGGTCACCGGCGCGGTGATCGTCACGACGCCGCAGGACATCGCGCTGATCGACGCCCGCCGCGGCGTGCGCATGTTCGAGAAGGTCGGCGTGCCGATCCTCGGCATCGTCGAGAACATGTCGGTGCACGTGTGCGAGAAGTGCGGCCACGTCGAGCACGTGTTCGGCGCCGACGGCGGCAAGCGCATGGCGGCCGAACTGGGCATCGACAACCTCGGCGCGCTGCCGCTGAACCTGTCGATCCGGGTGCAGGCCGATTCCGGCGTGCCGAGCGTGGTGCACGACCCCGACGGCGAGATCGCGGCGCTGTACAAGGCCGTCGCCCGCCGCGTCGCGGTGAGCATCGCGCAGCGGGCGAAGGACTACGCGTCGAAGTTCCCGACCATCACCGTCTCGAAGGCGACCTGAGGGGAGCCATGACCGCATCGCCGCCGTTGCCGCCCGGCCCGCTGCAGGGCGTGCGCGTGGTCGAGATGGGCCAGCTCATCGCCGGCCCGTTCAGCGCCCGCCTGCTCGGCGAGTTCGGCGCCGACGTGATCAAGATCGAGCCGCCCGGCAGCGGCGACCCGCTGCGCAACTGGCGGCTGATGCAGCACGGCACCTCGGTCTGGTGGCAGGTGCAGTCGCGCAACAAGCGCTCGATCGCGCTCGACCTGCGCGAGCCCGAAGCCCAGGACCTGGCGCGCCGGCTGATCGCCGAGGCCGACGTGCTGGTCGAGAACTTCCGCCCCGGCACGCTGGAGGGCTGGGGGCTCGGCTGGGAGACGCTGTCGGCGCTGCGCCCGGGCCTGGTGATGCTGCGCATCTCCGGCTACGGCCAGACCGGCCCGTACCGCGACCGGCCGGGCTTCGGCGTGATCGGCGAGGCGATGGGCGGGCTGCGCCACCTGACCGGCGAGCCCGGGCGCATCCCGGTGCGCACGGGGGTGTCGATCGGCGACTCGCTGGCCGGCCTGCACGGCGTGATCGGCGTGCTGCTGGCGCTGTACCACCACAAGGTGAACCGCGGGCCGGGGCAGGTGATCGACGTGGCGCTGTACGAATCGGTGTTCAACGTGATGGAGAGCCTGCTGCCGGAGTACAGCGCGCTGGGCGTCGTGCGCGAGCCGGCGGGCAGCGCGCTGCCGGGCATCGCGCCGTCGAACGCCTATCCGTGCCGCGACGGCGTGGTGCTGATCGGCGGCAACGGCGACAGCATCTACCGCCGCCTGATGGCGCTGATCGGCCGCGACGACCTGGGCGCCGCGCCCGACCTGCAGAGCAACGCCGGGCGGGTGGCGCGCGTGGCGGAGATCGACGCGGCGATCGGCGCCTGGACCGCGGGCCGCGGCGTGGCCGAGGCGCTGGAGGCGCTGGATGCGGCGCGCGTGCCCGCCGGCCGCGTCTACACCGCGCGCGACATCCACCAGGACCCGCACTACCGGGCGCGCGGGATGATCCAGCCGCAGACCACGCGCGACGGCGAGACGATCGACGTGCCCGGCGTCGTCCCCCGGCTGTCCGCCACGCCCGGCGGCGTGCGCGCGGCGGCGCCGACGCTCGGCGGCGACACCGACGCGGTGCTGCGCGAACTCGGGCTCAGCCCGGAGCAGATCGCCGCCCTGCGCGAGCGGGGAATCGTCGCCTGAGCCACACGCTGGCGCCGCGGCGGGCCGGGCGCGGCGACAACGACGCGCCGGAATCGCAGCCGGGCGCCGGCCGCGTCAGGCCGGATGCGCCATGTCGCGGATGTGCGTCGGGCCGGCGCGGCGCTCGATCTCGCGCAGCAACGGCTTGTTCCAGCCGAGCGCGAAAAGCGCCTCGGCGGTGACGAACATCGGGCCGACCAGCAGCCCGGACAGGTCGTCGACGAAGGCCGGCTTGCGCCCTTCGTACCAATGGCCGACGAACTGGATCAGCCAGCCGAGCAGGAACAGCGCCACGCCCCAGCCGAACTGCGCCGCGAGGCCGCCGCCGGCCACCTGGTGCGCCGCCAGCACCAGCACGCCCATCGCCGCGCTGACCGCGAGCCCCAGCGCCAGCGCCCCGCGCGACAGGTACCACAGCGACGCGGCGACGAAGGCGATCCACGCCGGCGTGACCGCGTGCCCGCCGACGATCAGCGCCGGCCGCGCCAGCAGCACGCCCGTGGCCAGCACGATCAGCGGGATGCCGATGAAGTGGGTGACGATGTTGCGGCGGTCCCGGTGGTACCGCGCGTACTGGGTCAGCAGTTCAGGGGCTTGCCGCATGTCGATCTCCATGGCTGGCGCTGAGCGTTGACTGTGGCACAGCCCGCGGCGGGCGGCACGCCGGCGTCCCTAAAATGCCTCATTGCCCTCGGGACCATTTCATGACCATCAAGAGCGACAAGTGGATCCGGCGCATGGCCGAGCAGCACGGGATGATCGAGCCCTACGAGCCCGGCCAGGTGCGCCATGCCGCCGACGGGCACCGCATCGTGAGCTACGGAACCAGCAGCTACGGGTACGACATCCGCTGCGCGCCGGAGTTCAAGGTGTTCACGAACATCTACAGCACCGTCGTCGACCCGAAGGACTTCGACGAGCGCAGCTTCGTCGACATCGAGGCGGACGTCTGCATCATCCCGCCGAACAGTTTCGCGCTGGCGCGCACGCTCGAGTACTTCCGCATCCCGCGCAACGTGCTGACGATCTGCCTCGGCAAGAGCACCTACGCGCGCTGCGGGATCATCGTCAACGTCACCCCCTTCGAGCCCGAATGGGAGGGCTACGTGACGCTCGAATTCAGCAACACCACCCCGCTGCCGGCCAAGATCTACGCCGGCGAGGGCTGCGCGCAGGTGCTGTTCTTCGAGAGCGACGAGGTCTGCGAGACCAGCTACAAGGACCGCGGCGGCAAGTACCAGGGCCAGCGCGGCGTCACCCTGCCGAAGACCTGAGCGCCAGGCTGGCGCCGCCTGACGGGCCCGGCCGACACCGATCCGGGCGACCGCCCGCCCATTTGTCGGACAACTTCCTACGCGCGGCGCAGACGCGATCCGACGCCGCGCCGCGGTGGGGGGCCAATGCGAAGCGGCCGGCTGTCGCCGAAAGTGAATGCATGGGGACGCTGAACTCCAGAGCAACACCGAAAGGACCGGCCATGAACACCAACTTCGCTCCGATCGCCAATGCACCGCGCTTCGAACTGCGCTTCGAATCGCTCTTCAACGCCGGCCGCGGGCTGTCGTTCCCGTGCGACGAGGGCGGCCGTGTCGAACTCGACGCGCTGAGCGAGCGGGCGCGCCAGAACTATTTCTACGCCCGGGTCGTCGTCGGCCGCGAATTCTCGGTTCCGTCCGTGACGCCGCTGACCTGCCACTGAGCGGTACACGCCCCGCCGGCCGCGCCGACGCGGCGGCGGGCACCTTGCGAGCAGGCGCTACCATCGGCGCCGGCCCGGAAGGAGATCTCGATGAAGTGGGAAGGCAATCGCCAGAGCGACAACGTCGAAGACGCCCGGGGGAACGAGGGTGGTGGGGGCGGCGGGGGCTTCGGCTTCGGCGGCCGCAGCATCGGCCTCGGCACGGTGGTGATCGCGCTGGTGGCCGGCGCGGTCTTCGGCGTCAACCCGTTGACCATCCTCGGCCTGATGGGCGGCGGCTCGCCGGCCCCGCAACAGACCCAGGCGCCCGCCGGCAAGCCGCCTGCCGGCGACAAGATGGCGCAATTCGTCTCCACGGTGCTGGCCGACACCGAGGACGTCTGGACCGCCCAGTTCCGCCAAGCCGGCATGACCTACCGGGCGCCGAAGCTGCGCCTGTTCACCGGCCGCGAGCCGACGGCCTGCGGCACCGGCCAGGCCGCGATGGGCCCGTTCTACTGCCCGGGCGACCAGAAGGTCTACATCGACCTCAGCTTCTACGACGTGATGCGCCAGCGCCTGGGCGCGCCGGGCGACTTCGCGCAGGCCTACGTGATCGCGCACGAGGTCGGCCACCACGTGCAGCACCTGATGGGCATCACCGACAAGGTCGACGCGATGCGCGGCCGCGTCAGCGAGGCGCAGCAGAACGCGCTCAGCGTGCGGCTCGAACTGCAGGCCGACTGCTTTGCCGGCATCTGGGCGCACGATGCGCAGAACGCGCGGCAGATCCTGGAGCAGGGCGACGTCGAGGAGGCGCTGAACGCCGCCACCCAGATCGGCGACGACGCGCTGCAGCGCAAGTCGCAGGGCACGGTGGTGCCCGAGACCTTCACCCACGGCACCAGCGCGCAGCGCGTGTCCTGGTTCAAGCGCGGCCTGCAACGCGGCAGCGTGCCGGAGTGCAACACCTTCGAGACGCGCCAGCTCTGACGGCATGCGCTCGATCGTCCACTCCGCCGCGCTCGTCGACGCCTGGTTCGACACCCTCCGGCCCGAACAGGCCGACATCGCCCATGTGGTGCACGACGTGGTCACGCACGCCGCGCCGATGCTGGGCTGCTCCGTCAAGTGGGGCAACCTGATGTTCACGCGCGAACGCCGCCACGCGCTGGCGGTCGCGATCTACAAGGACCACGCGAACCTGCAGGTGTTCAACGGCGCCCTGCTGGCGCCGCGCTATCCGGCGCTCGAAGGCACCGGCCGCGGCATGCGCCACCTGCGGTTGCGCTACCGCCAGCCGGTCGACACCGCGCTGCTGCGCGAGATCGTGCTGGCGAGCCTGGAACTGCCGCTGGAGGCCTGAGAGGGTGGGAGGCCATCCGCCATGGCCGCTCATCCCCACCGAACGCCCCCACTCGTCGTTGCGAATGCTCGCCGTAGCCCGAGCTACGGCTGCGCTTTGCGCCTCGATTGGCGCCGCCCGGCGGGTCTGCTCGGCCACGCCGGATGGCCTCTCACCCTCTGACCTGGGCTGACGGCACGCTGGGGGGGGCGGCCCGGGCGCAGCCCGGACCTCAGTTCCCGGCGCCGGTCGGGTAGGTGCCCGGCAGCAGGATGCCGCGGTCGACGGTGCGGATGTCGGTGTGGCCGCAGAACGCCATCGTCACTTCCAGTTCGCGCGCGATCGTCTTCAGGCACAGGCTGACGCCTTCTTCGCCCATCGCGCCCAGCCCGTACAGGAAGGCGCGGCCGATCAGCGTGCCGCGCGCGCCCAGCGCCACCGCTTTCAGCACGTCCTGCCCGGAGCGGATGCCGCCGTCCATCCAGACCTCGATCCGGTGGCCCACCGCCTCGACGATCGCCGGCAGCGCGCTGATCGACGACGGCGCGCCGTCGAGCTGGCGGCCGCCGTGGTTGGACACCACCAGCGCATCGGCGCCGCTGTCGGCGGCGTGGCGCGCGTCTTCCGCGTCCATGATGCCCTTCAGGATCAGCTTGCCGCCCCAGCGCTTCTTGATCCATGCCACGTCGGCCCAGCTCAGCGCCGGGTCGAACTGCTCGGCGGTCCAGGAACTGAGCGACGACAGGTCGCCGACGCCCTTGGCGTGGCCGACGATGTTGCCGAAGCTGCGGCGCTTCGTGCCGAGCATTCCCAGGCACCAGCGCGGCTTGGTGGCCAGGTTGATCAGGTTGGCGATCGTCGGCTTCGGCGGCGCCGACAGGCCGTTCTTGATGTCCTTGTGGCGCTGGCCGAGGATCTGCAGGTCCAGCGTCAGCATCAGCGCGCTGCAGCGGGCCGCCTTGGCGCGGTCGATCAGGCGCTCGATGAAGTCGCGGTCCTTCATCACGTAGAGCTGGAACCAGAACGGCGCCTTGGTGTTCGCCGCGATGTCCTCGATCGAGCAGATGCTCATCGTCGACAGCGTGAACGGCACGCCGAACTTCTCCGCCGCGCGCGCGGCGAGGATCTCGCCGTCGGCGTGCTGCATGCCGGTCAGCCCGGTCGGGGCGATGGCCACCGGCATCGCGCTGTCGATGCCGGCCATCGTCGTGCGCAGCGTGCGGTTCTCCATGTTGACCGCCACGCGCTGACGGAATTTGATCCCGGCGAAATCGCTCTCGTTGGAGCGGTAGGTGCCCTCGGTGTAGGAGCCCGAGTCGGCGTAGTCGTAGAACATGCGCGGAACGCGCTTCTGGGCCAGCACGCGCAGGTCTTCGATGTGGGTGATCGGGCTCATTCTTGTCTCCGGTCTGTGAGTGCGCGGAATGCTATGCGCGTGCCCCGCGCGCCGCCCGGAAAGATATTCAGGCGCCGCCGGAAAGCGCGGCGCGTGCCAGCGCCAGCCCTTCGCTCGCGGCGCGCTCGCACACCGCCCGCAGCCAGCGCGCGAGCGCCTGCGGCGCTTCGCCCGCGGTGCTTTGGTGCGCCAGGTGGTATTGCTGGCGCGGTTCCGCGGGGAGGTCGAACAGCGGGCGCAGCGCGCCGCTCGCCAGCCAGCCGCGCGCCAGCGACGGCCGCGCCAGCGCGACACCCTGGCCGCCGACGGTCGCCTCCAGCGTCAGCCCCAGGTCCACCAGCTTCGGCCCGGACTCGGGCTCGGGCCAGTCGAGGCCGGCGCGGCGGAACCAGGTCGACCAGTCCTGCAGCGGCGTGCGCAGCAGCGGCGCCGCCGCCAGGTCGGCCGGCCGGCGCATCGCCG
>JBGAMJ010000244.1:0-3058 GCA_044223035.1 Piscinibacter sp.
GATACGATCTGGCCGAGCGGCCAGCCGGGCATGATCGCGCAGCACACCCTCGCCCCGTCGGAACTCGGCGCCGACCAGCCCCTGGTGATCGGCGTCGGACGTACGCTGGAGGCCGTGTACGCGCCCTGGCGTGCGCAGGCACGCCTGCTCGGTGCGGGCTGCGCCGTCCTCGCCGCCACCGCGCTGTCCGGCCTGTACCGTTCCCAGCGCAAACGCCGGGAGGTCGACCGGCGGGTCGCCGCGGCCCATGCGGCGCTGGAGGACCGGGAGCGCTTCCTGCGCTCGCTGATCGACATCCTGCCCGGCATGGTCGGTTACTGGGATACCGGGCTGCGCTGCGGCTTCGCCAACGGCGCGTACCTCGAATGGTTTGGCAGGACCGCCGAGCAGATGCGCGGCATCCGCCTCCAGGACCTGATGGGCGAGGCCCTGTTCAGCAGGAACGAGCCCTTCATCCGCGCGGCGCTGCGCGGCGAGCGGCAGCGCTTCGAGCGCACCCTGGTCAAGGCCGACGGCAGCACCGGCTACACCTGGGCGCACTACATCCCCGATACCGTCGACGGGCAGGTGCGCGGCTTCTTCGTGCTGGTGTCGGACATCACGGCGCTGAAGCAGGCGCAACTGGAACTGGAGGCGGTCAATGCGGCACTCGAACGGCGCAGCGTCGAGGCCGAAGCCGCCAGCCGCGCCAAGAGCAGCTTCGTCGCCAACATGAGCCACGAGATCCGCACGCCGATGAACGCGGTCCTGGGCCTGCTGGACCTGCTGCAGCGCACGCCGCTGGACGATCGCCAGCGCGACTACACGCTGAAGGCGCAGGCCGCGGCCCGGTCACTGCTGGAGATCCTCAACGACATCCTCGATTTCTCGAAGATCGAGGCCGGCAAGCTCTTGCTGGACGATACCCGCCTCCGCCTCGACGAACTGCTGCGCAACCTCGCGGCGGTGCTGTCGACGACGCTCGGCAGCAAGCCGGTGGAGATCCTGTTCGACGTCGACCCGGCGCTGCCGAACGCCCTGCGCGGCGACCCGCTGCGCCTGCAGCAGGTGCTGCTCAATCTCGCCGGCAACGCGGTCAAGTTCACCGAGTGCGGCGAGGTGGTGGTGAGCGTGCAACGGCTCGCGACCGACGCCGGTTCGGCCCGGCTCGAATTCGCGGTGCGCGACACCGGCATCGGCATTCCGCCCGAGCGCATCGCGGCAATCTTCGAAGGCTTCACCCAGGCCGAAGCCTCCACCACGCGCCGCTATGGCGGCACCGGCCTGGGGCTCGCCATCAGCCAGCGGCTGGTGCGCCTGATGGGCGGCGAGCTCGCCGTGGAAAGCCGGCCGGGGGTCGGCAGCCGCTTCCACTTCACGGTGCCGTTCCGGCTCGACGCACACAGCCCGCCCGGCGCCGACAAGCCCCGCCCGCTGCGGGCGGTGCACATCCTGCTCGTCGTCGACAACCCCACCGCCGGCGAGGTGCTGACCCGCACGACGCAGGCCTTCGGCTGGCCGACGGAGACCGTCGCCGGCGGCGCCGAGGCCGTCGATGCCATCCGCCGGGCTGCCGAGGGCGGTCAGACTTTCGACGTCGTCTGTGTGGACTGGATCATGGCCGGCACCGACGGCTGTGAACTCGTGCAGCACATCCGTGCCAGCGAGCACGGCCGGTGCGTGCCGGTGATCCTGATGCTCAGCGCGCACGACCGCGAACGGCTGGCCGAGCGTCCGACGAGCGGCCCTGCTGCGCCCAGCGCCTTCCTCGTCAAGCCGCTCACGCCCTCGATGCTGTTCGACGCCGTCGCCCAGGCCTCCCGGGGCACGTCGGTCCGCGCCGAACGCCAGGCCGGGGATTTCCTCAACACGCGCCCGCTGGCCGGCCTGCGCCTGCTGCTGGTCGAGGACAATCCGCTCAACCAGCAGGTCGCGCGGGAACTGCTGACGTACGCCGGCGCCGTGGTCGACGTGGCGAACAATGGCAGCGAAGGGATCGCCGCGATCCGGGACGCCCGTCCCCCCTTCGATGCCGTGCTGATGGACATCCAGATGCCGGACATGGACGGTTACGAGGCGACCCGCGCGCTGCGTGCGGCCGGCGAGTTGCTCCCGATCATCGCCATGACCGCCAATGCCCTGCCCGCGGATCGCGACGCCTGTCTCGCGGCCGGCATGAACGACCACATCGGCAAGCCCATCGACATCGACGAGCTGATACGCGCCGTGCTCAGGCACTGCGGCCTCGAACCGGCACTGCCGGAGGACGGTCCGCCGCCGGTCGCGGCGGTCGCCGCACCGCTGCCGGCCGCGCCCGCGGGCATCGAGCTGGCCGCCGCCCTCGCCCGGCTGGGCGGCAACCGAGAACTCTATGCCGCGCTGGCACGGCGCTTCGTCGCCGAACAGTCGACGATCGCAGCCCGTCTGGAACGGCATGTCGCCCACGGCGAGCTGACGCTCGCGGCACGCGAGCTGCATACGCTCAAGGGGCTCGCCGCCACGCTGGGAGCCACGCACCTTGCGCTGATGGCGGCGCAGGTCGAGGACAGTGTCGCCGCCGGCACGTCCGCGTACGCGGTGGAAAGCCGGCTCGCCGAACTGCGGGACGCCCTCGACGACGCCATCCGCGCCCTGAGCGCGATCGTCGACGCCTTCGGCCCGCCCGCCGAACGGCCCGATGCGCCGACGCTCGATGCCGACGGCGTGCGCGCGCGGCTCGACGAACTCGCCGCGCTGCTCGCCGGACACAACATGCGCGCGCTCGACGTCTACACGCTGCTGAAGCGCCATGCCGGGCACCTGCCGGAAGATCGCTGGCCGGCGCTCGACGACGCGATGCACCGGCTCGACTTCGCCGCAGCGCACCAGGTCATCGCCGAGATGCGTGCGCGCATCGAACGCTGACCCGCCCGTTCCACCCACGCCATGACACCCGAAGATGACGCAACCGAAACGCTTCCGTTTGCTGATCGTGGATGACCAGCCGATCAACATTCATACGTTGCATCAGGTCTTCCATGCCGATCACGAGCTCTTCATGGCGACCAGCGGCCGGCAGGCGCTCGATTTCTGCCTCGGC
>JBGAMJ010000245.1:0-3032 GCA_044223035.1 Piscinibacter sp.
CCGGCGTTCAGTCCGGCGTTCAGTCCGGCGTTCAGTCCGGCGTTCTGGCCGGCGTTCTGGCAAGCGTTCTGGCAAGCGTTCATGCCGGCATTCAGGCGCGTCCAGGTGCCAGTGTCCGCGCAGGCACCGTGCCAGCGCGGCGCGCGGGCGAAGTCGCCACCGCGGCGGCGCAGCTCGGCGGCCCAGGCGCGCAGCGACTCATCGGCCGCGTGGACGCGCAGCGGCGCCACCGCGGGCAGCGGCTCGTCGGCACGGGCCCGGCAGTCGAGAAATGCCTGGGGCAGCCAGCCGGTCGAATCGCGGCACCAGCTCGACAGCCAGGCCGCCGGGTCCTGCTCCCAGGCTTCGAGCCATGCCGGAAGCGGCATGCCGGTGGCGTGCGCCTCCAGCCATGGCGCCGCGTCCGCGCCGTCGGAGGCGAACACCGGGCAGCCTGCGAGCGCGCGGCTCGCTTCGTCCGCGCTCGACTCGACGGACGGCCCGGCCGGAAGCCGGCGCGGCCACTCGAGCCAGATGCGGCGCAGGTGCTCGCGCAGGGTCTGGCGCGCATGGTGGGCGCCGGAACGGAGGCCTGACGGTGCGAGTGCCCGCGTGCCGGCGCCTGCCGACGCCGGTTCGTCGCGTCCGCGTGCGGCGTCGACAACCATCGTGCCGCACAGCACGTGCGCGTGGCCGCACAGGTTGAACAGGCTGCCCAGGGTCTGCGGCAGGCGGGTCGCCGGCAGGCCGCGCGTCACGCGGGCCACCCAATCGGGCCGGGTGCTGCGAAGGTTGTGCGGGTGCGGGCGGCCGGGCCTCAGCCACAACTGGCCGCCGAGGGGTTCGCGATCGCTCATGTCCGCGAGCCCACGGCAGCGGCGCGACCGAACAGGAAGGCGCGGCGCGCCGGCCGCGGCTCGGTTCGCGCGGCGATCGACGTGTCGTGCTGGGGGTCGAGCGTTGCGTCCGGGCTGGCCGCGGGCGCGGCGGCCGCGACTGCCGCGACTGCCGCGACTGCCGCGAAAGTCGCGGAAGTCGCGGAAGTCGCTGAAGGCGCGGCTGCACCATCACCCGGCCCGGGCCGCAAGCGCCACATCACGGCCCGCGCCGTCGCCCGCGCGGCGGCCTGGTCAGCGAAGTCGAACATCGGCGAGAACAGCGAGCAGGCCGAGAACGCGCCGACGGCGGGCTCGTGGGCGCCGATGAATCCGAACGGCCGGCCGCCCAGTTGCCGTACGCGCGTCACGCCGACCCCAAGCGTCGCGTCGGCCCGCCGCAGCGGCAGGCAGACGAGGTTCATGAACCAGGGCGTGATCAGCACGCCCAGGCCGACGACGGCAGTCTCGGCGCCGGTGCCGGTGCCGGTGCCGGTGCCGGTGCCGGCGCCGGCTGCAGCAGCGGTATCGACACCGCCTGCGTCGACCGGGCCTTCTTCGCAACTGCCGCGACCGTCGGCAGCGTCGGCGCCCGCCGGCAGGCACTCGAATCCGACCGCCTCGACGTCCAGCACCGGGTTCATCACCGGCACGCCGGCCATCCGCGTGTGGGCGATGGTGGCGAACAGCGCCACCAGCTCGGCGACGCGGCCATCCAGCAGCGCGCGGTCGGCATGCGTGGGGCTGGCGTGCATCGGGCTCAGCCGGCGTCCGCCAGCACCATGAACTGCTCGGCATCGCCGTCGCACTGCGGGCAGCGCCAATGGGCCGGCAGCTCGGCGAACGGCGTGCCGGGCGCGACCTGCCAGACCGGGTCGCCCAGCGCCGGGTCGTACACCCACCAGCAGATCTTGCATTCGAGCCGCGCGCCCGCGGGCAGCCGCGCGGCGCTGCCGAGGTAGCTGCCCTCGAAACCGGCGAAGGCCGTCATGCGCCCTCCAGCCACGCCAGCACCTCCGCCAGCCGCTCGTGCGAGTCGGCCAGGTCTTCCGGCGCCGCCTGCGCCACCTCGGGCAGCTCGCCGACCTCGACGGTGTTCAGGATCACCACGTCCTGCGAGTTGTAGTAGACGACGCGCCAGCAGTTCGGCATGCGCGTGTTGCTGATGCGGCAATTGCCGTAGCCGCGCGAGAGGATCAGCACCCGGCCCGTGCCGAGGTGGTGGTCGAGGAAGCCGATGTCCTCGGGCGACATCGGCAGCAGCGTCAGGTTCACCACGTGCGAGGGCTGGCCGGGCTGCCAGGCGCGCCACTGGTCCTCGATCTCCGCCAGCAGCGCGGGCGCGTTCTGCACGTTCGGCGGCAAGCGGCCCTGCCAGCGCGGCACCGTGGCGGCGACGTCGTCGCGCGCCGCGGTCTTGAGGGCCTGCGGCACCGCTCCCAGCTCGATCGTGTCCGACACGACCACCCCCGCCGCCGATGCAACGACCCGCCAGACCCCGGCGAAGACCGATTCCTGCACGCGCAGCTCGTGTCCGGCCTGACCCGCCTCGCCGGCCGCGACCACCGCGCTGACCTCGCCCTCGCCCAGCACCTGGTTGACCAGCCGCAGGTCGGCGGCCGCCAGCCCGGTCAGGTCGACGGCGAGGCCCTCCGAACCGTCGCGAGTACGCGCCAGCTGCGCCAGCGCGTCGCGCAGCGCACGGTGGGCCGGCCCGCAGGCCGCCACCTCCTCCGGCTCGGGCAGGAGCGGCGCGCGGAAGGTCTCCATGCCCTGCGGCATCGGCAGGTAGTCGAGCGTCTCCTCCTCGGGCTGGCTGCCGGGCCCGATGCCGAGCGCCACCACGGGAATCGGAAAGTCCTTCATCGCGTTGTCCTTCCGATCTCAGTGGTCCATTGCGCCAGGCGCCATCCACGACACACGAAGCGCTCGCAGGGTTCGATCGTCCGCTGGCGGCCCGTTGCGGTCGGTCGACGTTTCGTTTTCTCGGCGGAGGTCGGGGCGGCAAAGGCGCGTGGGGACAGGCCGTGGCGCTTCACTGAGGCGGTCTCCGCTGCGCTGCGACTGCCCTGCGATGCTCGGTCTCGTGGCCCGTCGCAGAACTCACTACGCTCACTTCGTTCGCTGCGTTCGGACAGTTGCGACGAGTCAGATGACGAAGCGCGCTGCGCGCGCGGC
>JBGAMJ010000070.1:0-2409 GCA_044223035.1 Piscinibacter sp.
CGGCGACCGCGCCGACAAGTACTTCCTGCGCACCGAGTGCGTGGCCGGCGTGCAGGACATGCGCTTCCAGGAGCTGATGCCCGACGTGCTGCACTGGCTCGGCATTCGGAGGATCCACCGCCTCGTCTCGATGAGCAACGACAAGTACGACGCCATCACCGGCTCGGGCATCGAGGTCGGCGAGCGCGTCAAGATCCCCGACGCGCTGGTGCCGGCCGATGCCAAGGTCGAGATCGAAGCCAAGATCGCGGCCGGCTACTTCACGCCCGAAGGCCGCGCACCCACCGAGGCCGATCTGGCGCAGGTGAAGGGCCGCTCGCTTGACTGAGGCCGATGCGCTGAACGCCGCGGTGCAGCGCCTGCGCTCGCCGGCGACGATCCGCGAACGTTGCGCGCGCATCACCGAGGCAGTGGCGCGCGGTGAGTCGCTGCATTTCCGCATCGACCGCTCGCGACTCGACGAGGTGGCTGTACGCGTTGCCTCACTGACCCGCATGCGCTTTCCCGATCTGGCGATTCCGTACCACAGCCGATGGCGGCACTTCGAGGCCGGTGGCGTCGATCGCAAGGCCGAGCTCGACGCGAGGTTGGCCGGCCGCAGCAGCGCCGCGATGGCACGTTCGCGGATCGATCTCGCGCTCGTGAGCGTGCTGCTGGATGCCGGTGCGGGCGGCACCTGGCGATATCGCGAGCGCGAAACCGATCAACTGTTCACCCGTTCCGAAGGGCTGGCGGTGGCGAGTTTCCGCGCCTTCATGGCAGGGCGATTCTCGTCGGACCTCGGCGACCCGCTGCGCGTCGACGCCGGCGCGCTGGCGCAGCTCGATGCGCGGGCGCTCGCCGAGGTGTTCCAGGTCAGCCTCGACAATCCCCTGGTCGGTCTCGAGGGCCGCGTCTTGCTGCTGCATCGCCTGTCGCAGGCGCTGCGCGAGCGGCCGCAGACCTTCACCGCGCTCGGGCAGCCGGGGCACCTGTTCGATGCGCTGACGCACCATCGGCACGCGCCGGCGATGGCGCACCACCGTCCGTTGCCGTCGACCTTCCATCACCAGGTGAGCGCAGCGCGCATCCTCGGCGCGCTGCTCGACGCCTTCGGCGGCATCTGGCCGAGCGGGCAGGCCCTGCACGGTGTGCCGCTGGGTGACTGCTGGCCCCACGAAGACGCCGGCGGCGACGGGCTCGACGCCGGCTGGGTGCCGTTCCACAAGCTGTCGCAGTGGCTCAGCTACTCGCTGCTCGAGCCGTTCGAATGGGCTGGCGTGCAGGTCGTGGGGCTCGACGAACTGACCGGCCTGCCCGAATACCGCAACGGCGGGCTGCTGCTCGACGCGGGCGTGATCGTGCCCCGTGACGCCGCCTTTGCCGGCCGCGCCTATCGGCCAGGCGACACCTGGACCGTCGAGTGGCGTGCACTGACTGTCAGCCTGCTCGACGAATTGGCGTCGCGGATCCGCCGCCTGCTTGGCGTCCACGAGGCGGCGCTGCCGTTGGCGCGTGTGCTCGAAGGTGGCACCTGGGCCGCGGGGCGGCAGATTGCCGCCGAGCGCCGCGAAGGCGGTTTGCCGCCGGTGGTGATCGTCAGCGACGGCACGGTATTCTGATCACGACACAACGACAGGAGTCGATTGCATGAGCGAAGCGCAGGTCCACCTCATCTCGCATCCGCTGGTGCAGCACAAGCTGACGCTGATGCGCCAAAAGGACCGCTCGACCAGCAGCTTCCGGCGACTGCTCGGCGAGATCGGCATGCTGATGGCCTACGAGGTCACGCGCGACATGCCGACGCAGCTGATCGAGATCGAGACGCCGCTGGAGACGATGCGCAGCCCGGTGATCGAGGGTCGCAAGACGGTGTTCGTCGTGATCATGCGCGCCGGCGCCGGTTTTCTCGAAGGCATGCTCGAGGTCATTCCGGGTGCGCGTGTCGGCCACATCGGGCTGTACCGCGACCCGAAGACGCTGACCGCGGTGGAGTACTACTTCAAGATGCCGCACGGCATGAACGATCGTGATGCCATCGTGCTCGACCCGATGCTCGCGACCGGCAACTCGGCGGTGGCCGCCGTCGACCGGCTGAAGGAGACGCGGCCGCGCTCGATCCGCTATGTCTGCCTGCTCGCGGCACCCGAGGGCATCAAGAACTTCCATGCCCACCACCCGGACGTGCCGATCTACACCGCGGCCATCGATCGCGCGCTGAACGATCACGGCTACATCGTGCCTGGCCTCGGCGACGCCGGTGACCGCATCTTTGGAACCAAGTGACGCGGCGATGGCCGCTCTGTTGATCCGCAACGCCGCACTGCCCGATGGGCGCAACGGCATCGACCTGCTGGCACGGGAAGGCCGCTTCGAGGCGGTGGGTCCGAACCTGCCTGCACCCGAGGGCGTGCCGCAGCTCGACGCCCA
>JBGAMJ010000070.1:2471-26793 GCA_044223035.1 Piscinibacter sp.
CGCACTTCCACATGGATGCGACGCTGAGCTATGGGCTGCCTCGTGTGAACGCGAGCGGCACGCTGCTAGAGGGCATTGCGCTGTGGGGCGAACTGAAGCCGATGTTGACCCAGGAAGCGATCGTCGAGCGTGCACTGACCTATTGCGACTGGGCAGTCGCCAAAGGGCTGCTCGCGATCCGCTCGCATGTCGATGTGTGCGACCCGCGCTTGCTCGCGGTGGAGGCGCTGCTGCAAGTGAAGCGGCGAGTCGCGCCCTATCTCGACCTGCAGCTGGTGGCCTTTCCGCAGGACGGCGTGCTGCGCGCGCCAGGAGGGATGGCGAACCTGAAGCGCGCGCTCGACCTCGGCGTGGATGTGGTCGGCGGCATTCCGCATTTCGAGCGCACGATGGCCGAAGGCGCCTCGAGCGTGCGTCAGCTCTGCGAGCTGGCCGCCGAGCGCGGCCTGCGCGTGGACATGCATTGCGACGAGACCGATGATCCGATGTCGCGCCATGTCGAGAGCCTCGCCTTCGAAACGCAGCGCCTCGGGCTGCAGGGCCGCGTCACGGGATCACACCTGACGTCGATGCATTCGATGGACAACGACTACGTGTCCAAGCTGATCCCGCTGATGGCCGATGCGCAGCTGGGCGTGGTGGCCAATCCGCTGATCAACATCACCCTCCAGGGTCGGCGCGACACCCATCCCAAGCGCCGGCATGACGCGTGCCCGAGCTGATGGCGGCCGGCATCGTGGCCTTCGGCCACGACTGCGTGATGGACCCGTGGTATTCGCTCGGTTCGGCCGACATGCTGGAGGTCGCCGCCATGGGCCTGCACGTGGGCCAGCTGACCTCGACCACGCAGATGAGGGGGTGCTTCGACGCGGTGACGACCGAAGCCGCGCGCATCCTCGGGCTGGAGGGCTACGGCCTAATGCCCGGTTGCCGGGCCGATGGCGTGCTGCTGCAGGCCCGTCCGCCGATCGAGGCGATCCGCCTGCGTGCGCAGCGGCCTCGCCGTGGTGCGCGGCGGCCGGTCGTTGCCCGCAGCCCATCGGCAAGCGCGCAACTCGACCTGCCCGGACGCCCGAACGCGGTGGACTTCACGAGTGCTTCTGAGGCTGTGCGGCGGGGGCCGCTGGCTAGAATGATCTGCATCAGGGAACGTCTGATCCAACAATGAAACTCATCGGCGCGTTGACCAGCCCCTACGTGCGCAAGGTGCGCATCGTGATGGCCGAGAAGAAGCTGGACTACCAGTTTGTGCTGGAAGACGTCTGGGGCTGAGACTATCCTCAAGTCCAACCTGCTCGGCAAGGTGCCGTGTCTGGTGGTCGAGGGCGTCGAGGCCGTGTTCGACTCGGCGGCGGTGATCGTCGAGTATGTCGACACGTTGTCGCCGGTGGGCAAGCTGATTCCGCCGAGCGGCCGCGAGCGGGCCGAGGTGCGCACCTGGGAAGCGCTGGGCGAGGCTCGATGCGTCGATCCTGGTGCGCCTGGAACGCACCTGGCCCGGTCGCGAAGCTGTCAGCTCGCAGGCCTGGGTCGATCGGCAGATGTCGCGCGTCAGCGCGGCATTGAAGGCGATGAGTCAGGGTCTCGGCGAGAACCTGCGCTCGGGCAATCACTTCAGCCTGGCCGACATCGCCGTCGGTTGCGCGCTGGGGCACCTGGACTTCCGGTTTCCGGAGATCGACTGGCGCGGCGACTACCCGAACCTGGCGCGCCATGCGGCCGCTCGCCGCGCGGCCGAGCTTCATCGATACCCTGCCGCCAAAGAGCTGAGCGCCGCAGCGCGCGTCGATGTGGGGCACAGGAGGCGGCGCTGCGTGCGCCGCCGGGCATTCAGGCCAGCTGCAGCGAGCCGGCGCGCTGATCCCACTGAAGTTTGCGCACGATCTGGCGTGCGCGCTGCCCGAGCAGCCGCGGATGCAGGTTGTGCCGTTCCGCCAGCTGTTCGAGGCTGTAGCCGGCCGCCACACGCTGGAGCAGCTCGCGCTCCGTGGTCTCGAGTTGCAGCGGGCTTTCGGTGGCGTCGAGCGCGGCCCATTGGCTCATCGTGCGCATGCTGCGGTCGAACTGGTCGAGCAGCGCCAGCGCCAGCGCCGGCGTCAATGCCGTTTCGCCGCGCAGCGTGCGGTTGACACTCTCGGCCAGGCTGCCTTGTCCGACGATGTGAAGGTTGTCGGCGCCGGCCGACAGCGCGGGATACAGCAACGGATCCTTGCCGTCGGCTGCAATCACGACGAGGGTCGGGCGGTAGCCTTCAGGCTCGCTGGCGAGCCACTGGACCATGGCCATCGCGGTGCCGTCGAGCAAGCGCAATTCGGTGACGACGACGTTCGGCCGGTGCGTCAGCAGCAGCTCGCGTGCCGATCGCGCCGCGTTGGTGATGCCGAGCACATCGTGCTGCTGGCCGGCCGTCAGCTCGCTGCGCCAGGCGAGGGCCTGGTGTGGATCACGGGTGACGAGTACGACGGTGCTCACGGTGGCGAACTCGAGGCGGCGCTGCTGGTATCGAATTGTGTGGAAGGCCTTGCTAGAACGCATCCCGCATTGGCATGGTCAACCCCATGGCCATGGGGTGACCGCTTCGCGCGCGTCTACGACAGGCACTATGCGGCGTCCGGCGCGAAGCTGTCGGCGCGCGCGCGCGGCCAGTACAGCTCGTACACCGCGTGCGGCCAGGGCTTCTCGCCGCGCGAGGCCGCGAGCAGTTCGCCCGGCTTCACGAAGGGCAGCAGATTCGCGAGCAGCCGCACCTCGCGATCGCTGCCCCGGCGCACGATGTGCGATGCACGTATCTGGTTCGGATGCTGCAGTCCCGCGGCCTGCACCAGCTCTTTCAGCGCCTCGAGCGTGTTCTGGTGAAAGCGATAGACCCGTTCGGTCTTGTCACCGACCACCAACGCACGCTGGCGCAGCGGGTCCTGCGTGGTCACCCCGGTCGGGCAGGCGCCGGTGTGGCAGTGCTGGGCCTGGATGCAGCCGAGCGCGAACATGAAGCCGCGTGCCGCGTTGCACCAGTCGGCACCGAGCGCCATCATCCGCGCGATGTCGAACGCGCTGACGACCTTGCCGGCGCAGCCGAGGCGGATCTTCGATCGAAGGTTCAGCCCGACCAGCGTGTTGTGCACCAGCAGCAGGCCCTCCTGCAGCGGCGCGCCGACGTGGTCGGTGAATTCCAGCGGCGCCGCGCCGGTGCCGCCCTCGGCGCCGTCGACGACGATGAAGTCCGGCGTGACACCCGTCTCCAGCATCGCCTTGGCGATCGCGAACCATTCCCACGGGTGGCCGATGCACAGCTTGAAGCCAGTCGGTTTGCCGCCCGACAGGAAGCGCAGGTTCTCGACGAAATGCATCATTTCGATCGGGGTCGAGAACGCGCTGTGCGCCGCCGGCGACACGCAGTCCACCCAGGGTGTCACGCCGCGCGCCTCGGCGATCTCCAGCGTCACCTTCGGGCCGGGCAGTACGCCGCCGTGGCCGGGTTTCGCGCCCTGGCTGAGCTTGAGCTCGATCATCTTGACCTGCGGATCGGCGGCGGCGTCGCGGAAGCGGTCGGCATCGAAGCGGCCGTCCGGCGTGCGGCAGCCGAAGTAGCCGGAGCCGATCTCCCAGATCAGGTCGCCGCCGTGCACGCGGTGGTGGCGGCTGATCGAGCCCTCGCCGGTGTCGTGCGCGAAATGGCCGCGCCGCGCGCCCTCGTTCAGGGCCAGGATGGCATGGGCCGACAGCGCGCCGAAGCTCATCGCCGAGATGTTGAACACGCTCGCGCTGTAGGGCTGCGCGACGCCCTGGCCGATCAGCAGTCGGAAGTCGTGCGTCGGCAGTTCGGTCGGCGCGATCGAATGGTTGATCCATTCGTAGCCGGTCGCGCCGACGTCCATCTGCGTGCCGAAGGGCCGCTTGTCGGAGTCGCCCTTGGCGCGCTGATAGACCAGCGAGCGCTGCTGGCGCGAAAACGGCGCCTGCTCGTTGTCGCCTTCGATGAAGTACTGGCGGATTTCCGGCCGGATGAACTCCAGCAGGAAGCGCACATGCCCGATCACCGGGTAGTTGCGCAGCACGGAATGCTTCGTCTGCAGGCTGTCGCGCAGCCCCAGCGCCACCAGCGCCGCGAAGGCCGCGACGACGAAGCCGCCGCTGCGGAACGACACCCAGACGAAGGCGCTCAGCAGCAGCCCGATCGCGCAGACGATCCAGACCGCGTAGCGCAGCGGCAGGTGGTCGTCGAGCTTCTTCAACCAGTCGGGCATGGGCGGATCGTGGCTCGGAGGAGGGCGCGATCGTAGCGCCGCCCGCCCGGCGGCCGCGCGGGTGGCGGCGCGGGTGGGGTCAGCCGCCGAAGAAGCCGCGCAGCGCGTCGGCCGTGGCCTCCGGCAGCTCCTCCGGGATGAAGTGGCCGGCCGGCATTGGCTGGCCCGACACCGTGCCGGCGCATTGCGCGCGCCACAGCGCCAGCGGGTCGAACAGGCGCTGCACGACACCGCGTTCGCCCCACAGCACCAGCGTGTCGCAGGCGATTCGCTCGCCGGCTGCGCGCGAGGCGCGGTCGTGGTCCAGGTCGATGCCGGCCGAGGCGCGGTAGTCCTCGCACATCGCGTGGATCGTCTGCGGCCGGGCGAAGCTGCGCTCGTACTCGGCCAGCGCCGCCGGCTCGACGTGGCCGGTGCCGTCGGCGCCCCAGCCGCCGAGCTTCCAGTGCAGGTAGAACATCGGATCGGCGCCGATCATGCGTTCGGGCAGCGGCGCCGGCTGGATCAGGTGGAACCAGTGGTAGTAGGCGCGCGCGAACGTCATGTCGGTCGCGTCGTACATGTCGAGCGTCGGCGCGATGTCGATCACGCACAGCTTCGACACGGCCTGCGGCCGGTCCAGCGCCATCCGGTGCGCGACGCGCGCGCCGCGGTCGTGGCCGGCCACGGCGTAGCGATCGTGGCCGAGCGAGGCCATCAGCGCGTGCAGGTCGGCGGCCATCGTGCGCTTGGCGTAGCCGGCGTGGTCGGCGCCGCCGTCGGGCGTGTCGGAGTCGCCATATCCGCGCAGGTCGGGCAGCACCAGGCGGAAGTCGGCCGCCAGCCGCTGCGCGACGCGCCGCCACATCGCGTGCGTCTGCGGAAAGCCGTGCAGCAGCAACAGCGGCGGCGCGCCCGGCCGCCCGCCGGTGCGCGCGAACAGGCGGATGCCGCCCACCGCGTGGTGGCCGGCCTCGAAGCCGTCGAATCCGTCCATCGCTGCCTCCGGGAATGGCGATTGCCGCGGTCCGTCATACTGCCCGATCCGCATCCCGCACCGCCCGCGACGAGGAGTTTCACCCCATGGCCGGATCCAGCCTGCTGGCACTGCTCGACGACATCGCGACCCTGCTCGACGATGTGTCGCTGATGACCAAGGTGGCCGCGAAGAAGACCGCCGGCGTGCTCGGCGATGACCTGGCGCTGAATGCGCAGCAGGTCACCGGCGTCACGGCCGACCGCGAACTGCCGGTGGTCTGGGCCGTCGCCAAGGGGTCGATGCTGAACAAGGCGGTCCTGGTGCCGGCGGCGCTGGCGATCAGCGCGTTCGCGCCCTGGGCGGTGATGCCGCTGCTGATGCTCGGCGGCGCCTTCCTCTGCTACGAGGGCTTCGAGAAGCTCGCGCACAAACTGCTGCACCGCGGCGCCGACAGCGAAGCGGCCGCCCACGCCGAACATCTGCGCCGCCTCGCCGACCCGGCGCTGGACGTGGTCGCCTACGAACGCGACAAGGTGCGCGGCGCCGTGCGCACCGATTTCATCCTGTCGGCCGAGATCATCGCGATCACGCTCGGCGTGGTTGCCGAGGCTCCGCTCGTCTCGCAGGTGGCGGTGCTGTCCGGCGTGGCGGTGGTGATGACGATCGGCGTGTACGGCTGCGTGGCCGCGATCGTCAAGCTCGACGACCTCGGGCTGTACCTCACGCGCCGCGATTCGCCATGGCAGCAGCGCATCGGCGCGGCGATCCTGCGCGCCGCGCCCTACCTGATGAAGGGGCTGTCGGTGGCCGGCACCGCCGCGATGTTCCTCGTCGGCGGCGGGATCCTGACGCATGGCATCGACGCGCTGCACCACGCGATCGAGGCGGCCGCGGCCAAGGTGGCGGACTGGCCGGGCGTCGGCGGGCTTGTCGCCGCGGTGGTGCCGGCGCTGCTGAACGCGCTGGCGGGCATCGTCGCGGGCGGGCTGGTGCTGGCCGGCGTCGGCGTCGCGCAGCGCATCGCCGGGCTCTGGCGCCGGCCGGCCGCCCGCGGGGGCTGACGAACCGGGCTGCGCCGGTCGGTTCCGCCGCGGGTCGCGGCGGCCGCGTTCGGCGGAGCGCCACGCCGGCCGCGCTCGGACGCGTGCGGCACCGGCCGGGATCAGCGCCCGACCGCGAGCAGTTCCACCTCGAACTGCAGCGTCGCGTTCGGCGGGATCACGCCGCCGGCGCCGCGCGAGCCGTAGGCGATCGACGGCGGGCAGGTCAGCCGCGCCTTGCCGCCGGGCTTCATGCGCTGCACGCCCTCGGTCCAGCACGGGATCACGCCGGACAGCGGGAAGCTCGCCGGCTCGCCGCGCGCGTACGAGCTGTCGAATTCGCGTCCGTCGGCGAGCACGCCGCGGTAGTGGACCTTCACGGTGTCCTTCGCGCTGGGGGATGTGCCGCTGCCATCCTTCAGAGAGCGGTAGACCAGCCCGCTGGGCGTGACGACGGCGCCGGCCTCCTTCGCGGCGGTGGCGGCGAGGTCCGTCGCGGCGGCGGACGCGGCCGGCGCTGCCTGGGCGAAGGCGGATCCGGCGGCCAGCGTGGCGGCGAGCGCGAACAGGGCCCGCGCGGCGGGCAGGGCCGAAGCGGCGGAACGGGGGCGGGATGCGGTCAAGTCAAGTCTCCAGGACGGCCACGACGGCCGGGGCGACATCATCGTCGTTCGCGGACCACACCGGCCGGTGCGACCGGGCCTTCGTCGCGGCCGGCGCTTGAATCATCGCCATTGGAGGTTTGCGATGAACACCACCCACCCGTCCACCCCGTCCTCGCCGTTCACCCCGCGGGATCCGAAACCGGCCGTGCAGGCGGATTTCGGCGCGGTCGTCGCGCTGGCGCGGCTGCTCGACCGCATCGATGCCCGGCCCGGCGAGATCGGCGCCGAGCAGTACCGCGGCCTGGCCGCCGGGCTGTCGCAGGCGCTGGCGGCGCTGCCGGCCAGCGAGCTGCTGCAGGCCGTGCTCTCGGCCCATCCTTCCGCCGCCGAGCTGTACGAAAACCTGAACTACCAGCACGCCGGCCTGTGCCGTGCGTCGCTGGAGGCCTCGCTGAATTCCGAACTGGCCGCGCGCGAGGCGATCCGCAAGGCCGCGGCGCGCTGACCGGCCGCCCGCCGCCGAGCCGCTACACTCGCGCCTCAGCGCCGATTTGTCCCGGCTTGCGGGCGCTTTACAAATACCGCTAAAGAGAGCCCCGGTCCGCCCGGCCCCCTTAGCGATCCTCCATCCCTTCGCGAGCCGGGCTGCAGCACTCTGAGGCCATGGCATCGGTCGGTCACGTCACTCCCCAACGCCTGAAGTTCGAGCAGCCGCTGCCGTTGAAGAGCGGCGCGCGGCTGCCCGGCTACGAACTCGTCTACGAGACCTACGGCACGCTGAACGCCGCCCGCAGCAACGCGGTGCTGGTGTGCCACGCGCTGAACGCATCGCATCACGTCGCCGGCACCTACGAGGGCCAGGCGCGCAGCGAAGGCTGGTGGGACAACCTGATCGGTCCCGGCAAGCCGCTGGACACGAACCGCTTCTTCGTGATCGGCGTGAACAACCCGGGCTCCTGCTTCGGCTCGACCGGCCCGATGCACCCGAATCCCGATGCGCCCGACGGCCGCCCCTACGGCGCCGACTTCCCGGTCGTCACGGTGGAGGACTGGGTGGATGCGCAGGTGCGCCTGATGGACGCGCTGGGCATCGGCCGGCTGGCCGCGGTGATGGGCGGCAGCCTGGGCGGCATGCAGGCGCTGAGCTGGTCGCTGCGCTACCCGGAGCGGCTGCGGCATTGCATCGCGATCGCCACCGCGCCCAACCTGTCGGCGCAGAACATCGCGTTCAACGAGGTGGCGCGCCGCGCGATCATCACCGACCCCGATTTCCACGGCGGCCACTTCTACGCCCACGGCGTGCTGCCGCGCCGCGGGCTGCGCGTGGCCCGCATGATCGGCCACATCACCTACCTCAGCGACGACGCGATGGACGAGAAGTTCGGCCGCTCGCTGAAGGCCGGCCGGATCGGCTACAGCACGCAGGAGATCGAGTTCGAGATCGAGAGCTACCTGCGCTACCAGGGCGACAAGTTCAGCGAGTACTTCGACGCCAACACCTACCTGCTGATCACCCGCGCGCTCGACTACTTCGACCCGGCCGCCGAGCACGGCGGCGACCTGTCCGCCGCATTCGCGGCGGCGCGCTGCAAGTTCCAGGTCGTCAGCTTCACCACCGACTGGCGCTTCTCGCCGGCCCGCTCGCGCGAGATCGTCAAGGCGCTGGTGGACAACCGGCTGGACGTCAGCTACGCCGAGATCGAGGCGCCGCACGGCCACGACGCGTTCCTGATCGAGGACCCGCGCTACCACGGCCTGCTGCGCGCCCGATTCGAGCAGGTGTTGCGCGAGATCGAGGCCGATCCGCCCGCGCCGCCCGCGTCGGCGCCGCCGCCGGCGTCGTCGCTCGGCTTCCGCATCGCGACCTGAGGAGCGCCTGATGTCCGAACGCCGCGACATGGAACTGATCGCCGAGCTGGTGCCGCCGGGCTCGCGCGTGCTCGACCTGGGCTGCGGCGACGGCGAACTGCTCGCGCACCTGACGCGCCGCCGGCAGTGCACCGGCTACGGCATCGAGCTGGCCGACGCCAACGTGCTGGCCTGCACGCAGCGCGGCGTCAACGTGATCCAGCTCAACCTCGAAGACGGGCTGTCGATGTTCGCCGACCGCAGCTTCGACGTCGTGCTGCAGCTCGACACGCTGCAGAACCTGCGCCACACCGAGCGGCTGCTGAGCGAGACGGCGCGCGTCGGCCGCATCGGCATCGTCAGCTTCCCGAACTTCGCGCACCTGCCGAACCGCATCCGCGTGGCCACCGGCCGCATGCCGGTGACGAAGGCGCTGCCCTACGAGTGGTACGACACGCCGAACGTGCGCTTCGGCACCTACGCCGATTTCGAGGTGCTGGCGCGCAAGTGCGGGCTGCGCGTGACCGACTCGTTCGGCATCCAGGACGGCAAGGTCGTCCGGCGCTGGCCGAACCTGTGGGCGAGCGTCGCGGTGTTCACGTTCGAGCGGCCGTCGGCGTCGGCGCGCTGAGCGGGCGGCGCCCGGTCCGGCCGACTGGCCTGGCCGGCACGGCTCAAGGCTCCGCGGCGTCTGCGACCGCTCGTTCCAGCACCCAGCGCACCAGCGCATCGGCCGGCATCGGCCGCGCGAGCAGGTAGCCCTGCACCACCGGGCAACCGCGTTCGGCCAGGAAGTGCCGCTGCGCCTCGGTCTCCACGCCTTCGGCCACCACCGTCATGCCCAGGCTCTCCGCGATGCGCAACACCGACACGGTCAACGCGCGTGCGCTGGCGCTGTGTTCGATGTCATGCACGAAAGTCTTGTCCAGCTTCAGTTCGCCCACCGGCAGGCGGTGCAGCAGGCTCAGGCTCGAGTAGCCGGTACCGAAGTCGTCCATCGCGAGCTGCACGCCCGATGCGCGCACCGCGGCGATTGCCGCCATCGCGTCCGGCCCGGGGTTCAGCATCACGCTTTCGGTCAGCTCCAGCGTCAGCAGCGCCGGCGACAGGCCGTGGCGCTCCAGCGCGCCGGCGACGATGCCCGGCAGCGCTGCGTCGTCGAAGTCGCGCGGCGACAGGTTCACCGACACGCGGCCGGTGTCGACACCCTCTCGGCGCCAGTCGGCCACCTGGCGGCAGGCCTGCTCCAGCACCCAGCGTCCGAGCAGGCCGATCAGGTCGCTCTCCTCGGCCAGCGAGACGAAGCGCGCCGGCGGCACCATGCCGAGTTGCGGGTGGCGCCAGCGCGCCAGCGCCTCGACGCCGTGCAGCGTCTGCGCGGCATCGGTGCCCAGTTGCGGCTGGTAGTGCAGCTCGAGCCCGCCGTCGGCCAGCGCGTGCCGCAGGTCGGCCTCCAGCATCGCCCGTTCGCGCGCGGCGCGGTTCATCTCCGGGCTGTAGAAGCGGAAGCCTCCGCGCGCCTCGCCTTTGGCGCGGTTGAGCGCCAGGCTGGCATGCTGCAGCAGGCTTTCGACGTCGCGGCCGTCCTCCGGGTGCATCGCGATGCCGACCGTCACGCTCGGGTGCAGCCAGGCGCCGGCGACGTCCAGCGGGCGCGTCAGCAGGCCGATCAGGCGGCCGGCGGTGGTGCCGGCCAGCCCGGCCGGGCATTGCGGCAGCAGCACCACGTATTCGCTGCCGGCCAGCCGGCCGACCAGGTCGAGCTCGCGCGTGCCCTGCTGCAGCCGGTTCGCGAGCTGGCGCAGCAGCCCGTCGCCGACGCGGTGTCCCTGCGTCTCGTTGACGTGGCGGAAGCGGTCCAGGTCGATCACCAGCAAGGCGATCGGCTCGTCGCCGCGCCGCGGATCGGTCAGCACCGAGGCGGCGATCGCCGTGAAGCGCGTGCGGTTGGGCAGGCCGGTCACCGGGTCGTGCAGCGTGAGCGCCTGCACGTCGGCCGCGGTGCGCTCGCGTTCGAGCAGCAGCGCGCACAGGTCGGTGCTGACGCGCACGAGCTGCTCGTGCATCGGGCTCGGCGCCCGCCGCTCGCGGTAGTAGAACGCGAACGTACCCAGCACGTCGCCGTGGCTGCCGAGGATCGGGCTCGACCAGCAGGCCGCGAGCCCCAGCGGCAGCACCAGCGCCCGGTAGTCGGCCCACAGCGGGTCGGCCGCGATGTCGGTGACGAGCACCGGCTCGCGCCGCCAGGCGGCCGTGCCGCAGGAGCCGACCTGCGGGCCGATCGGGAGCCCGTCGTAGGCGTCGCTGACCTCGTCGGGCAGGCTGGGCGCGGCCAGCGGACGCAGCAGGCCCTGCGCGTCGACGGCCAGCACCGTGGCCACGACCTCCGGCGCCAGCCGCTCGACCTCGCTGCACAGCAGCGTCATCACCTCGCGCAGCGGCATGTCGTGCACCACCGCGTCGAGCACCTTGTGCTGCAGCACCTCGTGCAGCTTGGTGCGCGTGATGTCGGTCATCACGACCACCGCATGCGCGTTGCGGCCGGCCAGGTCGGCCGGGCCGGGCAGCGCGTTGGCGACGACGGACACCCACATCGGCCGCGTGTCGCGGCAGCGCACCAGCAAGTCGAGCTTCAGCCCGGCGGACGGCGCGGACGACGCTTCGCCGTCGTCGGGGCCGCCGGCGACCGCGCCGTCCGCCAGCGTCCAGGCCAGCGTGCGGGCGAGCGCACGCGCATCGGCCTCGGTGCCGCACAGGCGTTCCGCCGGGCGGCTGCCCAGCAGTTCTTCGCGCGCATAGCCGAGCAGCCGCGTCAGGCCGGGATTGACGTCGACGATGCGGCCGTCCGGCCCGGTGACGAAGATCGCGGCGTCGCTGGCCTCGACGAGCGCGGCGCGCAGGCGGTCCGGCGTCGAGGCTGCGGTGGCGGCGGTGGCGGCGGAAGTGGGCATGGCGGGCGGGGCGGCGTGGCGATGGCGGTCGGGGGGCGGTCGCGTGGTGCTGGGGTGGCGGCGGGCCGGGTGTCGTTTGACGGTCGCCGCGTCAGCGCGTCAGGGCGGCCGTCCGGTCGGCCTGTTCCCCATTGAGCCACAGCCGGCCGTGCCACGACTGCCCGCGGTCGCGGGCGGCCAGGTGCAGGTTGCCGCTGTCGATCGCGACCTCGCTCATCGGCGGCGTGATGCGCACCGCGATGTCGATCTCGTTCGGCACGCCGGGCTCCGACACCAGGCGGCCCTCGCCGCGGTAGGTCACGCGGTCCAGCGGCGCGCCCTGGCGCTCCTGCCAGAAGCGGCGGTAGTCGGCCCAGTCCGGATCGGCGGCGATCGGCACCGGCTCGCTGACGAAGCGGACGGCGCCGCCGTCGTGCTCGACGTGCAGCGTCACCGCCGTGGCGCCCTGCAGGCCGGTTTCGCCGCGGCGCCCGATCGCCAGCGACCACACGCCGGCGATCCCGGCTCCGTCTCGCGCCCGCCACCACAGGCCGCCGCCGAGTGCCAGGGCGGCCACGCCCAGCCCGGCGGCGGCCAGCCCGCGGCGGCGCCGCGAGGCGGGGCTGGCGCCGGGTCCTGCACGGCAGGACCCGTCGCGGCGGACGATGCTTGCGAAAAGGAGTTCGCCGGCGCGTCCAGCGGGCGGGCCTGTGGTGTGGAGAGCGGCGGCGATTTGGTCGGCAACGCGGTCGGCGCGGCGGGCATGGCGTCCGCGCGGCGCCCCTCGCCACCCGTTTCCGCGCCCGCACCCGTTCCCGCACCTGCACCCGTACCCGTACCCGTACCCGTACCCGCACCCGTTCCCGCGCCCGCACCCGTTCCCGCACCCGCACCCGCACCTGCGCCCGCGGCGCCTCCGCCGGGCGCCTGCCGCCGCATCCCGAGCGCGACCAGGTCGTCCGCGATGCGGGCGACGTCGGACGCCCAGTCGTAGGCGCGCAGCCGCCGCCAGGTGCGCTCGGCGAGCTGGTCCAGCGGCGGCGGCAGCTCGGAAGCGGGCGGCGTGCGCTCGACGCCGTCGCACAGCAGCGGCACCAGCCGCGCGCCGGCCGCCAGCGCGCTGGCCAGCTCGGTGCGCACCGGGTCGTCGGCGGCGTCCACGCGGCGGCGGCCCTCGGCATCCACGGCGCCCAGGTACATCGGCGTGACCAGCGCCAGCACCACCGGCCGGCGGTGCATCGCATGGCCGATCTCGTCGCGCCACAGCGAGCCGGCCGGCAGGTCGTCCTTGTCGAGGAAGACCTGTTCGCCGCCGAAAGCCGCATCGAGGTCGCGCGCCAGCGCGGTGGCCTTGTCGGCGCCGTCGCTGGCGCGGTAGCTGATGAACACGCGGGCCGCTCCCGCCCGGCCGGTCACGACTTCGGCGTCGACGGGCCGCGCGGCGGCGTGCCCTCGGTGGGCGGCGCTTCGGGTGGCGTTGCCGGTGGCGCTGCCGGCGGCGCTTCGGGTGGCGGCTCCGCCGGCGCGTCGGGCTGCGCGTCCAGGGGCACATCGGGCGGCGCGGCGGGTGGCGCATCGGGCGGCGCATCGGGCGGCGCGTCGGGTGGCGCATCGGCGGGTGCGTCCGCGGGTGCATCCTCCGGGGCGTCCGCGGGCGCCCCGGCCCCGGGTGGCACCGCGGCTGCGGCCGGTGGCGCGCCCGCCCCAACCGCCGGTGGCGCCACCGCCGGCGCCGCGCCGCCCGGCTGCGCCGCGGCGGCGATCGCCTTTGCCAGCGCATCGCGCCGGGCCTGCGCCCAGTCGTGCGTGTGGGCGAGCTGTTCGAGTGCCTGTTTCTGGCTCTCGGTCCATTCGCGGTGCTCCACTTCCAGCAGCGCCTCGACGCGCTCGGCCAGCAGGCGCAGCGCATCTTCCGGTTCCAGGCCCTTGTATTCGCCCGCGCCCGACAGCAGCAGCCAGCGCTCGCGCTTCAGGCTCTCCGCGGTGCCGCGGTACTTCACCCACAGCGTGCCGTACTGGTTCAGCAGCAGCACGCCCTCGAGCACCGCGATCATCACGCCGACGCCCGCCACCACGTAGCGCGCGAGGCTGCCCTCGATGAAGGCGAGCAGCGGCAGCGAGGCCGAGATCGCGATCAGGAACAGCTTGATCTTCTTGTAGCGGTCCTGGTAGAGCACCGCGGTGTCGGAGTAGTAGGCGCGCTGGGTTTCGAGCCGGGCCCAGGCCGGATGCCCGGCGATGTTCGGCGGTGCGGTGTAGTCGGGCATCGGTCTCTCCGGTGGGTTCGCGGGGCGGGGGCGGGGGCGGTGGCAGTGGCTCAGAGCTCGGCGGTGTCGATGCGCGTGACGCGGCCGGTGCGGCGCTTGACCTCGCCGTACATGTGCGCGGTGCCGCCGGGGCCGTCGCCGCCGCCGCCGTCCCACAGGCAGACGAAGCGCACGCGGTCGGCGCCCCAGGCGAGCGCGGTGTACAGCAGCCAGCGGTTGCATCGCTCGAACGGATCGACGCCGCGCGGCAGCGGGCCCAGCTCGTCGGGCATCAGGCGGATCGGGTCCTGCAGCGCGGACTTGATCGCGTAGTAGCGCTCGCGCCAGCGCGCCGCGTCGGGCGCGCGCGAGATCGAGCGCTCGATGAAGCCCGGCTCGTCGAACGGCAGCATCACCTGGCAGCGCACGCCGCGCCGCAGGCAGGCTTCGAGGAACAGCGTGTCGCCGCCGGCGGCCGCCTGGCACAGCGCCAGGTCGCCTTCGCCCGCGCCGAGCGCATCCAGCACCTCGGCCATGCGGGCGGCCGCCGCGCCTTCCTTGGCGGCCGGGAAGCGCGGTGTCGGGCGTGTCGCCGTGTCCACCATGTGGCCGGCGAACAGCATCACCTGGCGCGGCGTGAACGGCTCGGCCAGCCGCGCCAGCTCGCGTTCCAGCACCTGCCGCGCGGCGGCGGTCTCGTCGGGCCGGAATTCGAGGTTCGCGAACATCTTCACCGTCTGCAGGGTGGAGTCGATCGAGAACCAGTTCCGGTCGGCGGTGGCGGCGGCGCTGCGGAACTCGCGCTGCACCTCGGCCGGGCCTTTGGTGAGCAGGCACAGCTCGGCGTTGCTGGCGCGCGCCCAGTAGTCCTTGGGCGCGCGCTTCTGCGCGGACTGCGCCGACCAAGCCACGCCGCCGGCCAGTTCGTCAGCGGCGCGCGGGTCGGTCTCGCCGCCCAGGTGCTCGCGCAGCCTGACCAGCGTCAGCGCGTTGATGCCGGAGTAGTGGTGCGACGGGTCGGCGACGAAGGCGGCCGAATACGGCCCGATCGCCTCCTCCAGGCAGGCGATCTCGGCCGCGGCGGCCTCGCGCCACTGCGCCGGCGTGTGGCCCGGCGTGTACCAGCGCGAGACCCAGTTCTCCTTCTCGACCCGGCCGGCCAGTGCCCAGGCCTCGGGGTCGGTCGGCCGGTCGTCGGTCAGGCGCCGGGTCCAGGCGCGCGCCTCGGCGAAACGGCCGAGCCGGCCCAGGCACACCGCCTTCTTCTCGCGGCAGCGCTTGTCGGCCGGGTCGATCGCCAGCCCGGCCTCGAACTGTTCGAGCGCAAAGCCGTACTGGCGCAGCGCGAGCAGGTTGTCGCCGGCGGCACGCTTGGCCTCCAGCCGCAGCGGCAGCGACGGCGTCTCGTCGGCCAGCACCAGGATGTCGCCGGGCCGGTGCTTGTCGCGCGCGATGTCCAGGCGCTCGCGCCACAGGCCGTAGGCTTCGCTGAACTCGTTCTTCTGCGCCAGCAGCAGGTCGGTCCACGCCGGCTCGCGCAGGTGGGGCAGCAGCGCGTACACCGGGCTGGTCAGGCGCGCGGCCGGCGCCTCGCGCGTCGCCTGCGCCATCGCGCGGATCGCCTCGAGGTCGGCGTCGCGCGCGGCCGGGTCGGGCGCGCCGTCGCGGATCGCGTAGCGGTGCTTGCGGTCGGTGTAGATGTCGAACGGCTGGGTGGCGCGCGGCCCCTGCACCAGGATCACGCCGCGCGCGCGCAGCGCATGCCGCACGCCCAGTTCGTACCAGACGTTCGGGTTGTCGATCGTCAGGTCGGCCACCACCAGGTCGGCGACCAGCAGCTCCTGGAACATGTCGGCGCGGATGTCGCCGGCGCGCTGCTCGTCGTCGGCGCGGAAGACCTCGTAGCCGGCCGCCTCCAGCGCCGGTTTCAACAACTCCGCGTAGACGCGGTTGAAGTCGATCGGCCGGCCGTCCGCGTCCGGCTTGGTGCCGAAGGGCATCGCGATGAAGGCGTGGGGTTTCATGGGCGCGCAGGGCGGGGGGACGCGAGCATGTCGCCGATCCGCCGGCGCTGCAAGCGCGCCGCGGGCGCGTCCTCGAGGAAACGCCGGGCCGCCCCAGGTTTTGCTGGCCCGCTCCGGGGGGGGCGGGCTGGGCGCAGCCCGGGCCCGGGGGGGCTCAACGCGATGGAGGACGAACAGCGCCCGCGGGCGCCGGGCCGGCCGGCCGCGTGGCGTCCGGTCGCGTGGCGGCCTGGCGCATCTGCTCGCGCACGCGCCGCGAATCGAGGGTGTGCGGGTGTGCCGGCCCCAGCAACGCCAGCCGGCCGGCAAGGGCCTGGTCCATCAACGCCTCGCCGTCGGCGCGCCGGCCCGACTGCCACCAGGTGATCGCCAGGTTGTTCATCGTCGTCAGCGTGTCGGCGTGGCCGGGGCCGAGCACGCGGCGGCGGCCTTCGAGCGCGGCCTCCTGCAGCGTGCGCGCCTCGTCCAGCGCGCCCAGGTGGCGCAGCGTGCTGCCCAGGTTGTGGCGCGCGTTCAGCGTCAGCGGGTCGTCGGCGCCATGGCGCTGCTCGCAGCCGCGCAGCACCGCGCGCTCGATCTCGGCCGCGGCCTGCCGATGCCCGCGCGCGCCCAGCGTTCCGGCGAGGTTGGCCAGCTCCACCAGTGTCTCGTCGTCGTTCGGCACGTCGGTGGCGGTGACGCCGACCAGCTCGCGCTGGATCGCCAGCGCTTCGCCGAGCCGGCCGCAGCGCATCAGCGTGCCGGCCAGGTTGCCGAGCGCGCGGCGCCAGGCGGGGCCGCGCGGCTCGGGCCGGGCGCGCAGCCGGTCGACGACGGCCTGCTGCTCGACCCGGGCTTCGTCGTAGCGGCCGGCGGCGAACAGCGCCGACGCGAGGTTGTTGCGCGCGCCCAGCGTGTCCAGGTGCTCCGGCCCGAGCCGGGCGGTGTCGATCGCCAGCGCGCGCCGGTACAGCGCGATCGCCGATGCGTGCAGCGACGGGCCGGCCATGCGGTAGCCGGCCGTCGCATCGAGCAGGCGCGATTCGATGTCGGGCGCGAGCAGGCCGTCGCC
Organism: Piscinibacter sp.; assembly: GCA_044223035.1. Lineage (GTDB taxonomy): Bacteria > Pseudomonadota > Gammaproteobacteria > Burkholderiales > Burkholderiaceae_C > JBGAMJ01. The sequence continues at coordinate 19,418 of JBGAMJ010000070.1, forward strand.
GGCCGGCGCAGTGACGCCGGCCAGCGCGTCCAGGTGCTCGACGTGCGGTGCCAGCATCGCCGCCATCGGCCAGGACGCCGGTGCCTGCGGTTCGGCGGGGAAGGCCGCGGCGAGCAGCGCTTGCAGCGTGAGGGCGTCGTGGCCGGCGCCCGGCATGGCGGTCGCGCTGGCCTCGGGCGCGGCCGCGCCGGTGCTTGGCGTCGTGGACAGCGCCTGGGCGGTGCCGGCCGCGGCGGCCGTCGGAAGCGACGGGCTGGCACCGGCCGCCGCCCCGGCGGCGAGGCGGCTGCGCGCGACCCGCTGCGTCAGCCGGTGCATGCGCAGCGCCAGGCCCGTGTCGCCCGGCTGCGCGCCGCGCCACGGCGTGCGCTGCATCAGCGCGTAGCCGATCAGCTCGGCGACGGTGTCGTCCCAATCCAGCGGGTCGGCCGCGGCGGCGGCCAGAGGCGGCGCCAGGGCGTCCGGATGGGCCGTCAGCACCGATTCGGGCAGCGGCTCCGGCGCGGCCCAGGCGCACAGCCCGAGCAGTGCGCGTGCCGCCGGCGACAGGCGGTCGAAGGCCAGCGACAGCGTGGCGGCGACGCTCGGCAGGCCGCTGTCGGCGCCCAGCGGCCGGTCGAGCAGGCGTTCGCCGTGGCGGCGATCGCGCAGCAGTTCGAGGTAGCCCGCCGGCGTGCGCCCGCTGCGCTCGAGGTAGCCGGCCGCCTGTTCGAGCGCCAGCGGCAGGCCGCCGAGTTCGTCGGACAGCGCGGAGCGCGGGTCGGGCGAGGTGCCGGATGCCGCCGCGATCCCCGCCAGCCGCCCGGCGAGGAATGCCGCGCCCTGTTCCGGAGACCACGGTTCGAGCGGGAACACCGCCGCCAACGCGCCCCAGGCCGGGTGGCAGGAGGTGATCAGCACCCGGTGCGCGCGGCCGTCGGCGGCCGGGGGCAGCTCCGCCAGGGACGGCGCCAGCGCGGCGGCGTCCGGCGCGTTGTCGAACACCAGCAGCCACGGCGCCGGCGCCTGCCGCAGGCCCTGCCACAGCGCCGCCAGCCCCGTGCCCGCCGGATCGACCCGGAAGCCGGCGGCTGCGCAGGCGGCGCGTGCGTCTTCCTGCAGTCCGGCGTCGCTGTCGGCGCGCAGCCACCAGACGCCGGCGTGCTCGTCGCGGACCGCCTGGGCGCATTGCAGCGCCAGCCGCGTCTTGCCCACGCCGTGCATGCCGACCAGCGCCAGGCGCCCGGCGGCGGCATTCGGTCGGCCCCAGGCGGCCAGCAGCGCGGGCAGGCGGCCGTCCGGGTCGTGGAAGCGCGTGCCGCCGATGCCGGCGGCGACCTGCCACGGCCGCACGACGCCCGACGGCGGCCGGTAGCGCGCCGCCGGCACGCCGGGCACGGCTTCCAGCCGCTGGCGCAGGCGCAGGAACTGCGACGACCAGTCGGCGTCCTTGCCGCCGAGCGTCATCGCGTCGATGCCGAGCAGCGGCCCGAGGCCCTCGCGCAGCGGCTCGGCCAGTTCGCTCGGCGCCGGCATCGCGGCGCCGCCCATCAGCAGCGGGATCAGCACCAGCCCGCGCTCGGTCCGGCAGTGCAGCGCCAGTTCGAGTTCGCGCCGCACCACGTCGGCATCACTGCCCTGCAGACGCTGGTTCAGCGCGTCCAGCCAGCCCGGCGCGATCACCGCCAGCAACACGCGAGCGCCGCGGATCGCGCCGTCGATGCAGTCCCAGAATGCGTCGCCGGGCTCGATCCGGCGCTGGTCGTAGAACAGCTCGCCGGTGTCGAACCACTGCGCCAGGCGGTCGTGCAGCCGCCCGGCGTGGCCGGCGGCATCGCTGCGGCGGTAGCTGATGAAGATCGATGGCGACACGCGGCGCTCCGGGGCCCGGCCGGGTCGGACGGGCGGCCCGCGAGCATCGGACGGATCGCCGGGCGCGGCAAGGGGGCCGGAGGCCGGGTGGGGATCGGCGGCCCGCTGGCGCGAACGGCCGGGTTTTGCGGGCAGTGGGCGAGGCATGCTCGGCGCGGCCCCGCAAGCCGACGGCCCGGGACGAGCCCGGGCCGTCGGCCGCGCGCGGCGAGCGCGCGTCACTGGTTGCGGCGGATCCGGTAGTCGATCGCGTTGCCCCAGATCGGCACGTAGTTGCAGTCGGTCGGCCGCAGGTTCCACGACAGGATCGAGCGGGCGCTGCGGGTGGCGCCGTCCATCGGCTGCACCAGGCCCATCGTCACGTCGTTGTTGGCGGCCGAGACGACGGCGAACTGCCAGCTCGGTGCCTGCGCCGAGTTCGCCAGGTGCACGCTGTCGAAGCCGACCGGGCGGAACACGCCGGCCGCGTCGGCAACGCAGTGCAGCACGTACTCGCGGCTGCCGGGCAGCGGGAATGCACCGAAGCCGACGTTCTGCTTGATCTTCACCGGGCAGGCGAAGGTGCGGCGTTGCGGGTCATAGCCGCAGCAGGGCATTTCCTCGTAGGCGAGGCTGCCCATCGCGCTGACCTTGGCGCCGCACTGGCGCGCCGCGACGTAGAACGTGTCTGTCGGCGGGAACTGCGCCGCGTCGCCGGTGCCGCAGGCCTTGAACTTGGCGTACAGCGCGGCCTGCATCTCCAGCTGCGCCGCCTCGGACGCGGTGGCGTACTTGGCGAGCGTGGCGGCGACTTCCTCCTTGGCGGCGGCGGTGCAGACGCTGGTCTGCGCCTGTGCGCCGTGCGACGCGGCAAACAGCCCGATGGCGAGCAGGGCGCCGAGGGCCGCCCGGGCCCGCGACGCAAGGGACGTGAATGAACCCATGATGAATCCTCCTGAAGGTGACGTGGCCGGCGGTGTGCGGTGGTCCGAAGGTCCGTGGCACCCGCCTGCCTTCACTATCGGTGGCGCCGGCCGCAGCCGCCCCCCTGGGGGCTAGGGAGCGCTGCGGGTCGAACCTAGGGGGAGCCGCGGCGCGTTCGCGCGACGATCGGCGGCGCCGGCCGCCGGCTTCTGCACCCGCCTTCGCGTCTGCGTTCCCTGCGGTCGGCGCCGTTCACGGGGGGTGCCATGCCGATCACCGAATCCGCCCGCGGTCCCGGGAATCCGCCCGATGCCGCCACTGCTGCCGCCGCGCGCCGCGGCGAGATCCTGGAGCGCGAGGCCTGGGCCGACCTGTTCGAAGCCGGCGCCGGCCTGCCGGAGGTGGCGCCGCGCATCGCGGCACGCCGGGTCGGCGCCGACGCACTCGCGATCAGCGTGCCGGCGCTGCCGCTGACGCTGTTCAACCGGGTGATCGGCGCCGGCATCGACGGCGGTCCGGATTCGCCCGGCGGCAGCGACTGGCTCGACACGCTGCCGGCCTTCTTCGACCGCGCGCCGCCGGGCCGCTGGGCCGTGCAGCCCGCGCCGGGGCCGCACGAGGCGGCCTGGGCCGATCGGCTGGCCGCGCGCGGCCACCGGCCGCTGCCGCAGCGCATCGCGAAGATGGCGCGCGACCTCGTCGCGTGGCCTGAAAGCGGCGGGCGGGCAATGGGACCGGCGGCAGGCGCCGCGACAGGCTCCGCGAGGAGCGCAGGGACTTCGACAGGCGCTGCGATGGGTGCGGCGGCGGACGCCCCGGCCGGCGCGCTGCCCCCCGCCCTGGTCGTCGACGAGGCCGGCGCCGCCGAAGCGGCCGTCTTCGCCGCCGCCATCGTCGACGGCATGGGCCTGCCGCCCTGGTTCGGCGACTGGCTGCGCGCGCTGCCCGGCCGCGCGGGATGGCATGCGTACGTTGCTCGCCGCGAGGGCGCGCCGGTGGCCGCAGCGGCCCTGTTCGTGCGCGACGGCGGCGCCTGGCTGGGCATGGCGACCACGCTGCCGGCCGCGCGCCGCACCGGCGCCCAGCGCGCGCTGATGCGCCGGCGCCTGGCGGATGCCACCGGGCTCGGCTGCACCATCGCCTGTACCGAGACCGGCGAGCCGCAGCCGGGCGAGCCGCATCCGTCGTACAGCAACATGCTGGGCTGTGGCTTCGAGCGGGTCGCGACGCGGCTGAGCTGGGCGCGGCCGGGCTGATCCGGCAGGCCGCGCCGGCGATCGTTTCCACGCGACCGCGACCCCCGGTGCCGGCGCTCGGTGGTCAAGTCGCCGCACGGGTGGCCGGGAGATCGCGCCTCGGGTAGTCTCCGCCGCTGCTTTCCGACGGAGACACCCCACGATGACAACGACGACTCCGACCCCGTTCCCGACCCGGCGCGGCATCGACGGCCTTCCCGCCCGCTTCGCCGCGGCGCTCGCGCTGGCCGCCTGCATGGCGGCCCCGGCGATGGCCGGCGCGCCGATCTCCAAGACACCGTCGCCCGGCTGGTACCGGCTCATGCTCGGCGACTTCGAGGTCACCGCGCTGAGCGACGGCACCGTCGCGCTGCCGGTGTCGAAGCTGTTGACGCGCACCACGCCGGCCAAGGTCACGAAGCGGCTGGCGCAGGCCTACCTGCAGGAGCCGGTCGAGACGTCGGTCAACGGCTACCTCGTGAACACCGGCGACAAGCTGGTGCTGGTCGACACCGGCGCGGCCGGCCTGTTCGGCCCCACGCTGGGCAAGCTGCTCGACAACCTGAAGGCCGCCGGCTACCAGCCGGAGCAGGTCGACGAGGTGTACGTCACCCACATGCACCCGGACCACGTCGGCGGGCTGATGGCGGGCGACAAGCCGGCATTCCCGAACGCGGTGGTGCGCGCCGACCGCCACGACGCCGAGTTCTGGCTCAGCCAGGCCAACCTCGACAAGGCGCCGGCCGACGCCAAGGGCTTCTTCCAGGGCGCGATGGCCTCGCTGAACCCGTACGTCGCCGCCGGCCGGTTCAAGCCCTTCGACGGCAACACCGACCTGGTGCCGGGCATCAAGGCGGTCGCGGCGCATGGCCACACGCCCGGCCACACCGTCTACGCGGTCGAGAGCAAGGGCCAGAAGCTGCTGCTGTGGGGCGACCTGATGCACGTGGCGGCGGTGCAGTTCCCCGAGCCGTCGGTGACGATCCAGTTCGACGTCGACAGCCCGGCCGCCGCGGTGCAGCGCCGCAAGGCCTATGCCGAGGCCGCGCGCCAGGGCTACCTGGTGGGTTCCGCGCACCTGTCGTTCCCCGGCCTCGGGCGCGTGCGCGCCGACGGCAAGGGCTACGCCTGGGTGCCGGTCAACTACGTGCCGGTCAAGTGACGGCCGGGTCGGCGCGGCGGGAGGGCGGGGTTTCCGCCGGATCGGATTCCGCGGGCGGCTCCACCTCGTCAGCCTGCGGCGCCGCCCGCGCGCCCGCCGCGGGCACGAGGCCGGCAAGGTAGGCGTCCAGCGCCTCCCGGCCGACGCGCACGAGGTCGAAGCCGCCCGGCTCGAGCATCCAGTTGCGGACCAGCCCGTCGAGCAGCGAATGGATGCCGATCGCCGCCGTGCGCGCCGTCGGCCGGCGGGCGATCTGGCCGCGGCGCGTCGCCACCAGCAGGCGCGCCTGCAGGTCGGCCACCCAGTCGCGGCGCGCCGCGACGTGGCGGTCGCGCACCGAGGCCATCTCGCCCACGTACTCCACCTTGTGCGTCGCGATGCCGAACACGCGCCGCGCATGCGGGTCGTGCGCCGCCAGGCGCAGCGCCGCCAGGCAGCGGCCGCGGATCTGCTCCAGCGGGTCGTCCAGGCCTTCGGTGGCGCGGCTGGCGGTGTGTTCGAGCGGCAGCCGCACGCGCTTCATCATCGCGTCGAACAGGTCGGCCTTGTCGGTGAAATGCCAGTAGACCGCGCCCCGCGTCAGCCCCGCCTGGGTCGCGATGTCGGCCAGCGACGCGCCGGCCACGCCGCGCTCCTCGAACACGCGTTCGGCGGCGTCGAGCAGCCGCTCGCGGGTGGCGAGGGCTTCTTCCTTGGTGCGGCGGGCCATGGACGGTTCGGGGCGGCGTGGGGTGTCGAAGGGGCCGGTCGGCCGGGAGGTCTCGTGCGGCAGGAAAGGTCGGTGCGATCTGTGGCGGTGCGGCGACGCCGCGGCGGTACCTGGCCGGACATACATTCACGACTGTATGTATACTAGCGCGGAAACGGCGGTGTCCGCAATGTCCCGGCAGGGGCCGGGCGCCGCGACGGCACCGCGCTTGCATCAGGCGCCGGGCAGGGCTGCGGCGATCGACGCCGCCCCGGGCGGGTGTGCGTTGCTGCTGAAGGACGGGGTATGGCGATGAATCGAGCGGGTGCGGAGCGGAACGTGGGGCGGGGCGCGAGCCGGAACGGGGGCGCGGGTGCAGGCCGGGGTGCGGGCGGCACTGCCGGGCGCCGGGTGGCCTGGGGCACGGTGGGGCTGGCGGCGGCGCTGCTCGCGGCCTGCGGCGCGAAGACGCCTGAAGGCGGCGCCGCGCCGCCCGGCGGCGGCATGCCGCCCACCGAGGTCGGCGTGGTGACGCTCGTGCCGCAGTCCATCGGCGTGCAGACCGAGCTGCCGGGCCGTGTCGAGGCTTCGCGCGTCGCCCAGGTGCGCGCGCGCGCCGCCGGCATCGTGCTCAAGCGCCTGTTCGTCGAGGGCAGCGAGGTCCGTGCCGGCCAGCCCTTGTTCCAGATCGACGCCGCGCCGTACCAGGCCGCGCTGGCCAGCGCCCAGGCGGCGCTCGCACGTTCACAGGCCAACCTGACGCAGGCAAGCGCACAGGCCGAGCGCTACAAGCCGCTGCTGGACGCGAACGCGATCAGCAAGCAGGACTACATCAACGCCGTCGCGGCGCAGAAGCAGGCGGAGGCGGATGTCGCCTCGGCCCGCGCCGCGCTGCAGACCGCGCAGATCAACCTCGGCTACGCGTCGGTCACGTCGCCGATCGCCGGGCGCATCGGGCGCGCGCTGGTCACCGAGGGTGCGCTGGTGGGCCAGGGCGAGGCGACGCAGCTCGCGCTGGTGCAGCAGCTCGACCCGGTGTACGTCAACTTCACCCAATCGAGCACCGAGGTGCTGAAGCTGCGCCGCGCGCTGCAGAGCGGCCAGCTGAAGCAGGCCGGCGCCGACGGCGCCAGCGTGCGCATCGTGCTGGAAGACGGCACCGAGCTGCCGCGCCGCGGCCGCCTGCTGTTCGCCGACCTGAGCGTGGACGCCAGCTCCGGCCAGGTGACCTTGCGCGCCGAGGTGCCCAACACCGACCGGCTGCTGCTGCCCGGCATGTACGTGCGCGTGCGGCTCGACCAGGCGCAGTCGCCTGACGCGCTGGTGGTGCCGCAGCAGGCCGTCACGCGCAGCAACAACGGCGACACGGTGATGGTGGTGGCGCCGGACGGCAAGGTGGCGCCGCGCCCGGTGAAGATCGGCGGCGCCGCGGCCGGCGGCCGCTGGATCGTCGCCGACGGCCTGAAGCCGGGCGAGCAGGTGATGGTCGACGGCTTCCAGAAGCTGCACGGCAGCGGGCCGGTGAAGGCGGTGCCGT
>JBGAMJ010000071.1:0-25187 GCA_044223035.1 Piscinibacter sp.
CGCTTGGCATCGTCGCAGTTCGGCTCGGCGAATTCGGCGAGCCATTGCGACAGCCGCCCGCGCATCTCGCCGGCGGCCTTGCGCGTGAACGTGATCGCGAGGATCTCGTGCGGCTGCACGCCGTCGAGCAGCGCGCGCAGGATGCGCGACACCAGCATCCAGGTCTTGCCGGCGCCGGCGCAGGCTTCGACGACCACGCTGGCGCGCGGATCGCAGGCGCGGGCGTAGAAGGCCTCGCGCGCGGCCGGCACGCCATCGATGCGGTAGGCGGGAGCGGTCATCGCGGTGCCTCGGCCCAGTGGTCGCGCCGGCACAGGCCGCGCACCTCGCAGTGATCGCAGAGGCTGCCCTCGCCCAGCGCCGGCAGCGCCGCGCCGGCGCGCAGCCGTTGCAGGTCGCGGCCGATGCCGTCGACCAGGCGCCGCGCCGTCAGCGCCACGTCCGGATGCGTGATCGCCTTCAGCGCGCCGCTCTCGTCGAGCGGCAGGTAGGCGGCGGCGACCGGTCCGTCGGCAGCGGGCTGCTCGAGCAGCAGCGCGGCGTAGAACGCGAGTTGCGTGTCCTCCTGCGGGTCGCGCACCTGCTCGCGCAGCGCGGCCGCACTGCCGGTCTTGTAGTCGATCAACTCGGTGACCGGGCCGGCATCGCCGGCATCCGCATCCGAATCTGCATCCGAATCCAGACGGTCGATGCGGTCGATCACGCCGTGCATGCGCACGCCGCCCCAGCCCGGCGGGTCGGCGTTCAGCTCGACCTCGGCGTCGAGCCAGACCGCGCCGGCGCGGTCGCGCTGCTGCAGCCAGTCGACATAGCGCGGCACCAGTCGCTCGAAGCTGGCGGCGAAGGGCAGGAACGCGGCAGCGTCGAGTGCCATCTCGCGCCGGATGTCCTCGGCGGCCGCAGCCAGGCGGCGCGCATCGTCCTCCGGCGTGCGCGCCACGGCTCCTGCGCGGCCGGCGTGGAAGCGCTGCAGCACCGCGTGCAGCCAGGTGCCGTAGTCGCGCTTCTCGATGTCGCTGGACAGTTCGTCCGCCTCGGCCAAGCCGAGCATGCGCAGGGCATGAAAGCGGTACGGACAGGCGCGCAGCGCCTCGCAGGCGCTGGCGCTCAGGCGGCCCGGCAGCAGCGACGGCGCGCGCGGCTGCGGCGGCAGCACCGGCAGCGCTTTCACCGGCGAAGCCACCCGTGCGTCGCCGGCGTCCGGCAGCGTGCGGGCGTGGCGGGCCAGCGCCAGCGACAGGCGCTCGACCAACGGGCTGGGCGTCATCGGCTCGCCGGCGTCGTCACGACGCCAATGCAGCGTCACCGGCGCACGGCGCAGCACCTGCGCGAACGCCAGGGTCTGCGCATCACGGCGCTGCGCGCCGTCGGGCAGGCCGAGTGCGCGGCACAGCGCGTCCGAGAGCAGGCCGTCCGCCGCCGGCGCCTGGCCGAGCCGCACCGCATCGGCCGCCGGCATCACGACCGCGCCGAACGGCCTAAGCATCGCGCGCTCCAGCGGCGTGACGACCACCGCCGGCGTCTGCCCGGGCGGCGCCGGCACGAACAGGCCGTCGTCGAGCGCGGCGTCGACCCAGGCAGCGAATTCGGCGGCGTCGAGGCGGTCGTCGGGGGCGCCGCCCGGGCCGGGCGCTGGCGCGATGGCTTGCCCGCCGGCGTCGCTGCGGATGTCCCCCACGGTTTCGCCCACCAGGTGCAGTGCGGCGAGCACCTGGCGGCCGGCCTCGTCGCCCGCGAGCAGGCTCCAGGCGCCGCAGCCCTGCAACGCCGTCCGCAGCGCGGCCAGACCGTCGGACAGGCTGCGCGGCGGACCGTCGGCGAGCGTGCGGAGCAGCGCATCTGCGTCGGCCCAGAGCGCCGATGCCGCCGGGCCGAGCACGCTGGGGTCGACCTGTGCGACGCGCGCCCAGCCGTGCCGGCGCGCCTTCGATTCGATCGCCTGAAGCGCCAGCGCCGAACCGCGCCGGCCGGGCCACGCGGTGGCGCAGGTCTTCAGCCAGTCGAGCCGGTCGTCGGTGCTCGCCTGCGGCGATGCGGCGCGCAGCAGCGCAACGAGCGTCGCGGCGGCTCGCGTGGTCGACAGCGTCCAGCCGGTCTCGTCCTGGATCGGCACGCCGCGCCGCGCGAGCAGTGCACGCACGCGGCGCACCAGCTGGCGGTCGAGCGCGATCAACGCGACTGGCTGCACGCCATCGGCCAGGTGCCGCAACACCTGCGCGGCGCTGCGCTGCGCCTCGTCTTCCAGGTCGGCGCAGGCCGCGAGCTGCACGTCGGCGGCAGCGGCAAGCGGGACGGCGCTGGCGCCGAAGGGGTCGTCGAGCGGGACGTCGGAATCGATGCACAGGCCGCCGTCGCGTTCGAGCAGCGCGGACGCCAGTGCGTCCGCCCCGCCCGCCTGCACGACGATCCACGCGGGCGGTGCGAGCGTGAACAGGCGGTCGGTGGGCGCCGGCGCGCAATCCTGCGCCCATTCGAGCGCCAGCGCCGCGAGCGCACGCTCGAAGCCGCCCGGGCCGGCGACCGGCGTCAGCAGCTCGCGCCAGCGTTCGGCGGCGGCCTCGCGTTCGTCCGGCGCGAGCTGGTCGCGCCGGCGCGCGAAGGCCTGCGTGGTGGCGACGAGGTCACGCACACCGCGATCGAAGCCGCGCGGATCGCGACGCGACCAGGCGCGCGCCCAGTCGTGGCGGGTCAGCAGGCGGCGCGCGGCGAGGCGGTCGAGCGCCGGGTCGAAGCGGAACTCGCCGGCCGCGGGCTCGTGCGGCGGCCCGAGGCTGCGCGCCAGCGTGCGCGTGGTCTCGATGCGCGGCACCCAGCCGCCGGCCTCGGCCCAGGCAGTTCGTGCGAGCGGCAGGTGCTGCGCGAACGGCACCAGCACGACCGCGTCGCGCAGTTCGACCGCGGCATCGGCCGCCCAGGCGATCGATTGCCGCGCGACCGCGCGCCAGGGATCGGACTGCGAAAAATCAAGGGGGGTTCGGGCTATCGTCGCCATAGAAATCGGGGCTCGCGCGGCGGCCCCCGGCGGGAGCGGGGACGAACGCCCTGTGTCAAAATCATTGTGGCGCATCGCTCCGCTCGGGAGCGGGCTACCCAGAGGACTCCACATGAGCAGCGAACTGATCAAGCACACTTCGGACGCGTCGTTCGACAGCGACGTCCTCCAGGCCGACAAGCCCGTCCTCGTCGACTACTGGGCCGAATGGTGCGGCCCCTGCAAGATGATCGCGCCGATCCTCGACGAGGTGTCGAAGGACTACGACGGCCGTCTGCAGATCGCGAAGATGAACGTCGACGAGAACCGTGACGTGCCCGCGAAATTCGGCATCCGCGGCATCCCGACGCTGATGCTCTTCAAGGGCGGCCAGCTCGCCGCCACGAAGGTCGGCGCACTTTCGAAGTCGCAATTGACGGCGTTCATCGACGGTCATCTATAATTCCGGCTGCCGCCGGTCGAGTCGGCGCCTGCGACACCCCGTCGCGGCTCGTCTCGCCGAACGAAGTTCCAGCCGCCACGCCACGGAGCCGAGGCCCTCACGAAGGATTTCGGCTCCGCTGCTTTTCAGGCCGCGTGGTCGCGGCAACCCCACTCCCGCCCTCCCGGTCCGACACCGGATCGTTGCTGTAGGCGCTCCCCGACGGGGCGCATGACCGCAATGGCCGCCGTCCGCTCCATCCGGCGGCCGTGGCATCGCCACCGAGCTCTCGGGCACCGTCCAAGGTCTGGCCGGTCGCCAAACATCCCCGGGGTTCCCACCCATGCACCTGTCCGAACTGAAAGCCCTCCACGTCTCCGAGCTCATCAAGATGGGCGAGGCGCTCGAGATCGAGAACGTGTCGCGACTGCGAAAGCAGGAGCTGATGTTCGCGATCATGAAGAAGCGCGCCAAGGCCGGCGAGCAGGTGTTCGGCGACGGCGTTCTCGAGGTGCTGCCCGACGGCTTCGGTTTCCTGCGCTCGCCCGACACGAGCTACATGGCGTCCACCGACGACATCTATCTCAGCCCGAGTCAGATCCGGCGCTTCAACCTGCACACCGGTGACGCGATCGAGGGCGAGGTGCGCGTGCCCAAGGACGGCGAGCGCTACTTCGCGCTGGTCAAGGTCGACCGCGTGAACGGCCTGACGCCCGAGGAGAGCAAGCACAAGATCATGTTCGAGAACCTGACGCCGCTCTTCCCGAAGGAGCAGTTCAAGCTCGAACGCGACATCAAGTCGGACGAGAACATCACCAGCCGCATCATCGATCTCATCGCGCCGCTCGGCAAAGGCCAGCGCGCGCTGCTGGTGTCGGCGCCGAAGAGCGGCAAGACGGTGATGATGCAGAACCTGGCGCACGCGATCATCGCCAACTATCCCGAGGTCTACCTGATCGTGCTGCTCGTCGACGAGCGGCCCGAGGAAGTGACCGAGATGCAGCGCACCGTGCGCGGCGAAGTCATCAGCTCCACGTTCGACGAGCCGGCCGCGCGCCACGTGCAGGTGGCCGAAATGGTGATCGAGCGCGCCAAGCGCCTGGTGGAGCTGCGCAAGGACGTGGTGATCCTGCTCGACTCGATCACCCGCCTCGCCCGCGCCTACAACAACGTGCTGCCCTCGTCGGGCAAGGTGCTGACCGGCGGTGTCGACGCCAACGCGCTGCAGCGCCCCAAGCGCTTCTTCGGCGCCGCGCGCAACGTCGAGGAAGGCGGCTCGCTGACCATCATCGGCACCGCGCTGATCGACACCGGCAGCCGGATGGACGAAGTCATCTACGAAGAGTTCAAGGGCACCGGCAATTGCGAGATCCATCTCGATCGCAGGATGGCCGAGAAGCGCGTCTACCCGTCGATCCTGATCAACAAGAGCGGCACGCGGCGCGAGGAGTTGCTGCTGAAGCCGGAGATCCTGCAGAAGAGCTGGATCCTGCGAAAGCTGCTCTATCCGATGGACGAGATCGAGGCGATGGAGTTCATCCTCGACAAGATGAAGTCGACGAAGAACAACCTCGACTTCTTCGACATGATGCGCCGCGGCGGCTGATCGGCGCATCGGCGGCGTGCTCCGCCCAGCCGGAGCAGCCCTTCGCCGGGCTATAATCCGCGGTTTTCCGCTACGCGGCAAGTGCGTCGAACGGTTCGGCGTGGCTCCCGGCACAAGCCCTTCGAGGGCAGCGAGGCATCAATGAAACAAGGCATCCACCCCAACTACCGCGAAGTCTGCTTCGTGGACCTGTCCAACGGCTTCAAGTTCGTGACGCGCTCTTGCGCGCAGAGCCGCGAGATGATCAAGCTCGACGATGGCCGCGAGCTGCCGCTGATCAAGCTGGAAACGACGAGCGAGTCGCATCCGTTCTACACCGGCACGCAGAAGAGCGTGGATTCGCTCGGCGGCCGCGTCGAGAAGTTCCGCAACAAGTTCGCCCGGGTCGGCATCAAGAAGTAAGCCGGTCGCGCGTCGCACCAGGGCAGCTCAGGCTGCCCTTTTTGTTGGGTGCGGCAGGTGCCGGCCGCGTCGCGTCTCCACGTCAGCCCGGCACGCCGCGCCGGGCATGCGGCATCATCGCGCCACCTTGAGCAACCCCAACCCCGCCCTCGTCACCCAGCGCGCCGCGCAGCGGCTGCCCCGACTGGCGCTGCTGCTGCTGTGCGCGGCCTACGTGGTGCCGGGGCTGTTCGGGCGCGACCCGTGGAAGGCCGCCGACATCACCGCGTTCGGCTACATGTCGAACCTGGCGCAGGGGCCGGCCTCGTGGCTGGCGCCGACGATCGCCGGGCTGCCGGCCGATGCCGCGCTGCTCCCGTACTGGTACGGCGCGTTGTTCGTGAAGGCGCTGGGGCCGTGGATCGGCGGCGCGGCCGCGGCGCGCATCCCGTTCGCGCTGTTGCTGATCGCGGTGCTGGTGCTGACCTGGTACAGCAGCTACCACCTGGCGCGAAGCGACAGCGCACAGCCGCTGCCGTTCGCCTTCGGCGGCGAGGCCAACCCAGTCGACTACGCGCGTGCGATCGCCGACGGCGCGCTGCTGGCGTTGATCGCGACGCTCGGCCTGCTGCAGCTCGGCCACGAAACCACGCCCGAGCTGGCGCAGCTCGCCAGCGTTTCGCTGCTGCTTTACGCCCTGTCAGCCTGCCAGACGCGCGGCCGCAAGCCGGTGCTGGCGATCCTGGTCGCCTTGCCGGCGCTGGCTGCCAGCGGCGCGCCGAGCATCGCGCTGGCGCTCGGCGTGCTCGGCACGTTGGTGTGCGTGCGATCGAGCCACGCGCCGGCGCGCCGCTTCGGTGGCTGGGTGGCGGCCGCCACCGTGATCGCGCTCGCCGTGGCCACGCTGCTCGGCGCCTGGGGCTGGCGCGTGACGGCCACCAGTTCCTGGAGCGGCGTCTGGACGCTGGTGCGTCAGCTTGCCTGGTTCACCTGGCCGGCCTGGCTGCTCGCGTCCTGGACGCTGTGGCGCTGGCACCGCCAGCTGCGCAACCGGCACATCGTGGTGCCGCTGATCTGCGTGGCGGTGAGCTTTGCCGCGTGCATCGCGATGGGTGGCTCGGACCGCGCGCTGATGCTCGGCCTGCCGGCGCTGGCGGTGCTGGCGTCGTTCGCGCTGCCGACACTGCAGCGCAGCACCTCGGCGGCGATCGACTGGTTCTCGGTGTTCTTCTTCTCGATCTGCGCGGTCGTGATCTGGGTCGTCTACGCCTCGCTGCAGACCGGTGTGCCGAAGCAGCCGGCGGCCAACGTCGCCCGCCTCGCGCCCGGCTTCGAGCCGAGCTTCGCGCCGGCCACCCTGCTGCTGGCCACCGCCGGCACCGTGGCCTGGCTGTGGCTGGTGCGCTGGCGCACCGGGCGCAACCGGCATCCGCTGTGGAAGAGCATGGTGCTGCCGGCCAGCGGGGTGGTGGTGTGCTGGCTGCTGCTGATGACGCTGTGGCTGCCGCTGCTCGACTACGCGCGCAGCTACCGGCCGCTGCTGCAGCGCCTGGCGCCGCACCTGCCGCGCGACGCCTGCCTGGCCGCACCCAGCCTGCCGCGCGCCGAGCTGGCGGCGCTGGAGCACCTGGCCGGCTTCCGCGTCGACGCGGTCACGCCGCCCGAGCTGGCGCCGTGCGAAATCCTGCTGATGCTGCAATCGCGGCGCCAGCCGCCGGCAGAGGTGCCGGGCTGGGTGTTCGTCGCCCGCGAATCGCGGCCGACCGACCGCGACGAGACGACGGCCGTCTATCGCCGCGCGACGCCCGCTCCGGCGCCGGGCGGCCGGCGCTGACAGCCTCGCCACGGTCGACGGGTGTCGATCGAGCCTGGGACGCCAATCGGTTCGCCGCCCGGCCCTTCATCCGGCGCTGACCGCAGCGCCCTGCTCAGCCGCACGCCGCTCGCCCGCGCGCACGCGCGGCGCCGGGAACGCCAGCCGGAAGCTCGACCCTTTGCCGCGCTCGCTGCTGATCTCGAGCTCGCCGCCATGGCGCTGGGCGACATGCTTGACGATCGACAGCCCGAGCCCGGTGCCGCCGGTGTCGCGCGAGCGGCTGCCGTCGACGCGATAGAAGCGCTCGGTGATACGGGGCAGGTGCTCGCGCTCGATGCCGATGCCGGTGTCGCGCACCTCGATCTCACCCGATCCGTCGGCGCGCAGCGCGAACGACACATCGATGCGCCCACCGGCCGGCGTGTAGCGCACCGCGTTGTTGACGAGATTGCCGACCGCGCTGATCAGCTCCGCCTCGGCGCCGGCCACCTGCACCGAAGCGACCGATGCGAGGTCGAATTCCAGCGTGTGGCGCCCGGCCGACAGCGCATCGGCCTCCGCGCGCACTGCGTCGAACACCCGCGTCAGTGAAACCCATCGATCGGCCGGTGGCCGCGGGCTGCCCTCCAGCCGCGCCAGCGTCAACAGGTCGCCGACCAGCGTCTGCATGCGCTGCGCCTGCTGCGACATCAGCTCGAGCACGCGCCGCCGCTCGACCTCGGTCAGCGGCAGCGTCGACAGCGTCTCGATGAAGCCGGCGACGACGGTCAGCGGCGTGCGGATCTCGTGCGACACGTTGGCGACGAAATCGCGCCGCATCGCGTCGCTGCGTTCGCGCTCGGTGACGTCCTGCGAGAGCACCAGCTTCATCCCTTCGCCATAGGGCCGGATCAGCACCGAGATCTGGCCGCGGGCGCCGGGCCCCGGGAAGCTGACGGCATCGTCGAACTCGCCGGCCTGGAGGTAGCTGACGAAGGTCGGCGAGCGCAGCAGGTTGGTGACGCGCTGGCGCCGGTCGCGCTGCGGGTCGAGGCCGAAATGGTCGGCGGCGACCGAGTTGCACCACTCGATCTGGTCGTGCGTGTCCAGCAGCAGCACGCCGTTCGGCGAGGCTTCGATCGCGGACAGGAACTGGCCCAAACGCGCGTTCTCGTGCACCACGCGGCCCTCGAGCTGGCGCAGCGCCCGTTCGACCCGGTAGCCGACTTCGCCCCAGAAGCCGCTGTCGCGCGGCGCGGGCGCGTCGAGCGTGCCGCGCAGCCAGTCCATGAAGCGGCGCGCCCGCAGCGCTTCGAGCGTCGCCAGCCACAGTGCGCCGATGGCGGCACCGGCCAGCGCACCGATCGCCGGCGAGCGCCAGAACGAGCCGGCCAGCAGGCCCAGCACGCCGCCGGCAAGCACCGCGAGCACGCTGGCGAGCAGCCGCGGCAGCACCCAACCCATGTCCGACCTTTCGTGATGTGGGCGCGTGCCGGGCCGCTTCGGCCCGGCGGATCAGCCGGGAATGGCCTGCACCTGTTGCGTCAGGCGATAGCCGGCGCCGCGCACGGTCTCGATCATGCGCGAGCACTGCACCGTCTCCAGCGTCTCGCGCAGGCGCTTGACGTGGACGTCGACCGTGCGCTCCTCGATGAACACATGGTCGCCCCAGACACGGTCGAGCAGTTGCGCGCGACTGTGCACCCGCTCCGGATGCGTCATCAGGAAATGCAGCAGGCGGAACTCGGTCGGGCCGACGCGCACCTCGCGCTCGTCGCGCGTGACGCGGCGGGTGGCCGGGTCCAGGCGCAACCCGCCGACCTCGACCACGGTGTCGAGCGCCTCGGGCGCCTTGCGGCGCAGCACCGCCCGGATGCGGGCGAGCAGCTCGTTGGTCGAGAACGGCTTGGTGAGGTAGTCGTCCGCGCCGGCATCCAGGCCGGCGATCTTGTCGGTTTCCTCGGCGCGCGCTGTCAGCATGATGATCGGCAGTTCGCGGGTGCGCGCCTGGCCGCGCCAGCGCTTGGCCAGTGCCAGCCCGGACTGGCCGGGCAGCATCCAGTCCAGCACGACGAGATCGGGCAGCACGCTGTCGACCTCGAACTGCGCCTGGTCGGCCGTGGCCGCCATGCTGACTTCGTAGCCTGCGTGCCGCAGGTTGATGCTGACGAGCTCGGCGATCGCGGACTCGTCCTCGACGACCAGGATGCGGCTCATGACTGCCCCTCGCCCGACAGGTACGTCGGCCGATCCCCCGCGGGGATGCGGGCCGGCTTCGGAGCGGCCGGGCGCTCGGCCCGCCTGTGGCTTGACGCAGCGTGTCTCATGCGTCGTTCCTCGCGCGCATCGCCTCAGCGCACCATGGTCTCGACCATGGCCACCGGGTTGTGGCGCACGTCGGTGCCCTTGACCACGTAGATGATCACCTCGGCCAGGTTCTTCGCGTGGTCACCGACGCGCTCGATCGCCTTGGCGACGAAGACGAGGTCGATGCTCGACGAGATCGTGCGCGGGTCTTCCATCATGAAGGTGATCAGCTTGCGCATCAGGCCTTCGAATTCCTGGTCGATCTGATCGTCCTGCTTGAGCACTTCCAGCGCCTTGTCGACGTCGAGCCGGGCGAAGGCGTCGAGCGCCTTGCGCAACTGGGCGATGGCCAGTTCGGATTCGAAAGCCAGGTCGGCCACCGGCAGCCGCATGCGGCTCGACACGCCGGTGTTGATCAGCCGCTGCACGGTGCGGGCGACGCGCGCCGCCTCGTCGCCGACGCGCTCGAGGTTGGCGATCGCCTTGCTGATCGCGATCAGCAGCCGCAGGTCGCGCGCGGTCGGCTGGCGCCGCGCGATGATGGTCGACAGGTCGCGATCGATCTCGACCTCCATCGTGTTGACGCGCTCCTCCTGCGTCAGCACCTGCGACGCGGTCTCGCCGCTGAAGTGCGTCAGCGCGTAGATGGCCTGCGCGATCTGCGATTCGACCAGGCCGCCCATCTCGAGCACGCGCGTCGAGATGCCGCTGAGTTCGGCGTCGAACTGGGTGGAAAGGTGTTTCTCGGTCATGGGTTGATTCCTTGCGGGTCCGCGGCCTTCAGCCGAAGCGACCGGTGATGTAGTCCTCGGTGTCCTTCTTCTTCGGCTTCATGAAGAGCTCGGACGTCGGGGCGAATTCGATCAGGTCACCGAGGTACATGTAGGCGGTGTAGTCGGAGCTGCGCGCCGCCTGCTGCATGTTGTGCGTGACGATGACCACCGTGTAGTCGACCTTCAGCTCGTGGATCAGCTCCTCGATCTTGCCGGTGGAGATCGGGTCGAGCGCCGAGCAGGGTTCGTCGAGCAGCAGCACCTCGGGCTTGATGGCGATGCCGCGCGCGATGCACAGGCGCTGCTGCTGTCCGCCCGACAGTCCGGACCCGCTCTGGTTGAGCTTGTCCTTGACCTCGTTCCACAGCGCCGCCTTCTTCAGGGCCCACTCGACGCGCTCGTCCATCTCGATGCGCGGCAGCGTCTCGAACAGCCGCACTCCGAACGCGATGTTGTCGTAGATCGACATCGGGAACGGCGTGGGCTTCTGGAAGACCATGCCGATCTTGGCGCGAATCAGCGAGACGTCGTGCTTCTTCGACAGGATGTTCTCGCCGTCGACCAGGATCTGGCCCTCGGCGCGCTGCTCGGGATACAGCTCGAACATGCGATTGAAGGTGCGCAGCAGCGTCGACTTGCCGCAGCCCGACGGGCCGATGAAGGCGGTGACCTTCTTTTCCGGGATGTCGAGGTTGATGCGCTTGAGCGCGTGGAAGCTGCCGTAGTAGAAGTTCAGATCGCGCACCGAGATCTTGGCCTTCTCGGTCACCGGGAGTTCGACTTTGACGTCCATGGCGTGACGGTCCTGACGTTAATGCTTGTTGCGGAACATCACTCTGGCGAGGATGTTCAGGGCGAGCACGCCGAGCGTGATCAGGAAGACGCCGGCCCAGGCCAGCTTCTGCCAGTTCTCGTAGGGGCTCATCGCGAATTTGAAGATCGTGACCGGCAGGCTCGCCGTCGGGCCCATCAGGTTCGACGTCCAGAACTGGTTCGACAACGCGGTGAACAGCAGCGGAGCCGTCTCGCCGGCGATCCGGGCAAAGGCCAGCAGCACGCCGGTCATCACGCCCGCGCGGGCGGCCTTCAGCGTGATCGACGAGATCACCTTCCACTTCGGCGTGCCGAGCGCATAGGCCGCCTCGCGCAGCGCACCGGGGATCAGCGAGAGCATGTTCTCCGTCGTGCGGATCACCACCGGAATCACGATCAGCGCGAGCGCGAGCACGCCGGCGAAGCCGGAGAAGCTCTTCATGCGCGCCACGACCACCGAATAGATGAACAGGCCGATCACGATCGAAGGCGCCGACAGCAGGATGTCGTTGATGAAGCGCGTCACGTGGCCGAGCCAGCCCTTCTGGCCGTATTCGGCCAGGTAGATGCCGGCCAATACGCCGATGGGGGTGCCCAGCAGCGTCGCCAGCGTCACCATCACCAGCGAACCGAAGATCGCGTTGGCAAGGCCGCCGACCTCGGCCTGCGGCGGCGGCGTCATCTCGGTGAAGATCGACAGCGTCAAGCCGCCGACGCCCAGCCGCACCGTCTCCAGCAGGATCCACAGCAGCCAGAAGATGCCGAAGGCCATCGCCGCCAGCGACAGCGTCAGCGCGATCGCGTTGACGCGCTTGCGGCTGCGATGCCTGGCCAGGCGTTCGCCCGACATCGTGAAGGTCTCGCTCATGTACGGGCTCCTTCGTTCTTCTTCAGGCGGGCCAGCAGCAGCTTGGAGAACGACAGCACGACGAAGGTGATGAAGAACAGCACCAGGCCGAGATAGATCAGCGATGCCTGGTGCAGGCCCTCGCCCGCTTCGGCGAACTCGTTCGCCAGCGCGGAGGTGATGCTGTTGGCCGCCTCGAACAGCGACAGGCTGTTGAGCTGGTTGAAGTTGCCGATCACGAAGGTGACCGCCATCGTCTCGCCGAGCGCCCGGCCGAGGCCGAGCATGATGCCGCCGACGACGCCGGTCTTGGTGTATGGCAGCACCACCTTGAACATCACCTCCCAGGTGGTCGAGCCGAGGCCGTAGGCCGACTCCTTCAGCATCACCGGGGTCACCTCGAACACGTCGCGCATCACGGCGGCGATGAACGGGATGATCATGATCGCGAGGATGATGCCGGCCGACAGGATGCCGATGCCCACGGGCGCGCCCGACACCAGTTCCTTCAGGAACGGGGTGTTGCCGAACAGTCGCTGCAGCGGCTGCTGGACGAACTGCGACAGCACCGGGCTGAACACCAGCAGGCCCCACATGCCGTAGACGATCGACGGCACCGCGGCGAGCAGTTCGATCGCCGTGCCGAGCGGCCGGCGCAGCCAGCCGGGCGAGAGCTCGGTCAGGAACAGCGCGATGCCGAAGCTCACCGGCACCGCGATCACCAGCGCGATCAGCGAGGTGGCCAGCGTGCCGTAGATCATCACCAGACCGCCGTACTTGTCCTGCACGGGATCCCACTCGGTGTTCCACAGGAATCCGAGCCCGTATTCGCGGATCGCCGGCGCGGCGCCGATCAGCAGCGAGACGATGATCCCGACCAGCAGCAGCAGCGTCAGGATCGCGGCCGAGTGGGCCAGCACGGAAAACACGACGTCCGCCCAGGGTGCATTGCGCTTGCGTTCCGGCGGGCGCCCGACCGGGTCGGCGCGTTGCATCTCGTCCTTGGCGTCATACGAGGATGCGGGAAGTGTAGCGGCCACATGGCCTCCAGACGGTGAGGGCCGGCCGGCGCGGCGGATGCGCCAAACCGGCCCCGATCACCCGGCACGAGGTGCCGGGCGGGACCGCGCGACAACTCCAGGTCGCGCGCGGCAGCGGTCGGTCACCGGGACGACACCACCTTGCCGGAAGCGTCCTTGATCTCGGCCCACTGCTTGCGAACCAGCGCCTTCACCGGCTCGGACAGCGACACGTACTCGAGTTCGCCGGCCATCTTGTCGCCGGTCGGCGTGTAGGCCCAGTCGAAGAACTTCAGCGTGGCCGCAGCCTGCGCCGGCTTGTCCTGCGCCTTGTGCATCATGATGAAGGTGGCGCTGGTGATCGGCCAGGTCTCCTTGCCCGGCTGGTCGGTCAGGATCTGGTAGAAGGACTTGGACCAGTCGGCGCCGGCCGCGGCCGACTTGAAGTTCAGGTCGTCGGGCGTCGCGAACTGGCCGTCCTTGTTCTTCAGCAGCGTGAACGTCATCTTGTTCTGCTTGACGTACGCGTACTCGACGTAGCCGATCGAGTTCGGCAGGCGCGTGACGAAGGCAGCGACGCCTTCGTTGCCCTTGCCGCCGGCACCCACCGGCCAGTTGACCGCCGTGCCCTCGCCCACCTTGGCGGCCCATTCGGGGTTGGTCTTCGACAGGTAGTTCGTGAAGATGAAGCTGGTACCCGAGCCGTCGGCGCGGCGGACCACCGAGATCGCGGCGTCAGGCAACGGCACGCCGGGGTTCAGCGCGGTCAGCGCCGGATCGTTCCACTTGGTGATCTTGCCGAGGTAGATGTCGCCCAGCACCGCGCCGGTCAGCTTGATCTGGCCCGGCTGGATGCCCACGATATTGACGACCGGCACCACACCGCCGATCACCGTCGGGAACTGCACCAGGCCGTCCTTGGCGAGTTCATCGTCCTTCAACGGCATGTCGGAGGCGCCGAAATCGACGGTCTTGGAACGGATCTGCTTCAGGCCGGCACCCGAGCCGACCGACTGGTAGTTGATGCGGACGCCGGTGGCCTTGTTGTAGGCGTCGGCCCACTTGGCATACAGCGGCGCCGGGAAGGTGGCGCCGGCACCGGTCACGTCTTGCGCCAGCGCCGCTTGGCCCCAGACGGTGGCGGAAGCAAACAGCGTGACACTCAGGATTCGCGAAGACAGCATGGACATGTGGCACACCCCTCAAGGTGAAGCGACGGTTGGGACGTGTCGGAATGTAGGGAGTGCGTGTGACATCCCCATGACATCGATGACAGGTGGTCCGGCGTGCCGAACGTTCTTCGAGGTGCACGACCCAGGCAGATGTGCGCGATCGAACGGCTTGAGCGGGCGGCGGACGAGGACCACGCCGCTGTCATCGAAGGTCGCGCGACTGTCATGAATCCGTCACCGATACATCGATGTCGCGCAGACGCGACGTCGCCGCCGATACAAGCCATCCGGCGACGACGAAATCGCGAAGAACAGTCCGCCGACGATCACCGCCCGGCGGAAAGCACGGGTCAGCCTTCGATGACCGCCGCGAGTCGCTGCGCCTGGGTGCGCGCCACCTCGGGGTCGCGCGCCTCGACCATCACGCGCACCAGCGGCTCGGTACCCGACGGCCGGATCAGCACCCGGCCGGTGTCGCCCAGGTCGCGCGCGATGGCTTCCTGCAGCGGTCCGAGCGTCGGGTTGGAGCGCCAGTCCTGCCCGGGCCGCAGCCGGACGTTGATGAGCACCTGCGGAAACAGCTCGACGTCGGCCAGCAGCGTGGCCAGCGATTCACCGTGCCGCAGCACGGCCTGCAGCACCTGCAGCGCGCTGACGATCCCGTCTCCGGTGGTGTGCTTGTCGAGCGCGAGCAGGTGGCCCGAGCCCTCCCCGCCGAGCAGCCAGCGGCGCTTCGACAACTCTTCCAGCACGTAGCGGTCGCCCACCTTGGCGCGCACGAACTCCACCCCACGCCGCCGCAGCGCCACCTCGACCGCCATGTTCGTCATCAGCGTGCCGACCGCACCCGGCACCGGCAGCCCCTGGTCCAGCCGGTCGGCGACGACGACATACAGCAGTTCGTCGCCGTTGTAGACGCGGCCATCGCCGTCGACCATCAGCAACCGGTCGGCGTCGCCGTCGAGCGCGATGCCGAAATCGGCGTCGTGCTCGCGCACCGCCTGCACCAGCGGGCCGGGCGAGGTCGCGCCATAGCCGGCGTTGATGTTGAAGCCGTCTGGCGCACAGCCGATCGCGACGACCTCGGCGCCGAGTTCGTGGAACACGTCGGGCGCCACGTGGTACGCCGCGCCGTGAGCAGCGTCGACGACGATCTTCAGGCCTTTGAGCGACAGCTCGCTGCCGAAGCTGCCCTTGCAGAATTCGACGTAGCGCCCACGGGCGTCGTCCAGGCGGCGCGCCCGGCCGAGGCGCGCGGAGTCGGCCCACTGGGGATCGGCGGCCAGCATCGTCTCGACCTCACGCTCCCAGTCGTCCGGCAGCTTTTCGCCGCGCGCGGAGAAGAACTTGATGCCGTTGTCGCCGTAAGGGTTGTGCGACGCGCTGATCACCACGCCGAGAGCCAGGCGCAACGCCCGCGTCAGGTAGGCGACACCGGGGGTCGGCAGCGGCCCGGTCAGCAGCACGTCGACGCCGGCCGACGCGAACCCCGCCTCCAGCGCCGATTCGAACATGTAGCCGGAGATGCGCGTGTCCTTGCCGATCAGCACCGTCGGCTTGGCGTCCGTGGCCTTGAGCACGCGGCCGACGGCGTGCCCCAGCCGCAACATGAAATCCGGGGTGATCGGGCTCTGGCCCACGGTGCCGCGGATGCCGTCGGTTCCGAAATAGGTTCTGCTCATGGAGTCGTCGGGGTCACTTGGGAAGCGGGAGACGGGGACTGTGGAGCCGGCAGCCGGGACAGGCCCGCGGCTTCCCAGATCTTGAGCGCGTCGACGGTGGCGGCGACGTCGTGCACGCGCAGCACCTTCGCGCCGAGTTGCACCGCGGCGAGCGCCGCGGCGATGCTCGGCACCAGCCGGTCGGCGGTTTCGCGCCCCGTCGCCGCGCCCAGCGACGACTTGCGCGACCAGCCGACCAGCAACGGATAGCCGAGCGCCAGCAGTTCTTGCTGGCGCGCCAGCAGTTCGAAGTTGTGGCGGATCTTCTTGCCGAAGCCGATGCCCGGGTCCAGCGTGATGCGCTCCGGCGCGACGCCGCTCGCCACCAGCAGTGCCGCCCGCCCGGCGAGGAAATCGCGCACCTCGGCCACCGGATCGTCGTACTGCAGGTTCGACTGCATCGTCGCCGGGTCGCCGCGCATGTGCATCAGGCAGACGCCGCAATCTGGATGCGCCGCGACGACCTCGACCGCGCCCGGCGCACGCAGCGCGCGGATGTCGTTCACGATGTCCACGCCGAGCGCGAGCGCCTCGCGCATCACCTCGGTCTTCATCGTGTCGACCGACACCGCGCAGCCGAGCGCGATCGCGCCTTCGAGCACCGGCATCACGCGGCGCAGTTCCTCGTCGAGCGGCACCGGCGCCGCACCCGGGCGGCTCGATTCGCCACCGATGTCGAGGATGCGTGCGCCTTCGTCGACGAGGCGGCGGCAGTGGTCGAGCGCCGAGCGCGTGTCGGCATGCTCGCCGCCGTCGGAGAACGAATCGGGCGTGACGTTGACGATGCCCATCACCTGGGGCAAGGACAGGTCGATCCGGTGGCGCGTGGTCTGCCAGTGCATCGGTTCTGCGATCGACGGTCGGGTCCGCGGCAACCCACCCCGGCGGGGCGGGAGGCGGCTGGTGGAGGGATGTGGTGGACGAGAAAACGGGGCCGAAGCCCCGTGTGATGTCTTCCTGTAACGGCCCGGGCGCGAACCCGGCCGACAGCGCGTCAGGCGGCGGCGGGAGCGCCGTCGGCCGCGACCGGGGTGGCCGGGCCGCCCGGCGGCTTGTTGTTGCCCGGTGACCAGTCCTTCGGAGCGCGCGGCGGCTTGCCGCTCATGATGTCGTCGATCTGGTCGGCATCGATGGTTTCCCATTCGAGCAGCGCCTTGGCCATCGCATGCATCTTGTCCTGGTTGTCCTCGATCAGCTTGCGCGCGGTGGCGTACTGCTCGTCGATGATGCGGCGGATCTGCTTGTCGACCTTCTGCATCGTCTCTTCGGACACGTTGACCTGCTTGGTCACCGAGCGGCCGAGGAACACCTCGCCCTCGTTCTCGGCGTAGACCATCGGGCCGAGCTCGTCGGTCATGCCGTAGCGGGTGACCATGTCGCGCGCGATCTGCGTCGCGCGTTCGAAGTCGTTCGAGGCGCCGGTGGTCATCTGGTGCATGAACACTTCTTCCGCGATGCGGCCGCCGAACAGGACCGAGATCGTCGACAGCATGCGTTCCTTGTCCATGCTGTAGCGGTCCGTCTCGGGCAGCTGCATCGTCACGCCGAGGGCGCGGCCACGCGGGATCACGGTGACCTTGTGCACCGGATCGGTCTTGGGCATCAGGCGCGCGACGAGCGCATGGCCGGCCTCGTGGTAGGCGGTGTTCTTGCGCTCCTCCTCGGGCATGACCATGGACTTGCGCTCGGGGCCCATCATGATCTTGTCCTTGGCGCGCTCGAAGTCGACCATCTCGACGACCCGCCCGTTGCGCCGCGCCGCGAACAGCGCCGCCTCGTTGACGAGGTTCGCCAGGTCGGCGCCGGAGAAGCCGGGCGTGCCGCGCGCGAGGATGTCGGGCCGGATGTCCTGGCCGACCGGCACCTTGCGCATGTGCACCGTCAGGATCTGCTCGCGGCCGCGCACGTCGGGCAGCGTCACGTAGACCTGGCGGTCGAAGCGGCCCGGGCGCAGCAGCGCCGGGTCGAGGATGTCGGGCCGGTTGGTGGCCGCCATCACGATCACGCCGAGATTGGTCTCGAAGCCATCCATCTCGACCAGCATCTGGTTCAGCGTCTGCTCGCGCTCGTCGTTGCCGCCGCCCAGGCCGGCGCCCCGGTGGCGACCCACCGCGTCGATCTCGTCGACGAAGATGATGCAGGGTGCGCTCTTCTTGGCCTGCTCGAACATGTCGCGCACGCGGGCCGCGCCGACGCCCACGAACATTTCGACGAAGTCGGAGCCGGAGATGCTGAAGAACGGAACGCGCGCCTCGCCGGCGATCGCCTTGGCCAGCAGCGTCTTGCCCGTGCCGGGCGGGCCGACCAGCAGCACGCCGCGCGGGATGCGCCCGCCGAGCTTCTGGAAGCGCTGCGGATCCTTCAGGAAGTCGACCAGTTCCTTGACCTCTTCCTTGGCCTCGTCGCAACCGGCGACGTCAGCGAAGGTGGTGCTGTTGTTGGCCTCGTCGAGCATGCGGGCCTTGGACTTGCCGAAACTGAAGGCACCGCCCTTGCCGCCGCCCTGCATCTGCCGCATGAAATAGATCCACACCGCGATCAGCAGCAGCATCGGCCCCCAGGAAACCAGGATGCTCATCAGGATCGACGGCTCCTCGCGGGGCTTCACGTCGAACTTGACGCCGTTGTTGATCAGGTCGCCGACCAGGCCGCGGTCGAGGTAGGTGGCGGTGGTGCGAAGTTCCTTGTCATCGGTGGTTCGCGCCTTGATCTCGGTGCCGCCGCCGGGGCTTTCCTGGAGCTGCACGCTCTTGATGCGCTTGCTGCGAACCTCTTCCAGGAAGTCCGAATATCCGATCTCGCCGGCGCGCGTGGCGCCGCGGTCGAACTGCTTGAACACGGTGAACAGCACCAGGGCGATCACCAGCCAAACAGCGACTTTCGAGAACCATTGATTGTTCACCGCGGCTCCTTTTCCGGGTCACTAGACGTTGCCGACACGACCGCATCGGCCATCCCACGGCATATGGGCGTCATTTTAAGCCAGTCAAGCCCGGCAACGCCCGCAATAGCGCCGGCATGGTGCGCCAGACGGGGTCATTGCGCGGGACCGGCGCGTTCAGCGGCACCGAATCAGCCGCCGTCCAAAATACCGCTGATTCCGGCGGCCACTTTCGGACCGATACCGACGAGAAAGGTTTCCGCGGATTTGTCGCGAGATGCGCGCGGCTTGATCGCCTTCACGACCCGAAACCGATCCTTCAGCAGCCGCACCAGCTGGCCGTAGCCGCTGCCGTGGAACACCTTGCACACCAGCGCTCCTCGCGGCGTGAGGTGGGCGAGTGCAAACTCGACCGCCAGCTCGACCAGATTCGCGATCCGAGCGGCATCGGAGCTCTCGATGCCCGACAGGTTCGGCGCCATGTCGGACACCACCACATCGACCGGCCGCCCGCTGACGACACGCTCCAGCTCGGCCAGCACCTCCGGCTCGCGGAAATCGCCGAGGATGAAATGCACGCCTTCGATCGGCTCCATCTCCAGCATGTCGAGCGCGATGATGGTGCCGTTCAGCGCACCCGCGGCCGCTCCGCCGCCGGACACATCCTTCGGCGCGAAGCGGCGGCGAACGTACTGGCTCCAGGCGCCGGGCGCCGAACCCAGGTCGACGACGATCTGACCCGGCGCGATCAGGCCCAGCGTCTCGTCGATTTCCTTGAGCTTGTATGCGGCACGGGCGCGGTAGCCCTCCTTCTGTGCCAGCTTGACGTAGGGGTCGGTCAGGTGGTCGTGCAGCCACGCGCGGTTGACCTTGCTGCCGCGGGAACGGACGGGCGTCTTCGGTTTCATGTTGCGCGGATAATACGCAGATGCCTGCCCTGCTCCTCACACCGTCCGAGCGCCGCGACCAACGCGGCGCCGCCCATCACCTGCAACCGGTCGTGCTCGTCGGCGCCGACGGGCTGACGCCTGCGGTCGTTCGCGAGGTCGACGCCGCCTTGAACGCCCACGGCTTGATCAAGGTCCGCGTGTTCTCCGACGAACGCACGGCCCGCGACGCGATGCTGCAACAATTGTCGGAATCGCTGAATGCCGCGCCGATCCAGCACATCGGCAAGCTGCTGGTGTTGTGGCGCCCGATGCCGCCGAAGGAGAAGGCCGAGCGCGACGAGCGCATGCCCGGCCCGAAGGTGGTCAAGGTGCTGAAGTTCTCGAAGAGCGGCAACCACCGCCCGCAGGTCAAGAAGATCAAGGTGCTGGGCAACCAGCGCCTGGCCGCCGGCGGCACGCTGAAACGCGCGAAGAAGCGCCAGACCAGCGTCAAGAAGGCGACGGCGGACTGATTTCATCACCGGTTGGCGGCTAAGGCCGCCACCCTCGGTACCGCCGACCGGATCACGCGCGCGGCGCACCGAGGCGCCAGGCCAGAGCCAGCACCAGCAGCCCCTTGAGCGCGAAGAACCCGGCCGAGATGCCGTGCAGCGCGCCGAAGCTCAGGCCGACCGGCAACGCCGAGCCTCCCCCGCGCGCCGCCGCCATCATCGGCACCACGGTGAAGTAGCCGGCCACGGTGCAGAACAACGCCCCGAGCGCGAGCAGCATGTCGGTGCTGAACAGCGAACCCGCGCCCTGGCGCGCGGCCGCGCGGGCCTCGCCGCGCAGCACCAGGAACAGCCCGATCGACAGCGCGAGGCTCAGGTAGGCCTCCTGCGCGAACATGCGCCCGGCGATCCGCCCGGCCGTCTCGGGCAGCGTGATCGCGAACGCGGCCGGCGCGGCAATCGCGCCGATCGCGACCAGCAACCCGGCCCAGAGGCCGCTCAGCCAGGCAGCGATGCGACGTGCGCGCGATGTCACCGGCGCACGCGTCGACCCGCGGCGAGACCCGCCGAGCCGGAATGTTCGCCCTTCGGGCGCCCGTGCAGGATCACGCGTAGCGGACGTCGACGATCTCGTAGCTCTTGATGCCGCCGGGCGCCTGCACGTCGGCCACGTCGCCAGCCTCCTTGCCGATCAGCGCGCGGGCGATCGGCGAGCTGATCGAGATCAGGCCCTGCTTCAGGTCGGCCTCGTCGTCGCCGACGATCTGGTAGGTCACCTGGGCGCCGCTGGACTCCTCCTCCAGGTCCACGGTGGAACCGAAGACGACGCGGCCGCCGGCGTCGAGAGCGCTCGGATCGATGATCTGCGCCGCGGCGAGCTTGCCTTCGATCTCGAGGATGCGGCCTTCGATGAAGCCCTGCTTGTCCTTGGCGGCCTCGTATTCGGCGTTCTCGGACAAGTCGCCCTGGGCGCGCGCCTCGGCAATCGCCTGGATCACCGAGTGGCGCTCGACCGTCTTCAGTCGATGCAGCTCTTCCTTGAGCTTCTCGGCGCCGCGTTTGGTGAGGGGAATGGTCGTCATGGTCGAAACCCTGGGCAGAAAAAGCGCCGCCGCCGGAGATTCCGGCGGCGGCGCGTGGAACAGTGCTCGAATTTTAGTTCAAGCGATTCGCCGGCGATCCTGCGGCCAGTTCGGCGTGCATCGCCTGCAGCGAGCGCACGGTCAGGTCGTCCTGGTGCTTCATGCCTTCGACAGCGGCCTCGCAGCCGGCCATGCTGGTCGAGTAGGGGATGCGGTGCGCGAGCGCCGCCTGCCGGATGTGGCGCGAATCGGCGATCGCCGTGCGCGTCTCGTCGACGGTGGTGAACACGAGCTGGATCTCGCCCCCCTTCACCATGTCCACGATGTGCGGCCGGCCGTCCTTGACCTTGTTGACGGCTCGCACCGGCACGCCCGCCTCGGCGATCGCCGCCGCGGTGCCGCGCGTGGCCACCAGGCTGAAACCGAGCGCGTGCAGGTCGCGCGCCACCGCCGCGGCACGCAGCTTGTCGCTCGCCTTCACGGTGATGCAGGCGGTGCCGCGTTCCGGCAGGCGCGAGCCGGCGCCGAGCTGGCTCTTCAGCATGGCTTCGCCGAAGGTGCGGCCGGAGCCCATCACCTCGCCGGTGGAGCGCATCTCCGGCCCGAGGATGGGGTCGACGCCGGGAAACTTGTTGAACGGAAACACCGCCTCCTTCACCGAGAAGTACGGCGGGATCACTTCGCGCGGCGGCCGGCCGTCCGGCCCGCGCTGCGCCGCAAGGCGGGTGCCGGCCATGCAGCGCGCGGCGATCTTGGCGAGCGGCTGCCCGGTCGCCTTCGACACGAACGGTACGGTACGCGAAGCGCGCGGATTGACTTCGAGCACGTAGACGACCGCCTGGCTGCCGTCGCCGTCGGTGTCGCCCTGAATCGCGAACTGCACGTTCATCAGGCCGCGCACCTCGAGCGCCTTGGCCATCAGCGTCGTCTGGCGCCGCAGTTCGTCCTGCAGCCTGGCCGGCAGCGTGTACGGCGGCAGCGAACACGCCGAATCGCCGGAGTGCACTCCGGCCTGCTCGACGTGCTCCATGATGCCGCCGATCATGACCTCGACGTCGTCGCCGATGCAGTCGACATCGACCTCGATCGCGTCGTCCAGAAAGCGGTCGAGCAGCACCGGCGACTTCTCGGACACCTTGACCGCTTCGCGCATGTAGCGCTCGAGGTCCTTCTCGCCGTGCACGATCTCCATCGCCCGGCCGCCGAGCACGTAGCTCGGCCGCACGACGAGCGGGTAGCCGATCTCGGCGGCCAGCAGCTTGGCCGCCTCCTCGGTGCGCGCGGTGCGATTCGGCGGCTGCCGCAGGCCGAGCGTGTGCAGCAGCTTCTGGAAGCGCTCGCGGTCCTCGGCGATGTCGATGCTGTCGGGCGAGGTGCCGATGATCGGCACGCCGGCGCGCTCGAGGTCGAGCGCGAGCTTGAGCGGCGTCTGCCCGCCGTACTGCACGATCACGCCGACCGGCCGCTCCTTGGCGACGATCTCGAGCACGTCCTCGAGCGTGACCGGCTCGAAATACAGCCGGTCAGATGTGTCGTAGTCGGTCGACACGGTTTCCGGATTGCAGTTGACCATGATGGTCTCGTAGCCGTCCTCGCGCATCGCGAGCGCGGCGTGCACGCAGCAATAGTCGAACTCGATGCCCTGGCCGATGCGGTTCGGACCGCCGCCGAGCACCATGATCTTCTTGCGCGCGCTCGGTTCGGCCTCGCACTCTTCCTCGTAGGTCGAATACAGGTACGCGGTCTGGGTCGCGAACTCGGCGGCGCAGGTGTCGACGCGCTTGTAGACCGGCCGCACGCCGTGCGCGATGCGCGCCTCGCGCACCGCATGCTGGTGCGTGCCGAGCAGCTTCGCCAGCCGCCGGTCGGAGAATCCCTTGCGCTTGAGCCAGCGCAGCTCGATCGCCGACAGGCTTGCGAGCGTCCGGCCGGCAAGGGCCGCTTCGGTCTGCACGAGGTCTTCGATCTGGGCGAGGAACCAGGGGTCGATCGCCGTCTCCTCGAACACCGCGTCGAGCGGCATGCCGACCCGAAACGCATCGGCGACATACAGGATCCGCTCCGGGCCGGGTTCGCCGATCTCCTGCATGATCTCTTCCAGGTCGTCGCTGCGCTCGCTCAGTCCGTCGATGCCGGTTTCGAGCCCGCGCAGCGCCTTCTGCAGGCTCTCCTGGAAGGTCCGGCCGATCGCCATCACCTCGCCGACCGACTTCATCTGCGTCGTCAGGCGCGCATCGGCCGCCGGGAACTTCTCGAACGCGAAGCGCGGCACCTTCGTGACGACGTAGTCGATGCTCGGCTCGAACGACGCCGGCGTCGCCCCACCGGTGATGTCGTTGCGCAGTTCGTCGAGCGTGTAGCCGACGGCGAGCTTGGCGGCGACCTTGGCGATCGGGAAACCGGTCGCCTTCGACGCGAGGGCCGAACTGCGGCTGACGCGCGGGTTCATCTCGATCACGACGAGGCGGCCGTCGTCGGGGTTGATCGCGAACTGCACGTTCGAGCCGCCGGTGTCGACGCCGATCTCGCGCAGGATCGCGATCGATGCGTTGCGCAGCAGCTGGTACTCCTTGTCGGTCAGGGTCTGCGCCGGCGCGACGGTGATCGAGTCGCCGGTGTGCACGCCCATCGGGTCGAAGTTCTCGATCGAGCAGACGATGATGCAGTTGTCGAGCCGGTCGCGAACGACCTCCATCTCGAACTCTTTCCAGCCGATCAGCGACTCCTCGATCAGCAGTTCGTTCGTCGGCGACAGGTCCAGCCCGCGCTTGCAGATCTCCTCGAACTCCTCCGGGTTGTAGGCGATGCCGCCCCCGGTGCCGCCGAGCGTGAAGCTGGGGCGGATCACCATCGGAAAACCGGTGCCGCCGATCTCCTGCATGATGCGCCGCTGGACGGCGAGCGCGTCCTCCATCGAGTGCGCGATACCGCTGCGGGCGGAATGCAGGCCGATGCCGGTCATCGCGTCCTTGAACTTCAGGCGGTCTTCGGCCTTCTCGATCGCGTGCTCGTTGGCGCCGATCATCTCGACGCCGAATTTGGCGAGCACGCCGTACTGGTGCAGGTCGAGCGCGCAATTGAGTGCCGTCTGGCCGCCCATGGTCGGCAGCACGGCCATCTTCTCGTGCGGATACGCCGCGCGCTCCTTCGCGATGATGCTCTCGACGACCTGCCACGTGATCGGCTCTATGTAGGTCGCGTCGGCCATCTCCGGGTCGGTCATGATGGTCGCCGGATTGCTGTTGACGAGGATGACGCGATAGCCTTCTTCGCGCAGCGCCTTGCAGGCCTGGGCCCCGGAATAGTCGAACTCGCAGGCCTGGCCGATGATGATCGGCCCGGCTCCGATGATCAGGATCGAGTGCAGGTCAGTGCGCTTGGGCATGGGGCTTCTCGGTGTGCGCAACGGTCATCGCGGCAACGAAACGGTCGAACAGGTTGCCGATGTCGTGCGGGCCGGGCGACGCTTCGGGGTGGCCCTGGAAGCTGAACGCCGGCTTGTCGGTCCGCGCCATGCCCTGCAACGTGGCGTCGAACAGGCTCACGTGCGTCACGCGCAGCGTGGACGGCAGCGTCGACGCGTCGACCGCGAAGCCATGGTTCTGGCTCGTGATCGAGACGCGCCCCGACGCGAGTTCCTTCACTGGATGGTTCGCGCCGTGGTGGCCGAACTTCATCTTGAACGTCCTGGCGCCCGCGGCGAGCGCCATCAACTGGTGTCCGAGACAGATGCCGAAGGTCGGAATA
The DNA here is from genome assembly GCA_044223035.1 of Piscinibacter sp. GTDB lineage: Bacteria > Pseudomonadota > Gammaproteobacteria > Burkholderiales > Burkholderiaceae_C > JBGAMJ01. The sequence continues at coordinate 24,939 of JBGAMJ010000071.1, forward strand.
CCGCTCTCGACCAGGGTCCGCGTGGCCTCGATCGCGTAGCCGCAGGCCTCGGGATCGCCCGGTCCGTTGGAGAGGAAGATGCCGTCCGGCGCGAGCGCCAGCGCATCGGCGGCCGGCGTCTGCGCCGGCACGACCGTGAGGCGGCAGCCCCGGCTCGCGAGCATGCGCAGGATGTTGTGCTTGATGCCGAAGTCGTAGGCGACGACGTGAAAGCGCGGCGTCGGGCGGCGCGTGCCCCCGGGATCCCGG
>JBGAMJ010000072.1:0-25032 GCA_044223035.1 Piscinibacter sp.
GATGGACTTGAAGTCGTTCAAGGTCATGATCCCGTGCGCGCCCAGGCTGTACAGGCCGGCGAGCGCGAGCGAGCGCGGCGTGGGCATCGCGCCACCGGCCATCACCGCGGCGCCCGTCACCCAGGCCAGGCCCTCGTAGCAGACGGCGCAGGCGGCGTTGCCCCACCAGCCGTTGCGCTTCAGGCGCACCGGCGGCGCACTGTAGGCCCAGGCGAGCAGCAGCCCGGCCAGCGCGGCGCCGAAGCCCCAGGGGCCGAGCGCGGTGGCGACGAGGATCGACAGCAGCGTCCACGCCACCGCCACGTACAGCCCCCAGCGCCCGGGCATGCGGCCGGAGGGGATCGGCCGCTGCGGCTCGTTGATCGCGTCGACGTGGCGGTCGAACCAGTCATTGACCGCCTGGCTGGTGGCGCAGACCAGCGGCCCGGCCAGCAGCACGCCGACCACGATCACCGGCCAGCGGTGCCCGGCCGCCATGTCCGACGCGACGACGCCGCAGAGAAACGCCCACATCGGCGGAAACCAGGTGATGGGCTTGAGCAACTCCGCGACCGTGGAGAGGGAAGGAACCGCCATGCAGATGATGTTGCATCTGACAGTTCAGTGTGTCAACGGAGATTTACACCCTGGGGGTCGAACCTCGTCGCCGCGCCGTTCCCACGGGCGCGTCCGCCGGGTTTCGGCGGACGGCGGTGCGATCAGCGATCAGCGATCAGCGCTCGGTGTCGCTGCCCAGGTCGCCCAGGCCGTAGCGCCGCAGCTTCACGTACAGGCTCTGGCGCGACAGGCCGAGCATCTCGGCGGCCGACGCGCGGTTGTCCGCCGTCAGCTCCAGCGCCGCCTGGATGCAGAGCTGCTCGATCAGGTCGGTCGTCTCGCCGACGATCTCCTTTAGCGGCACGCGGCCGACCAGCTCGGTGAGCTGGCCGACGGTGCGCGGCAGCTCCTTGCTGGCGCGCGGGCCGGCCGGCGCCAGCCGGCGGCCGACATCGCGCACGGTGAAGCCGAGGCAGGGCAGGTCCGCGTCGGGCACCGAGGCGGCGGAGATCTCCACCTGCGTCGTCGATCCGTACTGGCCGCGCAGCGTGGTGGCGAACAGCCGCACCGAGCCGTGCTGGCGCAGGTTGGCGATCAGCACGTTCATGTCGACGCCGCTGCGGCCGAGCCAGCGGTCGAGCGACTCGCCCTGCACCTGCTCGCCGACGGCGAGCTGGATCATCTCGACGAAGGCGGCATTCGCCGTCAGCACCCGGCCGTCGAAGTCGGTGACGACGAAGCCGTCGGGCACGCGGTCCATCGCTCGCGCCAGCGCATCGGCGGCGCTGCTCGCGGCCGTCGCCACGGCCACCTGCGCGGCGGGCAGCACGCGGATCAGGAAGTGCGAGCCGGCCTCCTGGCGGAACAGCGAGGCGGCGAGCCGCACGTCGGCCGGGTCGCCGACCAGCTGCGCGGCCAGTTCGTCGCCGCGCCCGGCGGCGCGCACCCCGGCCAGCCAGCCCGACACCGCGTCGCGGTTCGCCGGATCGAAGCAGTCGAGCACCGACTGGCCCACGCGCCGCTTGGCCGGCTCGCCCAGCAGCCGCTCGGCGGCGGGGTTCAGCTCGGACAGGCGCAGCGTCGCCGCATCGACGATCAGGATCGCCTCGCCGACGCTGCGGAACAGCAGCCGGTAGCGCGTCTCCATGTGGCGCAGGCGGGCGTAGTCGCGCTCCATCGACTGCTGCGCCTCGACCAGGCGCTGCTGCAGCACCGCGGCGGCGCGCATGTCGCGCCCGAGCGCGACCACCCGCCCCTCGTTGCCGACCTGGATCGCCGAATACAGCACCGGCACGTCGCTGCCGTGCGCACTCGGGTGGTTGATGTGCCGGGAGCGCCGGCCGCCTTTTTTGCTGGCCGCCTCCTTCAGCAGCGCGACCACCTTGGGCCGGCTCTCGACCGTCACCGTCTCGGTCCAGGCCTGGCCGATCCAGTCGCGGTAGTCGTCCGGCGCGATGTCGTCGCTGCCGACGGCCACGTCGCGGATCACGCCTTCGCCGTCGACGATCAGCGCGACGTCGGTGGCCGCGGTGATGAGCGATGCCGTCGCCTCGGCGTCGAGGTCCTTCAGCAGGCGCTGCGGGGCGGCGAAATGGATCACCGGAAGCGTCCCGTGGGCTGCGTCGGTCTCGGCACGCGCGAGGGCGGTCGTCTTCGGGCCTGTCTCGGTTCCGGTCACCTCTTCCTGGCTCAACAGTGCCTCGCTCTCGACTTCAAGAATGCCTCCGCACGCGCCACCGCCTGCGGCGCATCGCCCGCGCAATCGTCCGCGCCCACCCGGGCCGCCAGATCCGGGAACTGAGCAAGGATCGGGCCGCCGACGAGCACGCCGATGTCCGGGTTCAGCGACGCGCGGCGCAGCGCACCGATCGCCAACCCGACACCGCCGAGGTGCACCTCGGTTCCGATCGACAGGCCGGCGATGTCGAACCATTCTGCACCGACACGGTCGGCCAGGTCGCCGGCGTTGGCGCAGGGATCGCCGGCGACGTCCCAGCCGGCGCGGCGAAAGAACTCGCTGACGATCAGGATGCCCATCGTGTGCTGCGAGCCGGGCGCGGCGATCAGCAGCGCGCGCGGCGTCTCGTCGGCGCGCGCGTCGCCGCCGCTCTGGAACAGCGGGCCGAGCTCGTAGACCACCTGCTGCAGGCGCCACAGGCCGACCGTGACCTGCGTGAAGTCGCACAGGTCCGATTCCCACATCGTGCCGAGCCGGCGCGCGGTCGGCGCCAGCAGCAGCAGGTAGATCGCGTCGAGCGGCATGCCGTCGGCGCGCAGCGCGTCGACGTAGACGGCGCCCGCCAGCGCATCGGCGCCGAGCACGCGTTGCGTGAGTTCGTCGACCTGGTCCTCGCCCGGCACCCGCAACGCGCTGTTGGCTGCGGCGGGGTGGGCGCGCCCGCCCTGATGGGCGAGCATCAGGCGCGGGATGATCTCGGTCTCGATCGTCTGGACCAGCCACGCCAGATGGTCGCGGTGATCGGTCGACCGTCGGCATTCGTCGGCCAGCCGCACGCTGCCGTCCGACCCGAGGCTGACGACGGTGGCCGTCGCTTCCTGCCAGCCGTTCGCGCCGGAGGCGCTGGGTGATGCGGGCGCACCGGGCGCGTCGAAAGTGGCCGTACCGCTACGGCAGCGATCCTGCGTCAAGCTGTCCACCGTGTCTCCTGTGCTGATCGGAGTGCGGCTCCTTGCTTGTCAGTTTCGGCCGGGCGCCGGATCTGTCAGGCTGATCATCCCCCGATGCACTCGGTTTTCTGATGGAAGGCGCCCCGTGGCCGATGCCTTGCTTCGTCAGCCCCCCCGAGGGGGCTGACGAAAATTCGGGCGGCCGGGCGTTTCCTCAAGAGGGGATGACCGGAAGTTCTCTGGGTTCGCTGCTTGGGTCGCGACTGTTCCAGCGTCAATGCGCAGGGTCAAGCGAATCTTGTGACCCTTCCGACTCCAGGGTCAATGTCAGAATTGAATTACGTCAATCCCGGTTGACACATCCGGCGGGCGAGCCTAGATTCGCCGGCCATGCAAGCCCTCTACACCCCGGAACAGCGGCGCCGACGCGACGCCTCCGGCTGGACGCTGGTGCAGGGCATCCTCGCGCCGCTGCAGTTCGTGGTGTTCGCCGTCAGCCTGTGGCTGGTGCTGCGATTCCTGTGGACCGGCGCCGGTCACGACGCGGCGGTGCTGTCGGTGGTGATCAAGACGCTGGCGCTGTACGCGATCATGGTCACCGGCTGCCTGTGGGAGAAGGCGGTCTTCGGCCGCTACCTGTTCGCCCCCGCCTTCTTCTGGGAAGACGTGTTCAGCATGCTGGTGCTGGCCCTGCACAGCGCCTACCTGCTGGCGCTCGCCACGGGCGCCCTGGACGACCGCGCGCTGATGTACCTGGCGCTCGCTGCCTACGCGAGCTACGTGGTCAACGCGACCCAGTTCCTGCTGAAGCTGCGCGCCGCGCGGCTCGCGCCTGCGGTACAGGGCCACTCCCGAACGCTCATCCCGGAGCGCGCAGCACGGAGAGTCGTCCAGTGAACGCGACGATCGCGATCCGGCCGGTCGCAGTCCCGTCCTGCGAAGACATCCCGGTCTTGCGCGAGCGTGGCCAGCGCGAGGTGTTCTGCGGGCTGACCGGCATCATCTGGCTGCACCGCAAGATCCAGGACGCGTTCTTCCTCGTCGTCGGCTCTCGCACCTGCGCGCACCTGATCCAGTCGGCCGCCGGCGTGATGATCTTCGCGGAACCGCGCTTCGCCACCGCGATCATCGACGAGCGCGACCTGGCGGGCCTGGCCGACGCGAACGCCGAACTCGACCGCGTGGTCGCCCGCCTGCTCGAGCGCCGGCCGGACATCCGGCTGCTGTTCCTGGTCGGCTCCTGCCCGTCCGAGGTGATCAAGCTCGACCTGTCGCGCGCCGCGCAACGGCTGTCGCAGCAGCACGCGCCCGCCGTGCGGGTGCTGAACTACTCCGGCAGCGGCATCGAGACCACCTTCACGCAGGGCGAGGATGCCTGCCTGGCGTCGATGGTGCCCGGCCTGCCGGCGCCGCCGGCTTCGGCGCGCGGCGATGAGGCACCGTCGCTGCTCGTCGTCGGCACGCTGGCCGACGTGGTCGAGGACCAGTTCGCCCGGCTGTTCGCGCAGATGCGCATCGAGCGGGTGCGCTTCTTCCCGCCGCGCCACGCGCAGGACCTGCCGCCGGTCGGCCCCGGCACGCGCTTCCTGCTCGCACAGCCCTTCCTGGCCGACACCGCGCGCGCGCTGGAAGAACGCGGCGCCCGGCGCATCGCGGCGCCCTTCCCGCTCGGCGTCGAAGGCACCACGCGCTGGCTGCAGGCCGCCGCCGATGCGTTCGGGGTGTACAGCTCGCGCTTCCACGACAGCACCGCCGCCGCGCGCGAGCGTGCGCAAGCCGCACTGGCGCGGCACCGCGCGCAGATCGCCGGCAAGCGGGTGTTCTTCTTCCCCGATTCGCAGCTCGAGATCCCGCTCGCCCGCTTCCTGGCGCGCGAACTCGGCGCCCGGCTGGTCGAGGTCGGCACGCCCTACCTGCACCGCCAGCACCTGGCCGAGGAACTGGCGCTGCTGCCCGAAGGCACCGCGCTGTCCGAAGGCCAGCATGTCGAGCGCCAGCTCGACCGCTGCCGCGAGGCGCGGCCCGATCTCGTCATCTGCGGGCTCGGCCTGGCCAACCCGCTGGAGGCCGAGGGCTTCGCGACCAAGTGGGCGATCGAGCTGGTGTTCACGCCGATCCAGGGCTACGACCAGGCGGCGGACCTGGCCGAGCTGTTCACCCGGCCGCTGCTGCGGCGACAGCGGCTGGCCGCCTGACGGCCCGCCCGACGCACGCGCAGTACGCAGAGGCGGCCGATGCAACTCACGCTCTGGACCTACGAAGGCCCGCCGCACGTCGGCGCGATGCGCATCGCCACCGCGATGCAGGGCGTGCACTACGTGCTGCACGCGCCTCAGGGCGATACCTACGCCGACCTGCTGTTCACGATGATCGAGCGGCTGCCGCGCCGCCCGCCCGTCACCTACACCACCTTCCAGGCGCGCGACCTGGGCGGCGACACCGCCGGGCTGTTCCAGGCCGCCGCCCGCGAGGCCTACGAACGCTTCCGCCCGCAGGCGATGCTGGTCGGCGCCTCGTGCACCGCCGAGCTGATCCAGGACGACCCGGGCGGGCTGGCGCAGGCGCTCGACCTGCCGATCCCGGTGGTGGCGCTGGAACTGCCCTCCTACCAGCGCAAGGAGAACTGGGGCGCCAGCGAGACCTTCTACCAGCTCGTGCGCACGCTGGTGCGGCCAGCCGACCGGCTCGCGGAGCCGCCCTCGCCGCCCTTACCGCCCTCTCCGCGCGCGCCCGGCACCCGTCCGCGCTGCAACGTCCTCGGCCCAGCCGCGCTCGGCTTCCGCCACCGCGACGACCTGCGCGAGATCCGCGGGCTGCTGGAGCGCATCGGCGTCGACGTGCACGTGGTCGCGCCGCTCGACGCCACGCCGGCCGACCTGGCGCGGCTCGGCGAGGCCGATTTCAACGTCGTGCTCTACCCGGAGATCGCCGCCCAGGCCGCCGGCTGGCTGAGCCGCAACTGCCGCCAGCCCTGGACGCGCACCGTGCCGATCGGCGCCGGCGCCACGCGCGACTTCATCGCCGAGGTGGCGAAGCTCGCCGGCCTCGACGCCGACAGCGCGCTGCGCGACGCCGGCGCGACCCATGCCGACTGGTACGCCCGCTCGGTCGACGCCACCTACCTGACCGGCAAGCGCGTGTTCGTGTTCGGCGACGCCACGCACGCGATCGCCGCCGCGCGCATCGCCGCCCGCGAACTCGGCTTCACCGTCGTCGGCCTCGGCACCTACAGCCGCGAATTCGCGCGCGACGTGCGCGAGACGGCGCAGGCCTACGGCATCGAGGCGCTGATCAGCGACGACTACCTCGACGTCGAGGCGCGCGTCGCCGAGCTGCAGCCCGACCTGGTGCTGGGCACGCAGATGGAGCGCCACATCGCCAAGCGGCTGCGCATCCCCTGCGCGGTGATTTCCGCGCCGGTGCACGTGCAGGACTTCCCGGCGCGCTACTCGCCGCAGATGGGTTTCGAAGGCGCCAGCGTGCTGTTCGACACCTGGGTCCACCCGCTGATGATGGGCCTGGAGGAGCACCTGCTCGGCATGTTCCGCGGCGATGCCGAGTTCCACGAGGACGCCGCGCCGTCGCACCTCGGCGGTGGAGCCGCGGCCAAGGCTTCGTCGGGGACGGACCGCGCCGCCGCACCGCACGACACGCCGCCCGGCACCGCCGCTGTCGATGCGATCGACACCATCGCCGCCATCGACACCCTCGCGACCGAGGCGCTGGCCGCCCCCTGGGCGCCGGAGGCCGAGAGCGAGCTGCGCAAGATCCCGTTCTTCGTGCGCGGCAAGGCACGGCGCAACACCGAGCGCTACGCGCTGGAGCGCCGGGTGCCGCTGATCACCGTCGAGACCCTCTACGATGCCAAGGCGCATTTCAGCCGCTGACGCCGGCTCGGCCCCCGCGGCCGCACGCGTCGTGCTGGTGACGATGGACGCGCATGTCGCGAGCGCCGCCGAGCGCGCCAGCCGCACGCTGGCGCGCACCCTGCCCGGCCTGCGCCTCGACGTGCACGCCGCCTCCGAATGGAGCGACGACGCCGCCGCGCTCGCGCGCTGCATCGCCGACATCGGCAGCGCCGACATCGTGATCGTCACGATGCTGTTCATGGAAGAGCACTTCCTGCCGGTGCTGCCCGCGCTGCGCGCGCGGCGCGAGCATTGCGACGCGATGGTCTGCGCGATGTCCGCCACCGAGGTGACGAAGCTGACGCGGCTCGGCGGCTTCCGCATGGACACGCCGGCCAGCGGCCCGATGGCGCTGCTGAAGCGGCTGCGCGGCAACGCCGGCAAGCCGAGCGCCGAGGGCAGCGAGCAGTCGGTCAAGGCCAGCGCCGGCGCGCAGCAGATGAAGATGCTGCGCCGGCTGCCGAAGATCCTGCGCTTCATCCCCGGCACCGCGCAGGACGTGCGGGCCTACTTCCTCTCGCTGCAGTACTGGCTGGCCGGCTCCGAGGAGAACATCGCCCACCTGGTGCATTTCCTCGTCGACCGCTATGCCGACGGCCCGCGCCGCGCGCTGCGCGGCCTGGCGAAGACGCACCCGCCGGTCGAGTACCCCGAGCTCGGCGTCTACCACCCGCGGCTGGCGCGCGGCGCCGACAGCCCGGGCGCCCGCCTCGCCGAAACGCCGGCCGCGCTGCCGCGCGTCGCGACCAGCGGCACGCGGGGCACCGTCGGCGTGCTGCTGCTGCGCTCCTACCTGCTGGCCGGCAACACCGAGCACTACGACGGCGTGATCACCGCGCTGGAGGCACGCGGCCTGCGCGTGCTGCCGGCCTTCGCGACCGGGCTCGACGCCCGCCCGGCGATCGAAGCCTTCTTCTTCGACCACGCCCGGCCGACGATCGACGCGCTGGTGTCGCTGACCGGCTTCTCGCTCGTCGGCGGGCCGGCCTACAACGACGCGCGCGCCGCCGAGGACATCCTGGCGCGGCTGGACGTGCCCTACCTCGCCGTCACGCCGGTGGAGTTCCAGACGCTCGACCAGTGGGGCGGCTCGTCGCGCGGGCTGCTGCCGGTCGAGGCGACGATGATGGTCGCGATCCCCGAGCTCGACGGCGCCACCGGCGCGATGGTCTACGGCGGCCGCGGCAGCGCCGCGAACATCGCCTGCACCGGCTGCTCGCACGGCTGCCGCTTCGAGAACCGCGCCAGCGCGCACGACATGCACAGCTGCATCGAGCGCACCGACATGCTGGCGGCGCGGGTCGGCAAGCTGGTCGACCTGCGGCGCTCCGAGCGGGCGACGCGCAAGGTGGCGGCGGTGATCTTCAACTTCCCGCCGAACGCGGGCAACACCGGCACCGCGGCGTTCCTGTCGGTGTTCGAGTCTCTGTACCACACACTGGCGGCGATGCAGCGTGCCGGCTACACGGTGGCGCTGCCGGCGAACGTCGACGCGCTGCGCGAGGCGATCATCCATGGCAACGCCGAACGCCACGGCGCCGCGGCCAACGTGCACGTGCGCATCCCGACCGACGACCACGTGCGGCGGGAACGGCACCTGAAGGAGATCGAGGCGCAGTGGGGCCCGGCGCCCGGCCGCCAGCAGACCGACGGCGCCGGCCTGTTCGTGCTCGGCGAGCGCTTCGGCAATGTCTTCGTCGGCATCCAGCCGGCCTTCGGCTACGAGGGCGACCCGATGCGCCTGCTGTTCGAGCGCGGCTTCGCGCCGACGCATGCGTTCTCCGCGTTCTACCGCTGGCTGCGCGAGGATTTCGGCGCCGCCGCGGTGCTGCACTTCGGCACCCACGGAGCGCTGGAGTTCATGCCCGGCAAGCAGAGCGGGATGTCTGCGCGCTGCTGGCCCGACCGGCTGATCGGCGACCTGCCGAACCTGTACCTCTACGCGTCCAACAACCCGTCCGAAGGCACGATCGCGAAGCGGCGCGCCGCCGCCACGCTGGTCAGCTACATGACGCCGCCGGTCGCGCAGGCCGGGCTGTACCAGGGCCTGAACGAGCTGAAGGCGCTGCTCGACCGCTACCGCGGCCTCGACCCCGAATCGCGCCCGCTACCGCGGCCTCGACCCCGAATCGCGCCACGAAGGCCGCGAGCTCGCCGCGATGATCCAGGCGCAGGCCGCCGCGCTCGACCTGGCGACGCTGGAGCCGGCCTGGACCGGCGCGGCGGCGACCGATGCGGCCGTCGCCGTGCTCGCCGACGCGGTGCTGGAACTCGAATACACGCTGATCCCGTACGGGCTGCATGTCGTCGGCCGGCCACCGTCGCCGGCCGAGCGGGTCGACCTGCTGCTGTCGCTGGCCGAGGCCTCGCACGGCCAGCGCCCGCCGCGCGCGGCGATCGAGGCGCTGGTCGCCGGGCGCTCGCCGGCCGAGGCGCTGGCGGTGGCCGTCGCGCTGGCGCCAACGCAGACGCCAACGCAGTCGCCCACACCGGCGACGAAGGCGCCGCCGGCGGCCGGATCGACCGACACGCTCGCCCTGCTCACCGAACTCGCCCACGCCGACGCGCTGATGGCCGAGGACCACGAGATCGACGGCCTTCTGCGCGCGCTCGACGGCCGCTTCGTCCGGCCGTCGCCGGGCGGCGACCTGCTGCGCACGCCGAGCGTGCTGCCGACCGGGCGCAACCTGCACGGCTTCGACCCGTTCCGCATCCCCAGCGCCTACGCGGTGCGCGACGGCGCGCGCCAGGCCGAACGCCTGCTGCAGCGCCACCGGGCCGACGGCCACGCACTGCCCGAATCGATCGCGATCGTGCTGTGGGGCACCGACAACCTGAAGACCGAGGGCGGGCCGATCGGCCAGGCGCTGGCGCTGCTCGGCGCGAAGCCGCGCTTCGACAGCTACGGCCGCCTCGCCGGCGCGCAGTTGCTGACGCTGGAAGAACTCGGCCGGCCGCGCATCGACACCGTGATCACGCTATCCGGCATCTTCCGCGACCTGCTGCCGCTGCAGATCAAGCTGCTGGCCGAGGCCGCATTCCTCGCCGCCGGCGCGGACGAGCCGCCGGAGATGAACTTCGTGCGCAAGCACGCGCTGGCCTACCAGTCCGAGCACGGCGGTGACCTGGAGACGGCGTCGCTGCGCGTCTTCGGCAATGCCGAAGGCGCCTACGGCTCCAACGTCAACAGCCTGGTCGACAACAGCCGCTGGGAAGACGGCGACGAACTGGCCGAGACCTACAGCCGCCGCAAGGGTTTCGCGTATGGCCGCGCCGGCCGCCCGGTGCAGCAGGCGAAGCTGCTGCAGAGCGTGCTGGCCGACGTGCAGCTCGCCTACCAGAACCTCGATTCCGTCGAGCTGGGCGTGACCACGGTCGACACCTATTTCGACACCCTGGGCGGCATCAGCCGCGCGGTGCAGCGCGCCAAGACCCGGCGCGACGGCGCCGCCGCCGAGACCGCCCCCGTCTATATCGGCGACCAGACCCGCGACGCCGACGGCGGCGGCACCGTGCGCACGCTGGCCGAGCAGGTCGCGCTCGAGACGCGCACCCGCATGCTCAACCCCAAGTGGTACGAGGGCATGCTGGAGCACGGCTATGAGGGCGTGCGCCAGATCGAGGTGCACCTGACCAACACGATGGGCTGGTCGGCCACCACCGGCCAGGTGCAGCCCTGGGTCTACCGGCAGTTGACCGAGACCTTCGTGCTCGACCCGCAGATGCGCGACCGCCTCGCCCGCCTGAACCCGACCGCGTCGGCCAAGGTGGCGAACCGGCTGCTGGAGGCCTGCGAACGGCAGTACTGGAAACCCGAACCCGGCATGCTCGAAGCGCTGCAGCGCGCCGGCGAGGAACTGGAAGACCGCCTCGAAGGCGTCTATGAAGGAGTGCTCGCATGAGACATCTGGTGCCAACCTTTCCGCGGGCCGAGCGCACGGCCGCTCCGAAGCCGGCCCGCATCCCCCCGGGGGATCGGCCGACGTACCCGTCGGACGAGGGGCTGCAATGACTTTCGCCACCGTCCCGATCGCCGACATCCGGCGAGGCGGACAGAGACCGGACGGCGAGGGCAGCCTTCAGGTGCAGCTCGATCCGAACCTGAAGATCGGCACCGCCAAGGTGTTCGCCGTGTACGGCAAGGGAGGCATCGGCAAGAGCACCACCTCGTCGAACCTGTCGGTCGCGTTCTCCAAGCTCGGCAAGCGCGTGCTGCAGATCGGCTGCGACCCGAAGCACGACTCCACCTTCACGCTGACGAAGAAGCTGATGCCCACGGTGATCGACGTGCTGGAGTCGGTCGACTTCCACGCCGAGGAATTGCGCGTCGAGGACTTCGTCTACGAGGGCTACAACGGCGTGATGTGCGTCGAGGCGGGCGGCCCGCCGGCAGGCACCGGCTGCGGCGGCTACGTCGTCGGCCAGACGGTCAAGCTGCTGAAGGAGCACCACCTGCTCGAAGAGACCGACGTGGTGATCTTCGACGTGCTCGGCGACGTGGTCTGCGGCGGCTTCGCCGCGCCGCTGCAGCACGCCGACCGCGCGCTGATCGTCACCGCCAACGACTTCGACTCGATCTTCGCGATGAACCGAATCGTGCAGGCGATCGGCGCAAAGGCGAAGAACTACAAGGTGCGGCTCGGCGGCGTGATCGCCAACCGCAGCGCCGCCACCGACCAGATCGACAAGTTCAACGACGTGATCGGGCTGAAGACCATGGCCCGCTTCCCCGACCTGGACGTGATCCGCCGCAGCCGGCTGAAGAAGTCGACGCTGTTCGAGATGGAGCCCTCGCCCGAGCTGACCGCGGTGCAGAACGAATACCTGCGCCTGGCCGCCCAGCTCTGGGCCGGCACCGACCCGCTGGTCGCCACGCCGATGAAGGACCGCGACATCTTCGACCTGCTCGGGTTCGATTGACATGACGGCTGCCTTCACCCCGCCGCGCGAGCGCAGCGGCTACCTGCACCGGCGCGGCGAGATCGAGCAGTACTTCGACCGCACCGCGGCGCAGGCCTGGGCGCGGCTGACGTCCGACGCGCCGGTCGGCCGCATTCGCGCCAGCGTGCGCGCCGGGCGCGAACGCATGCGCGCCACGCTGCTGGATTGGCTGCCGGCCGACCTGCACGGCCGCCGCGTGCTCGATGCCGGCTGCGGCACCGGCGCGCTGGCGGTCGAGGCGGCGCGGCGCGGCGCGCGCGTGATCGGCATCGACCTGTCGCCGACCCTCGTCGACCTGGCGCGCAGCCGGCTGCCGGCGGACCTCGGCGACGGCGCGATCGAACTGCGCGCCGGCGACATGCTCGACCCCGCGCTCGGCCGCTTCGACCACGTGGTCGCGATGGACTCGCTGATCCACTACCGCGCCGCCGACGCGGTGCGCGCGCTGCGCCTGCTGGGCGAGCGCTGCGACGGCTCGATGCTGTTCACCTTCGCACCGCGCACGCCGCTGCTGGCGGCGATGCACGCGGTCGGCCGGCTGTTCCCGCGCGGCGAGCGCTCGCCCGCGATCGAGCCGATGGCCGAGGAGGCGCTGCGCCGGCAGATCGCCGCCGAGGCCGCCCTCGCCGGCTGGCGCTGCGGCCGCACGCTGCGCGTGGCGAGCGGCTTCTACACCTCGCAGGCGCTGGAGCTGGCATGCACGCCGGCCGCCTGAAATCCGCCGATCTCGCCCCGGCGGCGCTGAACGCCCGGCTGGCGCGCGCCTGGACGCGCATCGGCCCGCGCTTCCTGCCGTTCGCCGACGCCGCCACGCCGACGCTGCCGCTGCCGCGGCTGCTGCGGCTGTCGCTGTTCCAGGTGTCCGTCGGCATGGCCAGCGTGCTGCTCGTGGGCACGCTGAACCGGGTGATGATCGTCGAGCTGGGCGTCGCCGCCTGGCTGGTGGCGGCGATGGTGGCCCTGCCGCTGCTGTTCGCGCCGTTCCGCGCGCTGGTGGGCTTCCGCTCCGACACCCACCGCTCGGTGCTCGGCTGGCGCCGCGTGCCCTACCTGTGGTTCGGCAACATGCTGCAGTTCGGCGGGCTGGCGATCATGCCGTTCGCGCTGATCCTGCTGTCGGCCGACGCGGCCGATGCGCGCGCGCCGGTGTGGGTCGGCCACGCGGCGGCGGGGCTCGCCTTCCTGATGGTGGGCGCCGGGCTGCAGACCACGCAGACCGCCGGCCTCGCGCTCGCCACCGACCTGGCCACGCCCGAGACGCGGCCGCGCGTGGTGGCGCTGATGTACGGCATGCTGCTCGCGGGCATGGCGCTCTCCGGCCTGGTCTTCGGCCGGCTGCTGCAGGACTTCTCGCCGACGCGGCTGGTGCAGGTGGTGCAGGGCGCGGCGATCGCGACGATGGCGCTGAACATCGCCGCGCTGTGGAAGCAGGAACCGCGGCAACCCCGGCAGACCGCGCCGGAACTCCCGCGGCCGGCCTTCCGCGAGCGCTGGGCCGCCTTCGCGGCGCAGCCGGGCGCGCGCCGCTACCTGCTGGCGCTGGGCCTGGGCACCGCCGCGTTCAACATGCAGGACATCATCCTCGAGCCCTACGGCGGCGAGATCCTGCACCTGGGCGTCGGCGCGACGACCACGCTGACCGCGCTGATGGCCGGCGGCGCGCTGGCTGCCTTTGCGCTGGCGGCACGCTGGCTCGCCCGCGGCGCCGACCCGTACCGGCTGGCAGCCTGCGGCCTGCTCGCCGGCGTGCTGGCGTTCTCGGCGGTGATCTTCGCCGAGCCGCTGCAGTCGGCCGGGCTGTTCCGCGCCGGGACCACGCTGATCGGCTTCGGCGGCGGGCTCTATTCGGTGGCGACGCTGACGATCGCGATGGGCTGGGAATGCGGCGGCTTCCACGGCCTCGCGCTCGGCGCCTGGGGCGCGGTGCAGGCCACCTGCGCCGGCGTCGGCGTGGCCTGCGGCGGCGCGATGCGCGACCTGGTGTCGGCCGCGGCGACGCACGGCGCGCTCGGCCCGGCACTGGCCCAGGCCGCCACCGGCTACAGCTTCGTCTACCACGTCGAGATGCTGCTTCTGTTCGTCACGCTGGCGGCCATCGGCCCGCTGGCCAGGTTCGCCGGTCCGTCGTCCGCCGCACCGTCGGCTCGCTTCGGCATCGCCGACTTTCCGGGATAGCGGTTCTTCAGGAGGTGCTCCCATGTCCACCGGCGCCATCACGGGCTACATCGACGTCGCCCAACTCGTGCTCTACGCGTTCTGGATCTTCTTCGCGGGGCTGATCTACTACCTCCACCAGGAGAACAAGCGCGAGGGCTACCCGCTCGAGTCCGACCGGTCCGAGCGCTCCGGCGGGCGGGTGAAGGTGCAGGGCTGGCCGCCGATCCCGAAGCCCAAGACCTACCTGCTGCGCGACGGCCGCACCGTGACTGCGCCTCCGGGCAACGGCAATGGCGGAGGCGGCGTGCCGGCCGCGCGCCCGGCCGGCGGCTTCCTCGGCGCGCCGCTCGTGCCGCAGGGCGACCCGATGCAGGCCGGCGTCGGCCCGGGTTCGTACACCCAGCGCGCCGACGTGCCCGACACCACGCTCGAGGGCGACCCGCGGCTGGTGCCGCTGCGCGCGGCGGCCGGCTTCGACGTGGCCGCCGGCGACACCGATCCGCGCGGCCTGCCGGTGGTCGGCGCCGACGGCGCGGCCGCCGGCACGGTGCGCGACCTGTGGGTCGACCGCGCCGAGATGCTGTTCCGCTACCTCGAGGTGGAGGTCGGCACCGGCGCCGGCGCCCGGCGCGTGCTGCTGCCGATCAACTTCGCCGTCATCGGGCCGCGCCGCATCGAGGTGCAGGCGCTGCTCGGCCGCCAGTTCGCCGGCGTGCCGGCCACGCGCTCGCCCGAGCAGGTGACGCTGCTGGAAGAGGAAAAGGTCATGGCCTACTACGGCGCCGGCACCCTGTACGCCACGCCGGCGCGGGCGGAGCCGCTGCTGTGAGCCCGAGCCCGTCCACACGCGCCGGCATCGTGATCCCCGAACACGAGTTCGAGGCCGAGCACGGCCTGCCCGAGCCGCTGCCGCCGGGCGAGCGCCTGCTGTGGCAGGGCGCGCCGGACTGGCGCGTGCTGGCGCGCGAGGCCTTCCACCTGCGCACGCTGGCGCTGTACTTCGCGGTGATCCTGGGGCTGCGCGCCGCCACCGTGCTGGCGCAGGGCAGCGGCGCGCTGGCCGCGCTCGAGGCGGTGGTCTGGCTGCTGCCGCCGGTGGGCGGTGCGCTCGGCATGGTGGCGCTGCTGGCCTGGCTGAGCGCGCGCACGGCCGCCTACACCGTCACCGACCGGCGCGTGGTGATGCGCGTGGGCATCGTGCTCAGCCTGAGCTTCAACCTGCCCTACCGCGCGATCGAGGCCGCGGCGCTGCATGCCGGCCCGCGCGGCAGCGGCGACATCGCGCTGACGCTCGGCGGCGGTGACCGCATCGCCTGGCTGCACCTGTGGCCGCATGCGCGCCCGTGGCGCCTGCGCCAGCCCGAGCCGATGCTGCGCTGCGTGCCGGACGCCGCGCGCGTCGCCGGGCTGCTGGCGGCTGCGTGGTCGGCGGCGCGGGGGGTGGAGCTGGCGGCGATGGACGCCGCCTCCGACGCACCGTCCGGCCGCGCGGCCGAGGCGGCGCGCCGGCCCGCGGGTGTGAACTGGGCACCGGCCCGCTGAGCCTCGGCCTGCCGGACTGGCCCTTCTCCGCGTCCTCCCGCCAGGCCTTCCACGCACCCGCCCGCACATCCACCCGCCCTCTCCTTCGCCCCCGCGCCAGCACATCCACCCGCCCGATCTCCGCCAGGACACCGCGATGCCCCACGCCGCCAAGCTCCCGATCCACCACGACGGGCACGACATGACGCTGCCGCGCGGCCCGCTGGTGGCGATCGCCGCGCTGGTCGGCGCCTCGCTGCTGGCCGCCGTGACGGTGCGGCTGTCGGGCATGGACATCCACCAGCCCGACGCCCCGGCCTCGGTGACGCGCCAGTTGCGCTTCGAGGACCTGCCGGACGGCGGGATCGCCGTCACCGACGCGGCGAGCGGCGAGCGCGTCGAGACCATCACCGGCCAGAACGGCTTCGTGCGCGGCGCGCTGCGCGGGCTGACACGCGAGCGCCGACGCTCGGGCATCGGCCCGCAGCCGCCGTTCGAGCTGATCGGCCGCGCCGACGGCCGGCTGACGCTGGCCGACCCGGCCACCGGCCGCCACATCGACCTGGAATCCTTCGGCCCGACCAATGCCGCCGGCTTCGCCCGGCTGCTGCAGGGCCGTCCGATGCATACCGGCGCAGCCGCCGCACCGAAGGCTGCCGCCACACCGGACCCAGCCGCCGCCCCCGCGGCGCCGGCCGAAGCGCCCGCCCGCTGATCGAGGAGAAACCCGCATGACCCCCGCCGACAGCTCCCGCCCCGCCGACGCCGCGCTGGCGCCCAAGGGCACCTCGACCGACTCGCTGGAGAAGGCGCGCGCCAGCACGCTGCTGAGCCCGCGCTTCTACACCACCGATTTCGCCGCGATGGACCGCATCGACGTGAGCCCGCTGCGCGCCGAGTGGGACCGGATGCTCGCCGAGTACGAGGGCGACAACAACCACGACCACTTCCAGCGCACCCCCGAATTCGCCGACGAGGCGCGCACGCAGATCGCCGCGCTGACGCCCGAGCTGCGGCGCGAGTTCGAGGACTTCCTGATCAGCTCGATCACCTCCGAGTTCTCCGGCTGCGTGCTCTACAACGAGATCATGAAGAACGTCGAGAACCCGGACCTGAAGGCGCTGATGCGCTACATGGCGCGCGACGAATCGCGCCACGCCGGCTTCATCAACCAGTCGCTGAAGGACTTCGACCTCGGCGTGGACCTGGGCAGCCTGAAGCGCACCAAGGCGTACACCTTCTTCAAGCCGAAGTACATCTTCTACGCGACCTACCTGTCCGAGAAGATCGGCTACGCGCGCTACATCACGATCTACCGCCAGCTCGAGCGCCACCCCGAGAAGCGTTTCCACCCGATCTTTCGCTGGTTCGAGCGCTGGTGCAACGACGAATTCCGCCACGGCGAGAGCTTCGCGCTGATCATGCGCGCCCACCCGCACCTGCTGCGCGGCGCGAACACGCTGTGGATCCGCTTCTTCCTGCTCGCGGTGTACGCGACCATGTACGTGCGCGACCACACGCGCCCGATGCTCAAGCAGGCGATGGGTCTGGAGCCCACCGAGTATGACTACACCGTCTTCCGCATCACCAGCGAGATCTCGAAGCAGGTCTTCCCGGTGAGCCTGGACATCGACCACCCGGCCTTCCGCGCCGGCATGGACCGGCTGTTCCACCTGTCGCAGCGCATGGACGCCGCCAAGGCTCGCGGCGGGCTGCTCGGCAGGCTCCAGCAGGGCGTGCTGGCCGCGCAGGCGGTGGCCACCTTCGCGCGCCTGTACCTGCTGCCGGTGCAGCACCACGAACTGCCGCGCGACGTGCGCGTGGCACCGGCGTGGTAACCGCGGCTCGACTGGACCCCCTCCGTGCAAACGACCTTCCTCAGCGTGGCGCTGCCGGTGCTGTTCGCGATCTTCGTCTGGTGGTTCTCCACCGGGATCGTGCTGCTGCTCGACGGCCTGCCGCGCACCACCTTCCGCTGGAGCCACCTGCTGTCGACGCTGCTCGCGGCGGGGGCCTTCGTCGGCCTGGCGCACACCGCGGACCAGAGCAGCGTCGCCGGCGCCTTCTGTGCCTTCACCAGTGCGCTGCTGGTGTGGGGCTGGCACGAGCTGAGTTTCCTGACCGGCTGGGTGACCGGCCCGCGGCGCCATGCCGCCGATGCCGGCGTGCGCGGATGGCCGCGCTTCGTGCAGGCGGTCCAGGCGATCCTCTGGCATGAACTCGCCCTCCTCGCCTCGGGCGCGCTGATCGTCGCGATCACCTGGGGCACGGCCAACCAGGTCGGCACGGCCACCTTCGCCGTGCTGTGGGTCATGCGCATCAGCGCGAAGCTCAACGTCTTCCTCGGCGTGCGCAACCTCAGCATCGAGTTGCTGCCGCCGCACCTGGCCTACCTGGCGAGTTTCTTCCGCCGGCGCGCGATGAACCTGCTGTTCCCGCTGTCCGTGAGCCTGTCGACGGTGGTCGCGGCCTGGCTCGTCAACGAGGCGCTGGACCGCGCCCCCGGCAGCGCCGACGCCACCGGGCTGCTGCTCGTGGCCACGCTGCTGGTGCTGGCCATCGTCGAACACTGGCTGCTCGTGCTGCCGCTGCAGGCCACGGCGCTGTGGCGCTGGGCGATGCGCAACCGCGACGCCGCCGCCGCACCCCGGCCCGAGCCCCTGCTGATCGCTGCCCTGGACCCCGATGACCAGCTACTTCACGCCCGTTAGCGGCACCGTGCCGCCGGTCGGCATGGCCGATCGCCGCGCGCCCCAGGGCGCGCCGAAGGCGATCGTCATCGGCAGCGGCTTCGGCGGCCTGGCCGCGGCGATCCGGCTGAGCTGCCGCGGCTACCACGTCGAGGTGTTCGAGAAGCTCGACGCCCCGGGCGGCCGGGCCTACG
Source organism: Piscinibacter sp. (assembly GCA_044223035.1). Taxonomy (GTDB): domain Bacteria; phylum Pseudomonadota; class Gammaproteobacteria; order Burkholderiales; family Burkholderiaceae_C; genus JBGAMJ01. The sequence goes on from JBGAMJ010000072.1 coordinate 18,577, forward strand.
TCTGGCGCCAGGACGGCTTCACCTTCGACGCCGGTCCGACCATCATCACCGCGCCCTTCATGCTCGAGGAGCTCTGGGCACTGTGCGGCCGCACCTTCTCGGACGACATCGACCTGCGGCCGTTGGACCCGTTCTATCGCATCCGATTCGACGACGGGACTTGGTTCGACTACAGCGGTGATGCCGAGCACATGCGGGCCGAGGTGGCGCGCCTCAGCCCCGCGGACCTGCCCGGCTACGAGCGCTTCCTCGCGGAGGCCGCGAACTGCTACCGGCTCGGCTTCGAGGAGCTCGGCGCAAACGCCTTCAACAGCCTCGGCGACCTGATCGCCGCGGTGCCGTCGCTGGCGAGGATGCGCGGCTGGCGCAGCATCTACCGCATGGTGGCCGGCCACCTGCGCGACCCGAAGCTGCGCATCGTGATGAGCTTCCACCCGCTGCTCATCGGCGGCAACCCGTTCTCGGTGACCTGCGTCTACTCGCTGATCAACACGCTCGAGCGCCGCTTCGGCGTGCACTGGGCGATGGGCGGTACCGGGGCCCTGATCCGCGGCATGGTCCGGCTGCTCGCCGAGCGCGGCGTGGCCGTCCGGCTGGACGCCGAGGTGCGCCGCATCACGGTCGAACAGGGCCGGGCCACCGGCATCGAGCTGGCCGACGGCACGAGACACCGCGCCGACATCGTCGTCAGCAACGCCGACACGGCCTGGACCTACCGCCACCTGGTCGAGCCGCAGCACCGCCGCCACTGGAGCGACGCGCGCATCGAGCGCAGCCGCTACTCGATGGGCCTGTTCGTCTGGTACTTCGGCACGAAGCGCCGCTACGAACAGGTGCCGCACCACATGATGCTGCTGGGCCCGCGCTACGAGGGGCTGCTGACCGACATCTTCAAGCGCCACCACCTGGCGCAGGACTTCAGCCTCTACCTGCACCGGCCCACCGCCACCGACCCGTCGATGGCGCCGCCCGGGCACGATGCGTTCTACGTGCTCTCGCCGGTGCCGCACCTGGACAGCGGCACCGACTGGGCCACGCACGCGCAGACCTACCGCCGCGCGATCGAGGCGCGCCTGGAGGCGACCGTGCTGCCCGGCCTGCGCGACGAGATCGTCACCTCGCGCGTGACCACGCCGCAGGACTTCCACGACCGGCTGCTGTCCTTCAAGGGCGCGGCCTTCGGGCTCGAGCCGCTGCTGCTGCAGAGCGCGTGGTTCCGGCCGCACAACCGCAGCGAGGACGTGCAGGGCCTGTACCTGGTCGGGGCCGGCACCCACCCCGGTGCCGGCGTACCCGGCGTGCTCATGTCCGCCAAGGCCCTCGAATCGGTGGTTCCGCATGTCGGCCGTCCTGCCTGAGCGGCGCCGCGCGCTCCCCGAGGCCCCGCGCGCCTGGCGGGCGCCGGCCTACGACCAGCGTGCGTGCCGGGCGCTGATGCGCGGCGGCTCCAAGACCTTCTTCGCCGCCTCGCTGCTGCTGCCCGCGCGGGTGCGTGCGCCGGCGAGTGCGCTCTATGCCTTCTGTCGCCTGGCCGACGACGAGGTCGACCTCGGCACCGATCCGCACGGCGCGATGCGTGGCCTGCACGACCGCCTCGACGACATCTACGACGGCCGCCCGCGGGCCATCGATGCCGACCGCGCGCTTGCCGGCGTGGTGCACCATTTCGAGCTGCCGCGCGCCTTGCTCGATGCCCTGCTCGAGGGCTTCCTGTGGGACGCGCAGGGCCGGCGCTACGAGACCGTCGAGGACCTGCATGCCTACGGCGCCCGCGTCGCCGGCACCGTGGGCGCGATGATGGCGCTGGTGATGGGCACGCGCGAGCCGGCGGCGCTGGCCCGCGCCTGCGACCTCGGCGTGGCGATGCAGCTGACGAACATCGCCCGCGACGTCGTCGAAGACGCCCGCAATGGCCGCCTGTACCTGCCGCGCGCCTGGTTGCGCGAGGCCGGCGTCGACCCCGACCGATGGCTTGCGCACTTCGATGCGCCGTGGGCGGCGTGGTGCAACGCCTGCTCGATGCCGCCGAACTGCTCTACCGGCGCTCCGAGCAAGGCATCTGCGCGCTGCCGCGCGAGCTGCCGACCGGCCATCTGCGCGGCGCGGCTGGTGTATGCCGAGATCGGCCGACAGATCGAACGCAACGGGCTGGATTCCATCGGCCGGCGTGCGGTGGTGTCGCGCCAGCGCCAACCTCGCGCTGATCGCGCGCGCCACCGGCGCGCCGCACGCTGATGCCCGCGACCGTTCACCGCAGCCCGCCGGCCGCGCTGCCCGCGGTGCAGTACCTGGTGGATGCAGCGCGCCTGGACGAAATGGCCGAACAGCGACCGCTGCCGGCGGACATCGAGGGCGTGCTCGTCTTCGGCGGCGCGCTGCTGTTCGGCTGGTGGCAGCTGCGGTCGGTTGTTCAGGGCCAGCGCACACGATGACTCAACGCGAGGCCTGCGACGCGCGCTGGAGGACGGCCGCCAGCGTGAACACGCGTCGCGCGCGCACGAATTCCAGAAGGATCATGTCAGACGTCAAGAGGGATGGACAGTCACATGTGTCTTGAAACTGACATATCGAAAGTTGCAGTACCCGTGCGGGTTGAGCACAGGTGAACCTGAAAGTCCCGAGAGGAGAACTCATCTGGCGGACCCCAACTGGGGCTGGCCCCACTGGGCTGACCGAAGCTGAATCCGAAGAAGTGCATCGCCACATCATCAAGGCACGCAGATCTTCGGAATGATCGCCGCGCTGGCGCACCTGCTGGCGTACATCTATTCCCCCTGGCTCAAGTAGTCACAGGAGCTACCTCGATGATCTACGGAAAAATCTGGCTGGTCGTGAAGCCGTCCGTTGGCGTCATTGCTGCTCGGCGCCGTGGCGGTGAGTTCGTTCGCGGTGCACTACGCGCTGCTGACGCACACCACCGGCTGCCGAAGTACTACGAAGGTGGCGCCAAGGCAGCGGCCGCCGCTGTCGAGACGCAGCAACCGACGACGCTGGCCTGGTGGAGAAATCCGCCGCCAAGCAGTAGCGGACCCTCGCCGTGGACGGCACGGCGGGCCGGGTGGTGTTCGCACTCCCGGTCCGTGTGCGTGTCTGCGTCATCGCCCTGAATTTCACCGAGTCCGACACCACCAGAAGAGCCTCACCCGAAGACTCGTGCAGACCTGGACCGGACTCGGCCCACGCTTCCTGCCGTTCGCCGACGTCGCGACGCCGGACCTGCACCGTTGCCGCGCCTGCCGCCTGTCGCTGTTCCAGGCCTCCGTCGGCATGGCGCTGGTGCTGCTCGTCGGCACCCTGAACCGCGTGATGATCGTCGAGCTCCATGTGCCGGCCTCGCTGGTGGCGATCATGGTCTCGCTGCCGGTGATCTACGCGCCCGCGCACGCCTGATCGGCTTCCGCTCCGACAACCACCACTCCGCGCTCGGCTGGCGCCGCGTGCCCTTCATCTGGATGGGCACGATGCTGCAGTTCGGCGGGCTCGCTGTGATGCCCTTCGCGCTGCTGGTGCTCAGCGGCGGCGGCAACGCGAGCCAATGGCCGGCCTGGATCGGCCAGCTCGGCGCCGGCATCGCCTTCCTGCTCGTCGGTGCCGACGTGCACACCGCACGGACCGCCGGGCTGGCGCTGGCGACCGACCTCGCAGCCGAGGAATCGCAACCCAAGGTGGTCGGCCTGATGTACGTGATGCTGCTGCTCGGCACCATCGTCAGCGCCCTGGTCTTCGGCCGGCTGCTGGCCGACTTCAGCCCGGGCCGCCTCGTGCAGGTCATCCAGGGCGCCGGCCTCGCGACGATGGTGCTGAACGTCGTCGCGCTGTAAACGAGACGCGGCGCCCCCGCGCGGTGCCGCGCCCGATGCGCCACGGCTTCCGCGCCTGGGATCAGTTCATCGCGCAGCCGCTCGCGCTGCGCCGGCTGGTCGCGATCGGCCTGGGCACGGCCTACATCGCCTTCAGCATGCAGGACGTGCTGCTCGAGCCCTATGGCGGGCAGGTGCTCGGCATGAGCGTGGGCAGCACCACCTCGCTGACCGCCACGCTGGCCGCGGGCGGCCTGATCGGATTCGGCTGGGCCTCGGGGGTGCTCGGCCGCGGTGCCGATCCCCTTCCGCATGGCCGCCGGCGGTGCCCTGCTGGGCATCCCGGCCTTCTGCGCGGTGATACTGGCCGCGCCGATGGGTTCGGTGCCGCTGTTCGCGTTTGGCGTGCTGATGATCGGCCTGGGCGGCGGCATCTTCAGCCACGGCACCTTGACCGCGACGATGCAGAGCGCGCCCGAAGAGCAGGCCGGCCTCGCGCTCGGCGCCTGGGGCGCGGTGCAGGCCACGGCCTCCGGGGTCGCCGTGGCCATCGGCGGCATCCTGCGCGACGTGATATCCGCGCTGGCGCGCCAGGGAATCTTCGGCAGCGCGCTCGCGGTGCCGGCCACGGGCTATGCTGTCGTCTACGGCGTGGAGATCGCGCTGCTCCTGGCCACCATGGTGGCGATGGGCGTCCTGATCGGCAGCCAGCCACGCGCGGCCGCACGCCGACCGTTCACTGAAGAACTCGAGGAGATCGTCATGAAGATGCCATTACCTGCTGTTCATTCTCTGGGTGCTCTGGGTCGTGTTCTGGCTGTGGGGCCAGTTCAGCCGCTGGAACCGCGATGACGAGCGCGACCCCAGGCGACGGTGCGCCATGCCCTTCCCTGCCTGCGGCGTAGTTCAGGCCCGCGACGAGCCTGGGTCGCCTCGCCGACGGCGCAGCCCGAGGTCGGCGACGAAGCCGACCATGATGGCGCCGAAGAAGGCGCCATTGGCGGCGAGCAGTACGCCCAGCGGCAGGCCGCTGATCTGCATGCCGAAGTCGAAACTCCAGACCGCGCCGGCGCCGGCGGCCACGAGTTGAGCGGCCTGGACCAGGCGGTTCAGGGCAGGGCTGTTTCGGGCGGTTCATCGTCGGGTTCCTCCTTCATTTCACCGCGGCATGCGCCACGGCAGCATCAGCCGCGTCGAGCGCCACCAGACGGGGCAGGTCCAGCGTCTCGTGCACCGAGGTGACCGTTTCGCCCAGCAGCTGCGCGTCGATCAGCGAGCGCACGTAGAAGGGCGTGTCTTCCAGGGTCTGCCGCACGCGGGGCGGGGCCCCGGCCCGTTGCGCAGGTGCCGCTCGATGCGCCACATCGAGCGCGCAGCTTCTGCCTCGGCGGTGCCTCGAACGGCTCGCGGCCGTCCGCGCGAAGCGTTGCGCGATGACGCGTTCGACGCCCGACTTCTGCCGCAGGTCGTAGATCACGGCGGTGCTCCCGTCGCTGAGCGCGGGCGCGCGACCAGTCCCAGCTCGGTGAAGGGCCGTCGATCGGCTCGTCGCCTTCGTTCGAGTCGAGATAGGCGTCGCCGCTCCAGCGCGCGCCCGGCCGGTCGAGCGTCGACCTCGACGCGGGCGCACGGCGCGATCGGGCCCCAGCGGTGGCGGTCGCCGTCGTCGAGCGCCGTGGCGAAGGTCGACAGCCCGCGCGGCCAGACGCGCACGCGGCCGCGCCACGCGCTGATGCCGACCTCGTCGAGGTCGATGGTCAGCGACGCCGTCCCAGTGCAGCCGGCTCGGGCCGACGACGAACTCGTGCAGGTCGCGCGTCACGCTTGCGCGGCTGCGCTCGGTCATGGTCCAGCGGCGCGCGGCGTCGCCGTACAGCGCCACGTTGATCGCGCAATGGTCGTCGGCCGACGTCTGCAGGTCGCGCGCAGCGCCCAGGCGTAGTAGGGCGAGAAGACGCTGCCGACGAAGGCGATGAGGGTCAGGGCATGGCGGCCGTCGTCGCTGAGGGCGTCGACGTACCACCAGAGATACGCACCCGGCGCGACCGGCTGGTCGAATCGAGGTGCGCCATCAGCGTCGCGGCCGCCAGTTGCCCCGACAGCGCCGCCATCGGCACCCCCGGTCCCGGATGCACGCCCCCGCCCGCCAGGTACAGGCCCGGCACGCCGCTGGTCGACGACGGGCGACGGAACGAGGACATCCAGCCGTGCGTCGCCTGGCCGTACAGCGCGCCGCCACTGGCCGGGAAGAGGCGGTGAAAGTCGTGCGGCGTGGAGCGCTGCACCCGGGTCGGCGTCATCTCGATCTGCAGGCCGCACCGGCTCAGCAAGTCGAGGCTGCGTTGTTCGCATGGGTCGGTCTCCAGGGCGTCGAAGGCGCGCCGGTCGCCGTCGGCGGGCGCGTTGACGAGGCACAGCAGGCGCTCCGCGCCGACGGGCCGGTCGCGGCGCCGCGGTCCTGCGCGCGAACATAGACGGTGCCGCGCCGGGGCGGCACGGTCGCGGAAGATGTCGCTGAACTCCGGACGCGTAGTCGTCGTCGAAGAACACGTTGTGGCGCTCCAGCAGGAAGCCCTGCGTGCATCACCGCCCAGGTCAGCGCCGACAGCGAGCGTTGTTCGCGCGGCAGCGAAGGCACGGCACCACGCACCTCGTC
>JBGAMJ010000073.1:0-24778 GCA_044223035.1 Piscinibacter sp.
CCACCGCCTGGGCGTGCTTGACGGCCTGCTCCTTGAACTCGGCCGTGTACTCCTGCTTCGGTATCTTCTTCACTTCTCGTCCTTCAGGTCTCGATGCTAACCATCGGCGCCTGGAAGACGAAAAACGGGGGGCAGCTCAGCCGATCCAGATCGATACGGTCTGCGGGATCGCCACAGCCATCACGATTTCGCACATCGGCGTTGCTCCCTCAGGTTTCCGGATCAGCGCAGGCCCGCTTCGACACGGTTCACGATGTCAGTGCCGACGCCGTCGCGACGCTCTCGTGCGCGCACGCGGCCTGTATCGCGAGGCGGCGAGCGAACTCGTCGAGAACGCCCTCCCATCCGGCGAGCAGTGCCTGCGCGCGCGCCCGATCCCGAACGGCCTGCAGTTCGGCCTCCGGGGCCATTGCCGCGCGCACGACCTGGTCGATGAAGCGGCTGGGCTGGCCGGGAGGGGCCAGCCAGCCGTCGATGCCGTCGCGGATGTATTCGCCGGCAGCGGCGGCATCGAAGGCGACGACGCCCAGCCCGGCCGCCATGCCTTCGAGCGTGGCGTTGCCGAAGGTCTCGCTCTCGCTCGGGAACAGCATCAGGTCAGCGCTGGCAATGTGTTCGGCCAACGCGTGGCCACGCAGCAGGCCGGTGAACCGGGCTTGAGGGCAACGCGCCTGGAGCGCGCGTTGCGCCGGCCCGTCGCCGACGATCACCAGCCGCGTGCCGGGCAGCAGGCAACGCAGCATCTCATGGGATCGCAGCACGAGATCGACGTTCTTCTCGGGCGCCAGCCGGCCGACGTACAACAGCACGCGGTCGCCCGGGTCCCTCACGCCCCACGATGCACGCAGCCCCGCGCAGCGGTGCGCCGGATCGAACTGCCGCGTGTCCACGCCGCGTCCGAGCACCTCGACGTGCGTGAAGCCGTGGTCGCACAGCCGGGCCCGCAGCGCGCGTGTCGGCGCGAAGGTGGTGCTGCCGAGGTTGTGGAAGTCGCGCAGGTAGCGGCCGATCCACGGATCCAGCCAGCCGCAGCCGTAGTAGTGGCTGTACAGGTGGAAGTTCGTGCGGAAATCGGTGGTCACCGGGAGTTCCAGCGAACGGGCGGCCAGCAAGGCGGCCCGTCCCAGCGGCCCGGGTGTCGCGACGTGAACGACCTGGGGCCGCGCACGCCGGAGGCGCCGGCGGATCGCTTCCTGCGTGGCCAGTCCAAAGCGCAGCGAGCGATACATTGGAATCGGGATGCCGGCCGTGCGCCATTCGTTGAGGTCGTCGTGTCGCAGCTCTCCCGGCTGGCGTGGCCGGATCAGCAGCACCTGGTGCAGGCGCTCGCGAAGGTGCGCCACCGCCCGCGCGGCGGTCAGCGCGACACCATTGACTTCCGGCGGATAGGTCTCGGTGACGTAGCAAATGCGCACGGCAATGGTCCAAAGGCCGACGATGGGCGCTGGAGCAATCCGCATTCCCGTGCGCGGCTGGCCGGATTCGTGCACGCCGACACCGGTGCCGACCTACGCGGCTTCGACGCGGTCGGACAGTGCCCTGCCGGGCGACGCGGCGTGTCGGCGCGGGGCAGTCGCCGCCAGGCGGCGCTGCAGGCCGCTGGCCATCGTCTCCCAGCGGGGAGGGCGCGCGCTTGCTGCCATGGCGGCTGCACCGGTTGGATCCACCACGCGCCGTGCACAGGCCGCGGCGAAGCCCGCCGCGTCGGCTGTGCAGCAGACCGCGTCGCCATACAGCGCCGAAATGTCGGGCAATGCGGTGGCGACGACCGACACGCCTGCGGCCAGGCAGTTCGCGACGAGTGGCGGAACCTGGTGCCACGTCGACGGCCCGACGGTGAGCGGCAGCACCCCAGATCCCAGCCCGCCACGAAATCCGCCAACTGCTCGGCCGGCTGTTCGCCCAGCCAGTGGATGTTGGGGCGTCGCGCACGTGCGAGCGCCTCCGGCGGGGCCGACCAGCACGAACTGCCAGTCCGGCCGGCTGGCGGCAAGCGCGCCGGCGTCCGCGTCGCACGCGGCCGAGGTCGTATCGCCGCTGCGCCGGTTCGGCCAGTCGCCAACCGATGCTTTCACGCAGGGTGCGAAGGCCGTGGGCGGCGGCGGCCGCATAGTCGTCGTCGAGGCGATCGGCGTGGCCGGTGCGGGCCGACATGTCGAGCGCATCGCCCTCGCCGTTGCGATGGTCCGCGCCTTCGAAACCGGCCATCCAGAACGAGCGGAAGGGAAGGGAGGTGGCGTCGTGCATTGGCGTGGCTTCCGGCGGCAGGAGAGGGCGTTCCGTCGACGGCGATCCGTCGGCGGCGCGGCGCATTGCCGCATCGGTTGCAGGCACGTGGCGTGCCCCGGTCGGTGAGGCGACGACGGCATGGCGATTGCCGACTCGACGGACCTTGCACCGCGCGAACGGGTGGCCAAGCGTCCCCCAAGCGGAGCCCCTTCAGACCCAACCCCCAATGAGGATCGACATGGACCGACACGACACCATCGACACCGTCAACACACTCATCGAGACCTGCAAGGACGGAGAGTTCGGCTTCCGCTCATGCGCCGAACACGCGAGCGCGCCCTCGCTCAAGCAGGTGTTCGACGCCCGCGCGCAGGAGTGCGCGGCGGCCGCGGCCGAGCTGCGTCGCGTCGTGACTGCCTACGGCGGTGACCCCGAGACCAGCGGCACCGCCAGCGGTGCACTCCATCGCGGCTGGGTCTCGTTGAAAGGAGCCCTGACCGGCCACAGCGATCTCTCGATGCTGGAAGAGTGCGAGCGTGGCGAGGACGCCGCGCTCGCGCGCTATCGCCGCGCCCTGGAGGGCGATGCGCTGCCGGCAGACGTGCGGTCGATCGTGGAACGCCAGTTGCTCGGCGTGATGCGCAACCACGGCCAGATCCGGGCGCTGCGCGACGGCGAGCGGGCGCGCCACGGTTGAACGACGGCGATGCCGGAAGCGATCGTCGGGCGGCAACGCTTTCTCGGCTCGACGCGCGGTCGAACATGGGATCAGTCGGTTGCCGCAAGTCTTTCAAGTGGGACGGCTGACTGGCCCAGCGGCCGTCACGGCCGGCAGCCACACGTCCACGCACATCCCGTGCCCATGCCCGTCACTGGTTGCGCGCACGTGGCCGCCGTGCCATTCGATCCATCCGCGCACCGCGCTCAGGCAGAGTCCGCGGCCGATCTGCTTGATACCACTTGCTCCAGCCGTCGTGCGTCACCTGGCACGACGACCGGTTCGAGCGCCACCGACCATCTGAGATGCGCGAACTTGTCGGCATCCCCGAAGTGGGCCACCACCAATCGCACGCTATCGTCCAACCCGAGCTCCGCACGCGGCACGGTGGGCATGCCGCTCTTCGTGCGGGTCGATTCGACAAGGTCGTTGACGAATGTTGCCATCTGATTGACCTGTCGCCCGAGGAATTCCTGGGCGCGATCCTGCGCGGCAGGCGTCGTGTGGCGAGATTGCAGCAGGGCAACGGCGGTCGACATCGCGTTCAATGGGCTTCGCAATTCGTGGGCCACCAAGGCGATGAACCGATCCTTGCGGTGGTTCGCCCGCTGCGCCTCCTCGCGCGTGTCCGTGCCTGGGTGGCCACGTCTGCCAGACGATTCAGCGCCCGGGTGAGGCGCCGGGCGAAGAGGGCGCCCGAACCCGTCGCCGTGGCCGTGATCGTCACCACGCCGACGACCATCGGCAGCGTCTGCGACTGCAAGGCGAGCCACTCCCGGTTATGGATCTGAACGGCGATCACGCGATGCACACGTTCGTGGTCGATCGCCGGCACGGCCATGACCGTGTAGTCGTCTTGCCCGCCTGGCGTGGACCGCACCATGTCCACGGCGGCAAGCGTCGCGTGCGGGCGCGACAGTTGGAACCGGCGTTCGACCATGCGGGCGCCGAGTGCCGGCATGCCGCGCGCGCGGTGACGTTCGGCAGCGGGCAGCAACATCGTCTCCTCGTCGGCCACGTGATGCATCACCGCCCGCATCAGCTCACAGAGCGCATCCTGCTGTGCCACGTCGCCGGGCCCGTAGCTGCGCACGCGGGCGATCAAGCGGCGCATTGACCGCTGCTGTACGGCGGAGCAGCGTCAGGCGAACCTGCCGCGCTCGTCGGAGAACAACACCTCGACGCGTCGATTTTGCTGGCGGCCCGAGGCCGTGGCGTTGTCGGCGACCGGCTCGGCCTCGCCGCGCGCCTGGACCTCGATGCGTGCGGTCTCGATGCCCGCATCCACCAGCGCAGCACGCACCGCTTCGGCGCGGCGGCGCGACAGGTCGAGATTGAATTCCTCGGAGCCGACGCTGTCGGTGAATCCTTCGACCCGCACCCTTCGTTCGGGATGCTGTTGCATCACTGCCACCAGTCGCGCGATGCCGCGTCGCGCCCCGCCGTTCAATGCGGCGCGTCCCGACTCGAACAGCATGTCGGGCAGTGTCACCACCATTCCTTGGGGCGTCGCCCGCCCCTGCAGCGCCTGCAGGTCGTGCAACAGCGCATTGGCACGGTCGGTCTGCCGAGCGGCCTGTTGGCGCGCTTGGTCGGCCTGGTTCAGCGCGCTGCTGGCCGCCGCCTGCGCGGCCTCTGCCTGCCGCGTGCGCGCCTCCAGCCTCACGCGCTCGCGCTCGACGCCGGCTCGTTGCAGCCGCTCATCGGCGGCCGCCTGTTCGCCCATCGCCACCGCCATGCCGGCACGCTGCGAGGCGAGGTACGCGAAGTGGCGTGTCTGCACCTCGTCGCGATCGTCGGCCCAGACGGACTCGGCTCGCCGCAGCGCCTGCCGTGCGCGCTCCAGTTCCACGGCCCCGGCCCGGGCGGCCTGCGCATCGCCCTGCGCGCGCTCGATCGTTGCGCGGGCGGCTTCCACATCAGGCGATGTCGGCGGAACGGTGTGGCAACCGGCACAGGCCAACGCGATCGCCCAGGCTATAGAGGTGCCTTTCATGATCACTCCTCGGGTGGCTGCCGACGTTCAAGACGCGGGGCGTGGCGGAACGGGCGGCGGCTGCAGGGGCGGTGGGGGCGCGGCTGGCGGGAGCGGCGGTGCCGGCGTGCCCAGGCGGGGCGGCGTGTTCGTGATCGTCCGTTGTCGCAAGACCGGTGAGCCGGATGTCACCGCGTTCGTCCGGGAGGCAGCTTGGCGATTGGTCCATTGCGATCTCCTGCATGGCGTTCCCGTTGCATGTACACGCCGATCCGCGCCCGACCGCGGCGGGGGAATGGAGTCAGTGGCGGTCTTGGCGCGGCGGGCGACGCGTCGCGGCGCTGCCGTCGCTGCCCGGGACCGTGGCGCCGGCGCGGCCCATCGCGGCGGTGCCTGCTGCCCGTCCCGCCCCGGTACCGGCCGTTGCGTCATCGCCCCCCCGGGCGCGGGTTGCTGCGCTCGGGGCGCTCGCCCCGGTGGCACCGCTGCTCGTGCCGCCGAGGCCGCCTGTGCCGCTGGTGGTCGTGCTGTTCGGGCCGTTGCCGCCGACGCGCGCGGCATCAGCGGCGCTGCTGCTGCCGTCGGATGTGGCGCTCGCCGCCATGCCGGCGCCGGATGCCGAGGTCATCGGCACCGCCGGCCTGCCGACGGTGCCCGACGAGCCGGGTTGACCGGCGTCTGCGGCTCCGGGCGAGCCCTGGGCTTGGGCCGTGCCGGCGATTGCCGCGCAGGCGAACGTGATGCCAGCCAGGCGCTGGAGTGTGCTGATCATGGTGCTTCTCCTGTGTCGTGGTGGAAACCGTGTCGGATGCGCCTTGCCGCGGCGCGACTGACACCGTGCGCAGCGTCGGCAACGGCCGTGCCCGGGCTGTTCGACGTCGTCGCCGGGGTACAGCTCTCTCATTGGTAATTCGTGCAACGAAGCGGAAGGTCTTACGGCACTGCGACTGTGCGGCGGTGAGTTGCCGCCCCGGCCTCACTCGCCGGGGCGGAATCACGCTTCACGTCGTCGATCGCCTGGAGTCCGGCTTGCAGCGCGCACCGCGCGCGACGGTCAGGCGGCCGGGAACACCGCTTGCCAAGTGGGCGCCCTGGAGTTTCAGGAGCGTCATCGATGAACGAGCACCCGACAGAAACGACCCCGCAGCCTATCGACGCGCAAGAGCCGGAAGTCGCGAACCCTTGCCACGACTCGATGGCACTTCCAACCGCACCGCGCATTTCGGCCGAGCAATTGAAGGCGGCGCGGCGCGTCTGGGACCGCGCGGCGCAGTGCGTCGAAGCCGGTCCGGCGCCGCAGGCGGTAGCACAGTGCGCCACGTTGACGAGCGGGTCGCGGCCGGCTCCCTGAACGTCTGCGGCCCGACCATGCGTTCGACATGTCGCGGACACAGCCCGATGCCGCCGGTTCCCACTTCCGTGCGCGATCGCCGTGCACTGACTCGGTCGGAAGCCTCTGCATGATTCCCGCGCTGTGCGTCGTCCTTCATGCAGTGGCGCCCAGCTCGCGCAATGCCTGCGAGCGGATCGCCGATCGCATCGCCGATGCGGTGCACCCATTGCCGATGACCTTGCTCGCAGTTCCCCGGCTGCAATGTCAGCCTCGCTGTGCATCGTTCGAGAACTGGCTGTGCCGGCGTGCCGAGACCGGCGACGAGATCGCGCTGCATGGGTATGCACACGATGCTCCGGCGGTTCAGCGTCGGTCGGAATCCAAGGGCGATGGCTGGACCCGTTGGTGGGCACGCCCGGCCGCGGCCGCCGGAGCCGAGGAATTTGCCGCGCTGGAACTTCCCGAGGCCACGCGCCGACTGACGGCCGGCGTGCGCTGGTTCCACGAACTGCGACTTCCGCTGCAGGGTTTCGTCGCACCTGGCTGGGCGTTGAATGGAGCGGCCTGGCAGGCATTGCGCTGGCATGACTTTGCCTATACCTGCACCCGCCGGTGCCTCCACCTGCTTCCCGGCACGCGAGTTCTGCCTTGTGCGACGTGGTACGACCCCGGGCAGGGCGTCTGGCCGACCGCGTCAATCCCCGGCAGGGACGCGTGGGGCGGCGTGGGCGACCTCACCGGTCCGTTGAACGGCGACGGGCGCGGCAACGAGTCCGGCATCGGCGCGATCGTCCGGCTGGAATTGCATCCTTCGCTGGCCGCGCAACACGTCAGGTGCACCGATTGGCTCCGTTGGTTGCGAGCCGAGTTGCAGCACCGACAACCTGTGACGCTGGGCGACGTGGCGATGCACTGGCGGCTGCACGACTCGCCTCCCGCTCGGGCCGTCGCGGCGTCGCCACTGCATGCTTCGCCGGCCGCGACGCGGGTTGCTCGTGGAGCCGCTGCCACTGCATGACGACCCGGCGGAGCCGGGCTGTGCACTCACGCCGTGGGGCCGGCGCGTCACCGACCGGTGGTTGCCGCTGCACCCGACGCGCCGGCGGTGCGTCAGCGGACTCCGGACGGGCCCGGTGGTACCGCCGCGCGTTCGAGCGCCGGCGCCGTGCGCCGTCGTGCACGCAGCAGCGACGCAAGCGTCGGCGCATCGTTGCCGCCACCTTCGAGGTAGAAGCGCAGCAGTCGCAACGAGCGGGTACGTCGCGCTGCGCAGCGCAGTCCCAGCAGCATCGGCACAGCGATCACCGCGCCGCCGAGCCCCCACAGCCACGCCATGAACAACACACCGATGAACACTGACAACGGGCTCAGCGCCAGCCGCCGCGCAATGAACCACGGCGACACCAGGTTGCTTTCAGTCGCGTGGATCGCCACGAATGCGCAGGCGGGCGCCAGCATCGCACCGGCGCTGTCGAAACTCAGCATGCCGGCGAGCAGCAACATGGACGCCATCGCCACCGGCCCGATGTAGGGGACGAAGTTGAGCGCTGCAGCGAGCGTTCCCCACAACAACGGGCTGGCGAGCCCCAGCGACCAGGTCGCGAGGCCCGTGGCAATGCCGACACCGGCATTTACGAGGGCCAGTGTCGACAGGAAGTGCCCGATTTCACGCTGCGCCGCCCGCACGGCCGACAACACGCGGGCGCGCAACCGCCGGCTCGGCAGCGCCTCCACGGTGCGCGTGACCAGCCAATGTTCCGACGCCAGCAGGAAGTACAGCAGGATCATCGTCGCTGCGGCCGCGGCACCGAACGACAGTGTCCTGCCCAGCACCACGCCGGTCAATGTGATGCCTTCGCTGGCGATCTTGTCCCGGATCGGATCGGGCGGCGGCGCGGCCGGGGTCCCGCGGCTCGCACCGGTGGCGCTACCTGCCGCCGGTACCGGGCCGGCCAGCGGCGGCCGTCGGAACGGCGACAGCGTGCTGCGCAGCCTTTCCCATTGCGTGACGACCTGTTGCAGCGTGCTCGGCGCGCGCTGCCACCACTGAGTGGCCGGGCCGGCCAGTGAACTCCCGAGAAGCGCGCCGCTGCCGATCAGGGCGCCGACCAGGATCGCCGCGCCGAGCGCGTCAGGCACATGCAGGCGACGCAGCCACCGCAAGGGCGTCGCCAGCACGAAGGTGAGAACGATGGCGACCGTGATCGGCAGCGCCACCGGCTGGGCTGCCTTCAGCAGGAACACGATCGCGATCAACAGCAGCGCGCGCAAGGCCAGCGGCCTGGATGTGCTTGACGCGATCGGCGGCGCGTCCCCCCGCCGCATCGACTCCGGGGCCGTCGGCGGTGCGACCGCCGTCGCCGGGGGCGCGGCCGGCGCGGTGATCTGGAACGGCGAGGCGGCGCTTGTGCTGCGTGTAGCCGCCGAGGGCCGAAGCGGAGGGCGCCGAAGCCGGGATCCGTCGGAAGCGCACACCCGCCATCTGCCCATGTACATGCTCCCTACGTGTGCGGCCCGCTGGCCGTCGTCGGCGCGGACACCGCCATGACCCCGGTACCCGCGGAGGGAGTGACCGTCCCAGGTCGAGGCCGCGCCGTCATGCGCCGCCCGGTGCCGCCTGCACCGGCCGGCAGCGTGAGGTCGGCATCGGGCCGCGTTCCGCCTGCACGATCCGCGGCCCGCCGGGAATCACTTGCTCTTGGACGACGAAGCAGGCGTCGACGAGCCCGTCTGTTCGTGCGACCCGGAGTCGGACGACGTGTCACCCGACCGCGTTTCGCTCTGGCTGCCGCTCGAACCGCAACTGCCCTGGCTGCCTTGGCTGCCCTGATTCTGGCCGGCCCGTTGGGACCGCCACATGTTGAACTCGTCCGCGAACTTCTTGTAGCGATCCTTGCGCCAATTGCGGTAGTCGTCGTCGAGCTGCCGCATCTGCTCGGTGCGCCACTGGTGATACTCGGGGTCGTGCTGGAATTCGTTCTGCCCATGCTCGCCGCCGGCACCGGTTTGCGACCCCTGGCCGCTATGGCTCTGGGCACCCCAGCGGCCGGCGTCCCCCTGCGAGCCGTAGCCTTGTGGGCTGTGGCCGCTGCTTCCCTGCGATCCGTAGCCGGCGCCGCCTTGCGAGCTCCGGTCGCCGCGGTCACCTGGCTGGCCGAACTCCCCGCTGCCGCCCGTGCCGTATCGGGCGGGGGTCGACCGTCCCTGGCCGTACTCGTTTTCGCCCTGCCAGCCCCCCTGCTGCGAACCACCCGACGGGCTGAACGCGTCCTGCTGATCGGAGCGGCCGAAGTTCCCATACCCCCCTTGCTGGCCGGCCTGTGCGCCGCCGTAGCCGCCGTAGGAACCGGTTTGCTGGCGGTTCTCATCGCCGTAGTTGCTGCCAGCTCGCGTGCGCTGGCCGGCTTGGCTCTGCTCGTGTTGCCCCTGCTGGCGGTGCTCGCGTGCGTCGCCTTGCGAGCCGTATCGTTCTTCATCGTTCCTGCCGCTTTCGCGGCGGCCATGTTCGTGCTGACTCATGTCGAATCCTTTCGGTGTTGCGTCGTCCATGTGCCGACCCGACCGCGTGGACCGCTGGCCCGGCCGAGACCGCCGGCGCGCCCGTGCCCGATTGCAGTTGGGCTGACGAGGTGGATGGGCTGCCGTATCCGGCAATCGCCGTACCCATGGGCTCGCCCCTTCCACGGCATGTGCCGATCCGGTCGGCAGGTACGAAGCAACCAGCGGTGCATGAATTCCTGCAGGAACCGCGACGCAGATCCTCGCTGGAGACTTACGCCTGACCGCAACAGGGTCACTCGACCATCGGTGCGTGGGTCTGCGTCGATGTGTGCATCGTGCCGAACCGCCGGATCCGCCACCCACTTCCGGAGCCTACCGTGCCCCACCTGCAGCGTTCCGATCGAGTCTTCGGCTGGACCCGGTGGCGGACGATCGTGCCGTTTCTCGGCGCGCTCGTGCTGTTGTGTGCGCTGGAGGTGGCCACGATCGACATACTGGCGGCGGTGCGCGCCTACGCGACCGGCGAAAGCCTCTATTCGAAGTCGCAGAAGGATGCCATCCTGTATTTGGAACGCTATGTCGACAGCGGCTCCGAAAGCGATCTTCGGAAGTATCGGGCGGCCATTGCGATCCCGCTCGGCGACCGGCAGGCCCGCACCGAACTCGATCGGCCGGACCCCGACCTGCAGCGCGCTCGCGCCGGCTTCCTGCAAGGTGGAAACCACCCGGACGACATCGGTGCACTGATTCGCCTGTACCGCCACTTCGGCGGATTCGCACCGATGGACACCGCCATCTCGATCTGGGCGGAAGGCGATCGCGAGATTGCCAACCTGACGAGCCTGGCCGACCGCCTGCATGCCCTGGTGCGCGATGGCGACCGGGAGTCTGGCGAAATCCGGTCGCTGTCGGCGCGGCTGCAGCAGGTGAACGACCGACTGTCGGAACTCGAACGTCGCTTCTCGGACAGCCTCGGCGTTGCTGCGCGCCTGACCCAGGGTGTCGTGCTGGGGAGCACCCTGGTGGCCGGCTCCCTGCTGGCGCTGGTCAGCTCGCTGCTGACGACCGGCTCGCTGCGGCGCCAGGCCGCGAGCGAAAAGGCGCTGCGCGAGAGCAGCGAGCGATGGGACATGGCCGCCGCCGCAGCGGACATCGGCCTCGTCGACTGGGACGTCGGTGCACGCCGAGTGAAGCTCGATGCGCTGGCGGAGAGGCTCTTCGAGGCGGATCGAGGGGCGCAGCCGGACGAAGAACCCGGCGTGGAAGTGGAACTCATCGAACGGCGGATCCATCCGGACGATCTGCGGCGGGTGCGCGCGTCGCTCGACCGGGCGATCGCCACCGGCCTTCCGCTCGCGATGCGCTACCGCATCGTGACCACCGCCGGCGAGGTGCGTCATCACGAGCTGAACGTGCGCGCGGGGCGGGGTGCGGGCCAGTCATCGCGGCGCATGGTCGGCATCCTCCGGGACGTGACCGACGTCGCGCACCGCGAACAGCTGCGCCTGGCCAAGGAGGCCGCCGAACGGGCGAGTGCCGCCAAGACCGAGTTCCTGTCACGCATGAGCCACGAATTGCGGACGCCGTTGAACGCGGTGCTGGGCTTCGCGCAACTGTTGCTCGCCGATCGCCACGCGCCGCTCGATGCCAGGCAGCACCAGCGCGTCGAGCACATCCACCGCGCCGGAACGCACCTGCTGGCGCTCATCGACGACATGCTCGACCTGGTCGCAATCGAGTCGGGCCAGGACACGCTGGAGGAACGTTCCGTCGATCTCGCCACGGTGCTCGAGGAGAGCCGTCGCTGGGTCGTTCCCCAGGCCCGGGCCGCAGGCATTGCGATCGTGCTCGAGAACGCCCATGCCAACGTGCGTGCCGACGCGCGCCGCTTGCGCCAGGTGCTGGTCAACCTGCTGTCGAACGCGGTCAAGTACAACCGGCCCGGGGGAACGGTGACGCTGTCGCTGGTGCCGCAGCCCGACGATCGCTGGTGCGTGCTGAGCGTTCGCGACACCGGCCGCGGCCTGACGGCCGAGCAGCTCTCGCGGATGTTCGAGCCGTTCAACCGGCTGGGTGCCGAGCGTGAAGGCATTCCCGGCACCGGCATCGGCCTGAACATCGCGCAGCGGCTGCTCGAGCGCATGGGCGGCCGGCTGGAGGTGAGCAGCAGACTGGGAGAAGGCAGCGACTTCCGCGTCTGGCTGCCCCCCGGCCCCGAAGACGCGGCGAGCTGCGCGCCCGCTCCATTCGATGCACCGCCGGAAGGCGTCGCAGCGCACCCCGGCAGGAGCCGCGAGCCGGTGGCCACCGATGCGGCCGGCGACAGCCCCGACCCGCTCGAGGTCCTCTACATCGAGGACAACCTGGTGAACCTCGTCTTGATGGAGCAGGCGCTGTCCTCCCGCGAAAGCGTGCGGCTGCGGACGGCGCAGACGGGGAGCGACGGCGTGGCAGCCGCGCGCAAGACCCGTCCCGACGTGCTGCTGATCGACATGCAGCTGCCGGATTTCGACGGTCTGGAGGTGCTCAGGCGCGTGCGCCTCGAGCCGACGCTGGGCAACGTGCGCTGCATTGCACTGTCGGCCAACGCCATGCCGGAGGACATCGATCGCGCCCGGGCCGCCGGCTTCGACGACTACTGGACCAAGCCGATCGACTTTGCGCGGTTCCTCGCCGCGATCGATGCGCTGATCACGCAGCCGCGTTGACGGCCACGCCCGTGGGCGGCGTCCCGGACCGCCGGGAACATCGATTGCCGGCGATGCTTTTGATCACAGGAGCCTCGCCCATGTCAACGCCCGCCTCGAATCGGTCGAATTCCAAGTCCGACACCACAACCGCCGCCGCGTCGGCGGCATCGCCATCCCAGCCCTCGGCGGTGGCGTCGCCGGAGCGGTCTGACGCCGTCTCGCTGAACCCGCTGGCCGGTGCGACCGAGCCGCAGCGGGCCCTTGCGGATGCGTTGAACCGCCTGGCCGCTGCGCAGCGCAGCGCCGGTCACAAGCTGCACGACCACGGGCGCGACGCGGCGCTCGCGCCCGGCGAAGGTGCCCATGTTCCGCATGGCGGCGGGGCCGTCTCGGCGAGCACGCTGAGCGAGAAGAACGCCAGCGCCAAGACCGCCGGGACGCCCGACGCCGGCGCGAACGAGGTGCGCGGAAACCTCGGTCGTGTGCGCGCCGACAACCTCGGGAGGGTCCTGTCGACCAACCAGGGCGTGGCGATCGCCGACAACCAGAACTCGCTGAAGGCCGGGCTGCGCGGGCCGGCGCTGCTCGAGGACTTCATCCTGCGCGAGAAGATCACGCACTTCGACCACGAACGCATTCCCGAACGCATCGTGCATGCGCGTGGATCGGGTGCGCACGGCTACTTCGAATGCACGCAGGCCGTGCCGGAGTTGACGTGCGCCTCCCCGCTGCAGAAAGCGGGCAAGCGCACGCCGGTGTTCGTGCGCTTCTCGACCGTGGCCGGCGAGCGTGGTTCGATCGACACCGCGCGCGACGTGCGCGGATTTGCGGTCAAGTTCTACACCGACGAAGGCAACTGGGACCTGGTGGGCAACAACATGCCGGTGTTCTTCATCCAGGACGCGATGAAGTTTCCCGACCTGATCCACGCAGCGAAGCCGGAACCACACCACGGCATGCCGCAGGCCGCAACCGCGCACGACACGTTCTGGGACTTCGTCTCGCTGAGTCCGGAGTCCACGCACATGATGATGTGGGCAATGTCTGACCGCGCCATCCCGCGCAGCTACCGGATGATGGAAGGCTTCGGCGTGCACACGTTCCGGCTCGTCGACGCGCAAGGCGGCAGTCGCTTCGTCAAGTTCCACTGGAAGCCGCGCGAAGGCGCCTACTCTCTTGTCTGGGACGAGGCGGTGAAGATCGCCGGTGCCGATGCCGATTTCCATCGCCGCGACCTGTGGGAGGCGATCGAGGCCGGCGCCTGTCCCGAATGGGACCTGGGGCTCCAGGTCTTCAGCGAAGCGCAGGCCGAAGGATTCAGCTTCGACGTGCTGGATCCGACCAAGATCGTGCCCGAGGAACTGGTGCCGGTGCGCATCGTCGGCCGCATGGTGCTGGACCGCAACCCCGACAACTTCTTCGCCGAAACCGAGCAGGTGGCGTTCTGTGCCGCGCACGTGATCCCGGGTATCGACTTCTCGAACGACCCGCTGCTTGCCGGGCGCATCCATTCGTATGTCGATACACAGATCAGCCGGCTCGGCGGTGCGAATTTCCACGAGATCCCGATCAACGCGCCGCTCGCGTCGGTGCACAACAACCAGCGCGACGGCATGCACCGCCAGACGCTGCATCGCGGCCGCGTGGCGTACGAACCCAACTCGCTGGGGGCCGGTTGCCCGCACCAGGCCGGCGCACGCGGCTTCATCAGTTTTCCGCAGCCGCTCGAGGGCGAGAAGCTGCGCGGCAAGCCCGAGAAGTTTGCCGATCACTACACGCAGGCGGCGCTGTTCTACGACAGCCAGACCGATTGGGAGCGCGAGCACATCGCGGCCGCGTTCCGGTTCGAGTTGAGCAAGGTCACGGTACCCGCGGTGCGCGAGCGCATGGTGGCATCGCTTCGCAACGCCTCCGAAGCCCTGGCGGCGCAGGTCGCCCGCGGGCTGGGCATGGATCCGTTGCCCGAGGCACTGCCGCGCGTGCTTGCGTCGCCGCCGAAACCGGAAGTCGAGCGATCGCCGGCGCTGTCGCTGACTGCACATCCCGGCCAGTTCGGCGTGCGCAGCCGGCAGGTGGCCTTCCTGGTGGCAGAGGGCACCGACGTCGAAAGCCTGAACGCGGTGGTGCTCAGCCTGCTGCGCGAGGGCGCGGTGCCGCATCTGGTCGCGCCCCGCGTGGGCACGCTGATCGCCGCCGACGGTAGCGCACTGAGCGCCGATCGTTCGCTCGAGAATGCGCCTGGGGTGCTGTTCGATGCGGTGGTCATTCCGTGTGGCGACGCGGCCGCGAAAACGCTGTCCGCCGAGCCGCTGGCACTGGATTTCGTGCGGCAGCAATGGCGGCACGGCAAGCCGATCATGGCGATCGGATCGGGGCGGGCACTGCTCGGCGCGCTCGGTCTGCCGGCCAATGCCGCGGGTGTCGTAGCGTGCGCCCAGCCGGACGCCGGCGCGAGCGCGCCGCAATTCGTCCAGGCGCTCGCGCAGCATCGCTTCCAAGGGCGGGTTCCCGTGGCGTGACAGATCCCGGCAGGCCGCACCTGTCGTCCGGTGGGCCGGTCGCGCACGCGGCAGGCCGGCTGGGCTTCGGACAGGCATCATCTCGTGGCAATCCCGATGGCATCCTCGTCACTGAACGGGCCGCGCGGCACGCTCGTCAGCATCGACATGCTGGGCAGCCGGGACTTGCCGGATGCCGAACGGCTGCTGGCCGAGGCCGCGTGCATCGCGCCGCGAATCTCGACGCTGGCCGGGCATTGCCGCGCTGCAGGCGTGCCGGTGATCTACGCGAACCACAACCACGGCCACCGGCGCTCCGACCAGCGCCGCTTCGTCGCTGCCGCGATGTCGGGCCGGGAACAAGGGGCAGACATTGCGCGCCGACTGGAGCCGCTCGAAGCCGATTACGTCGTGCGAAAGCCCAAGCATCACGGCGGGCAAGGCCGATTGCCGACACCGACCCGTCAGCCTGCGGTCGTCTCGTTGCGTGGCAGCGTATCTCTACACGTGTCAAGTGCCGCTCGAATTTGCGCTCGACCTGCAGCGTCCGCTGAAACGCTTTCACTACGCGCCCAGCGACCACATGTAGCGCGACGTCCGCTGCCGGGAGAGATCTCCAACATCCAGATCCATGCGCTGTTGCAGCGGATGTCCGCAATGAAGTGCGACAAGCTCGTCATTGGCTTTTCGGGCGGCCTGGATTCCACGCATGCGCTGCTGGGGCGCGCGGAGGCCATGGACCGGGCAGGCCTGCCTCGCAGCCACATCCTCGGCTTCGCCATGCCCGGCTTCGCCACCAGCAAGCGCACGCTCGAACAGACGCGTCTGGCCCGGCCAATCTGCTCCAACCCCATGTGCCCGCCTGTCGGCGTCGATTCGGCGCGGCCTTAACCGACGTCAACGCGATGGCTGCCGGCGCGACCCAGACTTCGTGGCGATGCCGACGCGACGCCCGCCGTCCTGCCGGCCCGGCACGTCGGGCCGGATGCTAGCCGCCACTGTGGTGGTGCTCTTCGCCTGTGCCTCGCCACCGCTCGGCCGCGCAGACCTGCTCGATTTCCTGCAACTCGGCACAACGCGCAGGACCGACGTGCAATTGCGCCTCGGCGAGCCGAACGCGAGCTTCGAGGGCGAACGCATCCTCGCCTACCGGCTCGGCCGCGACGACGGCGGCTACATGCTCGTGAAGGGCGGCGCGGGCTGGAGTCGGGTCCGCTTCAACCTGATGCTGGCCTTCGACGAGCTGGGCGTCCTGCAGCGCTACACGCTCGTCGAGATCGAAACGCGATGAGAGCGGCGGCGCCGCGCCTGCGCGTGCTTGCGTCGGCCTTGCTTGCCGCCGCGTCGCTCGGCGCTTGCGTCGTAGCGCCTATCCCTAGGCCGCGCGGCACGCTCGAGGGCATGCGCGGCAACGTCAGCGACACGATGCCGGCCTTCGTCGTCGAGGGCCGTACGACGCGGGCCGAGGTGCTGCTCGCGCTCGGCGAGCCGGACCGCCGCGCCGATGGCGATCGCTGGTTCGCCTACGACAGCGGCCGGCGGCTCGAAGGCGTGAACTGGGTCGCGCTCGTCGGCGGCGCCCCTGTGAGCTCGCCTGGGTTCGTGCTGGGTGTCCGAGAGACAGTCGAGTGGCGCGAGCTGCGGTTGCGCTTCGACGAGGCCGGCGTGCTCGTGCAGGCCGAGCTCGTCACGAGACGGCAGGAAGGTTTCCGCTTCGGTGACGCGCCGTCAGCGCCCGAGCCGGAGCGCCCGGCTCGGCCGGGCTCGGCGCAGGCTGCGTTGGAGGAGGCGCGCCGCAGCTTCGTCGCCGTTGATCCCGGCGACCGATTGCGCGAGGCCTTCATCGCCGGCGCCTGCCGGACCGACGGCGCGTGGCGGGACGCGGTGGTCTATGTCAGCGACCTTGCGGTGAGCTGCCGCGTGCCCGGCCAGCCGCCGTGGCGCATCGAAGCCGCCGACATCGCGGCGGTGGAGTGGCGGCCGGCGGAGGACGCGCCGGACATGCCTGCGGTGCGGCTGCGCCGCCGCGACGGCACGAAGGCCGACGTTGCGTTCCGTCCGCTCGACGCGGCGGACGCCGATTCCGCGTACCGGCGCGCCGCGCTGTTTCTCGAGTCAGTGCGGCTGCTCGTCGCCGGGCTCGTCGCGCGCTGACGCGCCGTCCCGGGCGATTCATCTGAAGAGGCCGAAGTCCGCGAGCGCCAGGTTCAACTGACTCTGGACCCGTTTCAGTCAGTGTTGAACTCGCTCACGGTCGAAGCGGCCATCCAGCCGACGCCGACCGACTGGGCAGCCACAAGCGTCCGGTGACTTCCTCGCCACCGGCGGTGGGGTGACGTCCTTCGTGCCCGGCAGCATCGACAACAGTGTCGGCACGGTGCTGTTCAACGGCAACCCTTGCTCGGGCCGGGCCGGGCCGCGGCGCCAAGGGTGACGGCGTGCTGCTGTGCATGTAAATCCAGGCCCTGGCCGAAGGACGAAGCGACCTGGCGTTTCGACAAGGTCGTGCTGCTCGATTCGGCGCTGGCGCCACTCGACGCCACACCGATCGACGGCAGGGTTCGCGTGTCCGCGGTGCCGGTGTTCGATCCGCGCTCCTGGCCGGCGTCGGGGCCGGCCGCCCTCGCCGCCAACCTTCAAGGCCAACGGCGCCGCACCGCATCCACCGCGGCCAGCAGTTGAACCAGCACGCCTGGTCCGTGCAGGCCCTGGAGCCAACCGAGCAGGCCTCGAAGATCGGCGAGCAGTTCGCGGCGCGGCCGGCGCGACAGGCGCTGCAGCGCCTTGTCGAGCAACGCGATCGAGTCGGCGCGCGGCAGCCGCAGTGCGGCCGGCGACACCCGTTCCAGCATTGGCCAGCGCCCCAGCGGCAGCGCGCAGATCTCGTCGATCGCATCGGGCAACAGTGCCGCGGCCCAGTCGGTTCCGCCCATGGCCAGCCGGGCCAGCGCTCCGGCCCGCAGCGGTGCAGGCAGCGCGCGCGCCAGTGCCAACGCTGGATCGGCCAGGCCCAGCTGCGCCAGCCGCGGCACCAGCGGCACCGCGGCCCACTGCTCGGACGGATGCAACTGGTGCACCAGGCCCACCACCGAGCGCCACGCAGTGGCCGGAGCCACGTCCGACAGCGCGTTCAGCGCGAGTGCCCGGTCGTGCGAACCCGGCAGCGTCTGCGCCGCTGCC
The DNA here is from genome assembly GCA_044223035.1 of Piscinibacter sp. GTDB lineage: Bacteria > Pseudomonadota > Gammaproteobacteria > Burkholderiales > Burkholderiaceae_C > JBGAMJ01. The sequence continues at coordinate 18,125 of JBGAMJ010000073.1, forward strand.
AGTGCGGCGTCGAACCAGCGCTCGCGCGCCGCTTCGTCGGCATGCCGCAGGCCGCTCACCAGCGCCCACACGCGGCGGCCGAGGTCGTCGGCCTCCCGCACGGCCACCGACTGCAGCGCGCGTGCGAAGGCGTCGGTGCCCACCGGCCCGGGCCCGAGGAACAGGCGAACCGCGTCGAGCTCGTGTTTGCCGACCAGCGTTCCGGCGTGCCGCAGGAATGCCTGCACCGCGCAGCTGCCGGCATCGGCGGCGGTTTCCTCTGCGATCTGCGCGACTGTCAGCGTCGCGCTCGTCAATCGGCGCGCGGCCGTGAGCGCCAGGTCCGGGCGGCCCTGGCGCGCCAGTTCTGCGATGAACTCCCGCCAGCAGAGATCCCGGAATCGCGACACTCCATGGGAGCGCGGATCGGGCTCGACCAGCAGCGCATCGAGCCGCTGCGGCAGGCGCGCCACCAGCCTGGCGAGTGCGAACGCGCAGCCCGCCGCGCGCAGCCACTCCGCCGGGTCGAACGATGGCCATAGCCGCTCCAGCGCGGCGTCGTCGAGCAACAGCGCCAGCGGGATGCAGTGCGTCTGCAGCACCACATGCGCTTTCGCGTCGTCGAGCATCTGCCGCGCCGGCGCCGGATCACCCAGCTCGAATGCCCGCTTCGCCAGCGCCACCGCAGCGTCGCTTCGATCGAAGCCGCTGTTGTCGGCGCTGAGCAGCCGCTGCGCCAGCGCCAGCCCCTCGCGATCCAACCCCGGAGCCAGGGTCTCGACCAGCGAGCGCATCTCGTGGGTGTCTTCCACCGCCTGCGAGCCGGCCAGTGCAGCGTGTAGCAGGCGCACCACCTGATCTTCCGTGGCCGCTGACTCGCGCAACGCCGCCCAGGCCCGTTGGCGCTGGTGCAACTGCGGCAGCTGCAGGCTGGCCTGCAACGCCGCCTCCCACAACGCCGGCCGCGATGCCGGGGCCGCGAAGGGCACCAGGCGTGCACGCGCCGTGGCCGTGGCGTAGACGCCGAAGCCGCCCTCGAACCGCGGCCAGCGATCGAGCACGTCCAGCAGGCGCGGCAGGTCGTCCGCGTGACCGTCCTGCAGCACGAGCAGCCGGAACGATTCGACCATGTCGCGGATGCCGTACATCTCAGTGCGGCCCTGTTCGCGCTGCAGCGCCTGTTCGAAGCGCCGGCGGGCGAATCCTGGCGACAGCCAGCGCACGAAGGGCTCCAGAGACACGTCCCCGCCCCAGCGTTCGTTCAGCGCGATCACGGTGTCGGCGAGCCGGCGTTGCCGTGCCCGGCCGGCCCAGCGCAGCAGGCGGGCGAGCCGGTCGGCCCAGGCCCGTTTCTCCGCCCGGTCCCAGGCGGCCGACGGCGGCGGCGAAGACAGCAGCGTGTCGATCGCTTCGCGCCGCCGCGTTGCGCTCAGACACGGCATCAGCGCGACGAGCGCGTCCTGTACGGCAGGCTGATCCGGCCAGCGCACCAGCGCGGCCCGGGCTGCGGCCCGCTGCGGCGGCGTGGCGCAGGGCAGCGCGGCGATCCGTCCCCAGGCGGCGGCCTGCGGCGCATCCGACAGGGACCGGGCGGCCTCCTGCCACGCCCGATTCGCCTGCGCGGCAGCGGTCTCGATCCCGTGCGCGGCCAGCCCGGTGCACAGCGCGATGCGCTCGCCGGCGCTGCAGGCCTCGAGCAGCGCCTCGATCGAGCCCTGCAGCGCCAGGCGACGCTCGCCCGCCACCAGCGGCAGCAGTTCCAGCAGGTGACGTGCGCGCTGGGCCGCCTCGTCGTGCAGCTCGGCTTCGGACAGCAGCGCGTCCACCGCGACGAGGCCGCGCTGGCAGGCCTCGGCCTTCAGCGGCTCGGACAGGCGCGTGTGGACCGCCCGGCCGGTGCTGGCGAGCAGCGCGTATGCGAGGCCGCGCGGTGACGTGGCCGGATCGTCGGGCCGGCGGCGTTGCACGGCCCAGGCACGCGCGATGTCGTCGACATAGCCGGCCAGGTCGCCGGCGGCACTCTTGTCGGCATGCCAGTCGTCCGCGCCCCGTTCGCCGGGGGCCAGCAGGCGGTGCAGGCCGTCCGCATCGTCGGCCTGGTCCAGGTGCTGCACCAGCGCGCGCAGCCGGTAGCCGCGGGCGTCCACCTCGTCGGGCGGGGCGTCGCAGGCCTGCACGGCATGCGGCGCGAGCGCGCGCAAGCTCTCGTCGGCCTGGGCCGTGGCCAGGCCATGGCGCAGCTGCAGTTCATGCACCCGCACCCAGCGATGGGGCGATGCGCCGCTGGTGGTGAGCAGGCAGGCCTGGGCCAGGCGCGACAGCAGGCCGCGGGCCTCGTGCCCAGGCTGCGGCTGCAGGCGCTGCCAGTAGCGCACCAGCACCGCTTCCGGCACCGGCTGCGTGGCGCCGAAGACATGCAGTACCCGCAGCAGCCGCCGTGCGTCGGCGTCCAGACGCGCGGTGGCTGCGCCGAGCATCGCGAATACCGTGGGGTGCGGGTAGCCCGGAAAGCTGCGCGCCAGCGACTGCAGATCGCAGTGCTCCACGCGAAGGAGCAAGTCGTCCCACGCGTCGTCGGCGGCCATCGCGCCGGCCACCGCCAGCGCGTAGGGCAGGCCGCCGAGCAGCTCCACGGCCAGCCGCCGCGCCGCCTCGGGCAACGCGCCGGGCGTGGTGCGGGCCACCCGCGCCAGCAGCGACAGGCTCTCGTCGGGCGAGAGCGGGGGCACCTCCAGCGCCGCGGCACCGAGCGCCTGCGCCAGGTCGCGATGCTGGCTCGTGAGCAGCGTGCACACGTTCGGCCCCAGCAGCATGCCCAACGCGTCCAGGCCGCGCGGCGCGTGTACATCGTCGACGACGATCAGCATGCGACAGGCCGTGTCGCGCAGCGACTCGAGCGTCGGCGAATTCGGCATCGCCGCCAGCTGTCGCGCCAGAGTCCGCTGCGCCGCGGCGTTCGCGTCGTCGGGTGCGTTCTCCCATTCGACGGCCTGCAGCCACACCACGCCGTGCTCGAATGCGCGTCGCGTTGCCGTGGCACGGGCGAAGGCGGCGGCCGCCACCGACTTGCCGGCCCCGCTCATGCCGTGCAGCAGCACCGTGCGCGGCGCCGCGGCCGGCGAAGGGGCGCCCAGCCGCGCGCGCAGCGCGGCCAGCAGCGCCGGCCGGGGCTCGAGAAACCCCGGCGCCTGCGGCACCTGCAGCGACAGCGGCCCGAGCGCCGGCAGCGGCTCGCGCAGCCGGGCGTGCAGGCGGCGTGCGCAGGCTTCGGCCGACAGCCGGCTCAGGTCGTCCACCTGCAGCGCGGCCAGTTCGGGCGGCAGGCCCGCATGCGCGGCCGCGGCGTCGGCGGGCGGCGGGTCGAGCCGGAGCATCGGCAGTACCACCTGGTCGTTTGCGAGCGCCTGGCGCCACTCGGCCTGCACCCACTCCGATGCGAGGGCCGCACGGGTGACGAACACCACCACCCGGTCGCAAGCCGCGATCGCGCGGCTGATCTCGCGCGGGAAGGGCTCGCCCCGGCCCGGCATCGACGACCGGTCGACCCAGAGCCGCCAGCGCCGGCCCCGCGCGCGCGGCAGCTCCCGCAACACCGCATCGACGAACGCCGCGTCCGCGCGCGCATACGACACGAAGGCATCCCAGCGAGGCGGTGGCTTGGCCATGCTTCGATGCTGCGCGATGCGGGGGTGGTCGTCCAGACGGCCCGTGCCGCCGCCCGGCTTCGCTATGCTGGGCTTCGGTCGTTCGGGTTGGAGGACTTCGCCGCTGCGGGCCTCCAATGGGTGCCTGCGTGCGGGTCCGACCGGCAGCTTTGGGGCGGCGAGATCAGGCCGGCAGATGTCTCTTCAGGGGTCGGTAGCGCCGGTTCATGGTTCATGGAGCTGAGAAGCGGCCGCTCAAAGTCGACGTTGCCAGCACCAAGGCAAGGCTCGCCATCGACCACAACCTCGCTGCCGACGCGTGCCTGGCACTGGAAAGCCAGCCGAATGCACGTCGGCCGGACATCGCCGAAGGTGACGCTGTAGGACCGTGTGGGTTCGGCAGTGGGTCACGCGAGGCGCGCTGTAGACCTACGGACTAACGCGAACTCGGTTCGATGGCGCGCTACCTTGGTGGGTGCATCATTCTGGGCGCATCACTCAACGTCAAAGGCGACGGTGTCCATAGGTGGATTGGGCTGGCCTGTGGACGCCTGGATCGTCGAGCTGCCGCGGATCCAAGTCCCCTGCGCTGTGCGATTTCGGACGCGGGCAGGGTCTGGAAAGACGAAGGGGCTAGCGACTTGCATCGCTAACCCCTTGATTTTTATGGCTCCCCGACCTGGGCTCGAACCAGGGACCTACGGATTAACAGTCCGGCGCTCTACCGACTGAGCTATCGAGGAACAGCCTACTAGTATAGCGGACTTTGGAGCAGCTTCACAAACTGGCCTCGACCGACAGGCGCAGCGTGCGGGGTGGCAGCGGGAACAGGTAGACGTGGCCGAACTGCAACGGGGACTCGCGCCAGGCGCGGCGGTCGAAGGCGTTGTCGAGGCCGGCGCGCCAGACGAGGCGGCCGGTGCCGATGGGCTGGACGTAGCGGGCGCCGAGGTCCCAGCGGGCATAGCCGGGGACGCGCAGCGAGTTGTCCTCCAGCACCATGCGATCGCCCTCGGCCGTCAGGTCGGCCAGGAGCGTCAGGCCGGGCACCAGCGCCGTGTCGTAGCGACCTTGCAGCTTCAGCGTGGCCGCCGGCACGTTGGTCGGGCGGCGGCCGTCGATGGTCGGGTCGCCGCTGCCTTCGCGCCGGGCGTGCAGCCACATCACGCTGCCCTGCAGCGTCCACGGGCCGCCGCGCCAGCCGGCGCTGGCGTCGATGCCGCGGTGGCGGGCGGTGCCCCGGGCCACGCGTTCGACGCAGGTTCCCGCCTGGCAACTGAAGTCGGGAGCGGGCAGGTCGGCCGACTGCGGCTGCACGATGTCGAACCACGCCACCGTCCAGTCGGCGTCGCCGGCCGAACCCTTGATGCCCAGCTCGGCCTGACGGCTGCGCCGCGCGGGCAGGGCAATGCCCGCGTTGGTGTACTCCGGCCGGTTCGGTGCCACCTCGCTCTCGACGCCGCGGCCCCAGCTCGCATAGGCGATCACCGTGGGCGTCAGCGCCTGGCTGAGGCCGAGCCAGGGTGTCGTGAACGACTGGCTGTAGGACGTCGGCTCCGACCCGGCCGTGCCGACGCTCTCGCGTGCCAGCCGCGTGTGTCGCAGGCCGAACCACGCGGTGAGGCTCTCGGTCAGGCGCGCGGCGTCGCGCACGAACAGCTCGGTCGATGTCTCGTCGCGGTTGGTGTTCTCGTAGGCCAGCGTCGGGTCCGGCCCGGTGAACGCCGTGCCCTCCACATTGCCGCTGCCGACGTAGTTGTAGGCCTGCCCGTTGAAGCGGTAGCGCAACTGGCTGCGCAGCACGCCCAGGCTCAGTGTGTGGGCCACCGGGCCGGTCTGCAGGTGGCCGTCGAGCGCGAGTTGCAGGGCATCGGTGCGGCGGCGCTCGCCGTCGCTGCGGAAGTCGTACAGGTCGTAGCTGCCGTCGCTGCAGTAGCGTGAATAGTCGTTCTCGGCGCTGCAGCCGAACGGGAATGCGATCCGGTCGTCCGAGCGCAGCCGCTGCGTCGCCGCGTGCGCGCTCCAGCGCCAGCCGGGGGCGAGATCCTGCGACCAGCGGATCGACGCGGTGTTGCCCTTGAGCACCACCGGCAGGGACCACGGCTGGTTGTTCAGGTTGATGCGCGGGTCGACCGGCGCCGGCACCACGCCGCCGAGCAGGCTGAAGCCCGGCACGCTCGGCTGGCTTTTGCGGCTCGATTCGATCTCGGCTTCGAGCAGCGCACCCGGCGCCGCGCGCCATTCGCCGGCGAGCGCGAACAGCTGGCTGTCGCCGCGCGCGCTGCGCACCAACGGGTCCAGTCGGGCGGCTGCGACGTTCAGGCGCAGGCCGAAGGCCCGGTCCACACCGAAGCGCTGGCTCAGGTCGACGGCGCCGCGCACCGAGCCTTTCTGCTCCCAGTCGAGTTCCACCTTGCGCAGCGGCTCCGTGGTCGGCCGCTTGACGATCAGGTCGACCAGCCCGCCCGGCGCGCTGGTGCCGGCCTGGATGCCGCTGGTGCCCTTCAGGATGTCGACGCGTTCCTTGTTGCCCAGCGGCAGCGAGGTTTCGGCGTTGATCGGCAGCCCGTCGCGCCGGTAGTTGTAGCGGTTGTCGATGACGAAGCCGCGCACCGTCAGGTAGTCCCAGTAGCCGGTCGTGTTGTAGGCATCGCTGACGCTGGCATCGAGCCGCGTGATGTCCGAGAGCCGGCCGGCGCCGGTGTCGCGCAGGCGCTCGGCGCTGTAGCTGGCGGCCTGGAACGGCGCGCGCGACAGCGGCACGTCGCCGAAGCCGGCCACGCCGATCACCGGGTCGCGCACGCCGGTCACGGTGACGCTGTCGAGCGCGGAAGGCTGGGTCGAGGATTGGGCGCCGGCGGGTCCGAGCGGCGACAGGCAGGCGAGCGCGGCCAGCGCCACCGCATGGCGGCGCATCGGCAGCGACGTGCGGGTAGCGCCGCAGGCGCCGGGCGCGCCCTTGCGGCGATCAGAACCGGCGGAGCGCGTCGCGCGGAGCGAACGGGAATGGAAAGTTGCCATCGTGGTCGTG
>JBGAMJ010000074.1:0-25133 GCA_044223035.1 Piscinibacter sp.
GATTGCCGCCTTCAATGCACTGCATTGAAGCTTTGTATTGGATCGGGCCGCCGCGCTGCGGTAGCGTCCGCGCGTGCCGTCCACGAAGGCCTGGTTTTTCGCGGGCGGACGATCCCCTTCCACACCAACGCTAGGAGAGCGACATGGGCCTGAAAGGAACGAAGACCGAGCAGAACCTGAAGGACGCCTTCGCGGGCGAATCTCAGGCCAACCGCCGGTACCTGTATTTCGCAAACAAGGCCGACATCGAGGGCCAGAACGACGTCGCCGCGCTGTTCCGCTCCACCGCGGAAGGCGAGACGGGCCATGCGCACGGCCACCTCGAGTTCCTCGAGGCCGTGGGTGACCCGGCGACCGGCCTGCCGATCGGCTCCAGCCGGCAGAACCTGATGGCCGCGGTGGCCGGCGAGACGCACGAGTACACCGACATGTACCCAGGCATGGCCAAGAACGCGCGCGACGAAGGCTTCGACGAGATCGCCGACTGGTTCGAGACGCTGGCCAAGGCCGAGCGCTCGCACGCCAACCGGTATCAGAAGGCCCTGGACGCGCTGGTCGACTGACCGGCCGCCGCGCTCGATGAACGGGGGGCTTCGTGCCCCTTGTTCATTGGCGCCGGCCCGTTCTCGTCGCCTCCGGCCGAAGCTGGCCACCGGCTTGCGTCGCGCGCGTCGCAAGCCCGTTCCCAGCCACCGCAAGGACCGCCATGACCCGCGAAGGCAACCTCGAAGCGCCCACACGGCACCCGATCGACTGGAAGAACCCGGCCTTCTACGACGAAGCCGCCTGCACCGCCGAGCTGGAGCGCATCTTCGACATCTGCCACGGCTGCCGCCGCTGCGTCAGCCTGTGCCAGTCGTTCCCGACGCTGTTCGACCTGGTCGACGCCACCGCCGACGGCGAGGTGCACGGCGTCGACAAGAAGGACTACGCCAAGGTCGTCGACCAGTGCTACCTGTGTGACCTGTGCTACATGACCAAGTGCCCGTACGTGCCGCCGCACCCGTGGAACCTGGATTTCCCGCACACGATGCTGCGTGCCAAGGCGATCAAGTTCAAGCGCGGGGAGGTCGGCAGCGGCGAACGCTTCCTTGCCTCCACCGACGTGCACGGCCAGTTCGCCGGCATCCCGGTGGTGGTGCAGGTGGCCAACGCGCTGAACCACACCCGGCCGATGCGCAAGCTGCTCGACAGCGCGCTCGGCGTGCACCCCGATGCCTGGCTGCCCGACCTGGCGAGCAGCCGCTTCCGCTGGAGCGCGAAGAAGCAGGGCAGCGCCACCGAGGTGCGGGACGGCGAGCGCACGCCCGGCAAGGTGGCGATCTTCGCCACCTGCTACGTCAACTACAACGAGCCCGGCATCGGGCACGACCTGGTCAAGCTGCTCGAGCACAACGCGATTCCCTACACGATCGTCGAGAAGGAGAGCTGCTGCGGCATGCCCAAGCTGGAGCTGGGCGACCTGGAATCGGTGGCGAAGCACAAGGAGGCCAACATCCCGGTGCTCGCCCGCTATGCGAAGGATGGCTTCGCGATCCTGAGTGCGATCCCGAGCTGCACGCTGATGTTCAAGCAGGAACTGCCGCTGATGTTCCCGGGCGACGCCGACGTCGCGGCGGTGCGCGACGCGATGTTCGACCCCTTCGAATACCTCGTCGCCCGCCACAAGGACGGCCTGCTGAAGACCGATTTCAAGCAGGATCTGGGCAAGGTCAGCTACCACATCCCCTGCCACGGCCGGGTGCAGAAGATCGGCAAGAAGACCGAGGAGATGTTCAAGCTGATCGCCCAGTCGGTGACGGTGCAGCTCAACACCGTCGAGCGCTGTTCCGGCCATGCCGGCACTTACGGCGTGAAGACGGCCTACCACCCGGTGGCGATGAAGATCGGCAAGCCGGTGTTCAAGGCGATGGGCCGCGACGGCCCCGACTACATCAGCTCCGACTGCCAGCTCGCCGGCCACCACATCGCCCAGGGCATGCAGGAGAACGCCTTGCCTGCGGCCACGCTCGCGCACCCGCTGAGCCTGGTGCGCATCGCCTATGGCCTTTGATCCGGAGGAAGCCCAGATGGCCACGATCACCCGCGACAGCCTGATGACCCTCGAGGCCTACGCGAAGATCCGCAAGACCGACAAGCCGCGCGTCATCGCGCACCGCCGGCTGCGCACGGTGCGGCTCGGCGAGCACTTGAGCGTGCAGTTCGAGGACGAGCAGACGATCCGCCGCCAGATCCAGGAGATGCTGCACATCGAGAAGATCTTCGACGAGGACGGCATCCAGAGCGAGATCGATGCCTACGCGCCGCTGGTGCCCGACGGCAGCAACTGGAAGGCGACGATGCTGATCGAGTACCCCGACCCGAACGAGCGCCGGCGCGAGCTGGCGCGGCTGATCGGCATCGAGGACCGCATGTTCGTCGAGGTCGAGGGCCACGGCCGCGTCTACGCGATCGCCGACGAAGACCTGGACCGCGAGACCGACGAGAAGACCTCGGCGGTGCATTTCCTGCGCTTCGAGTTCCCGCCCGCCTCGCGCGAGGCGGTGCGCGCCGGTGCCGGCGTCAAGCTGGGCTGCGACCACCGCAACTACCCGGCACACCTGGCGATCCCCGCCGAGACGCTCGCGAGCCTGGCCGGCGACCTGCGCTGAGCCGCCATCGCGGGCGCGTAACCCGGCCGGTGGCCGCCGGAACTCGCACCGGGTTCCGGCCCGATGACGCGCCCGCGGGCCGGAGTGGAAGATGGTCCAGGTCTGGTCGATGGAGATGATCGACGGCACGCTGTGGGCCGGCACGCTTCCCGGCGGCCTGTTCCGCTCGGACGACGGCGGCGCCACGTGGCGGCTCGAACGCTCGCTCTGGGACCGCGCGGAGCGGCTCGAATGGTTCGGCGGCGGCTACCCGGTGCCGGGCATCCATTCGATCTGCGGCCATCCGCGGCAGCCCGATGAACTGCTGCTGGGCATCAGTTGCGGCGGCGTGTGGGTGTCGCGCGACCGCGGCGCCGGCTGGACGCTGCAGGCCGACGGCATGCGCGCCGCTTACATGCCGCCGGAGCTGGCCGGCCAGCCGAACATCCAGGACCCGCACCGCGTGGTGCGCTGCGCCGCCGAGCCGTCGACGCTGTGGGCGCAGCACCACAACGGCATCTTCCGCAGCACCGACAACGCCGCGTCGTGGCAGGAGATCGTCGGCGCGCCGGTGTCGAGTTTCGGCTTCGCGGTCGCGGTCGACCCGAACGCCGGCGACACCGCGTGGTTCGCGCCCGCCGAGGTCGACCAGCGCCGCGTGCCGGTCGACGGCGCGCTGGTCGTCAACCGCACGCGCGACGGCGGCCGCAGCTTGGAGACGCTGCGCGACGGCCTGCCGCAGCGCGATTGCTACGACCTGGTCTACCGCCACGGCCTGGAGGTGTCGGCCGACAGCCGCCGGCTGCTGATGGGCAGCACCACCGGCGGCCTGTGGGCCAGCGACGACGCCGGCGACCGCTGGCAGGCCGTGCCGGCACGGCTGCCGCCGATCTACGCCGTGCGCTTCGGGTAGGCGCGCCAGCTGTCGACGCTGTAGAGCAGCAGCGCGCCCCAGATGATCGCGAAGCCGGCTGCCCGCGCCGGCGCGAACGGCTCGCCGAACAGCCAGATGCCGAGCCCGAGCTGCAGGCTCGGCGACAGGTACTGCAGCAGGCCGAGCGTGCTCATCGGGATGCGGCGCGCGCCGGCCGCGAACAGCAGCAGCGGCACCGCGGTGACCGGGCCCACGCCGACCAGCAGCCCGTTGACGGCCGCGTCGGGCGACGGAAACACCGCGTCGCCGCGCACGCTCAGCCAGGCCATCGCGGCCAGCGCCGGCGGCGCCAGCATCAGCGTCTCCAGCGTCAGGCCCTCGAGCGCACCGAGCGGCGCGGTCTTGCGCATCAGCCCGTAGGCGCCGAACGAGCTGGCCAGCAACAGCGCGATCCACGGCGGACGGCCGGCCTGCCAGGCGAGCCACAGCACGCCGGCGGCGGCCAGGGCGACCGCGGTCCACTGCAGCGGGCGCAGCCGCTCCTTCAGCACGGTGCAGCCGAGCAGCACGTTGACCAGCGGCGTGATGAAGTAGCCGAGGCTGGCGTCGATCACGTGGCCGTTGCCGACCGCCCAGATGTAGGTCAGCCAGTTGCACGACAGCAGCAGCGCACTGGCGCCGAAGGCGGCCAGCCAGGCGGGCCGGCGCAGCGCGTCGCCGAGCCAGGCCCACTGCCGGCGCCCGGCCAGGATCAGGCCCAGGAACGCCAGCGACCAGCACACCCGGTGCAGCAGCACCTCGCCCGGCGGCACCGCGGCCAGCGCATGGAAGTACAGCGGGAACAGGCCCCAGGCGACGTAGGCGAGGGTGGCGCAGGCGATGCCGGCGGGCATGGGGGCGGGGCGCGTCAACGTTCCGCCGCGGCCTTGACGCCGTCGCCGTGGTCGCCGCCGGGCCCGCGGCCGTCCAGATAGGTCCAGCGGCCGCCCGCGCGCACGAAGCGGCTGATCTCGTGCAGCCGCGTCGCGCGGCCGGCCAGGCGGCTGCGGGCGACGAACTCGACGGTGGCGTGGTCGGCGTCGCTGTCGTCGATGCGGTGGCGGCGGACTTCGAGGCCGAGCCAGGTCCAGCCCGGCGGGTCGGGCTCGATCGAGGCCGGGCGCGTCGACGGGTGCCAGGTGTCGAGCAGGTAGTCGCGCAGCCCGCGCACGTAGGCGCTGTAGCGCGAACGCATCAGCGCTTCGGCGGTCGGCGCCTGCAGGTGCAGCGGCCCGGCGTGCCAGCGCCCGCAGCAGGCGGCGTAGGCGAGGGCGCTGCCGCAGGGGCAGGGGTCGGCGAGGAGCCCGCGGCCGCGGCCCGGCGCGCTCACTGGACGACCCTCCGCGCTGCGCGCTCCTGGATGAGCGCTTGGGAGCGGCCCGGCGCGCTCACGCGTGCCACCTCGTGCCGGCTGCGCCGCCGTGGGGCAGCGCGGGTGCCGTGCCCAGATCCCGCTCCCAGGTCTCGCCGACCAGCTCGTGGCCGAAGCTGTGGTGCGGCTCGCTGGCGACGAGCCGGTAGCCGGCGCGGGCGTACAGCGTGCGCGCGGCGTCCAGGTGGCTCTGCGGCCACAGCCGGATCGTGCGGTAGCCGGCCTCGGCGGCGAAGCGGCTGCACTCGGCGACCAGCCGCTCGCCGATGCCCAGGCCGCGCGCCGCCGGCTCGACCAGCAGCAGCCGCAGCTGCGCGATGCCCGGCAGCGGCGCCTGCGTGGCGGCGTCGCGCGCCTGCAGCAGCGCGACGCAGCCGACGTTGACGCCGTCGCGCTCGGCGATCCAGCAGGCCTCGCGGCGGGCGTCGAAGCGGTCGATCAGGTCGGCCGCGATGTGCGCGACGGCTGCTTCGAACTGCACCGTGTAGCCGTGCTCGCGCGCGTACAGCGCGCCGTGGCGGGAGATCATCCAGCCGATGTCGCCCGGGCCGTGCGGGCGCAGCAGCCACGGCGGCGCGGCGGTGCGCGCGCCGGTGTCCGCGGCCGGGTCGCCGAGCAGGCGCTCGACCTCGGCCAGCGCCTGCAGCAGCCGCTGCTGCTGCGCGTCGGTCAGCGGTTGCAGCAGCGCGGCCACCGCCTGCTGGGTGCCGGCGTCCAGCGGTGCGTAGGCCTGCCGGCCGGCCTCGCTCAGGCTCAGGTGCGCCTGGCGGGCGTCCGCCGGCGCGCGCGTGCGCTGCAGCAGGCCGCGGGCCTCGAGGTCGCGCAGCAGGCGGCTGAGGTATCCGGCGTCCAGGTCGAGCCGGCGCGCCAGCTCGGTGGCGGTCGGCCCCGGCGCGTCGGCGGGCTGGTGCGCCAGCTCCCACAGCAGGCGCGACTGCGTCAGCGTGAAGTCGGAGTCCTGCAGGCGCTCCTTCAGCACGCCGATGCGGCGCGTGTAGAAGCGGTTGAAGCGGCGGACGGCCTGGACGCGGTCGGTGGGCGGCGGCGCCACGGTGGACGCGGACGGCGCGGGCAGGATGGGGCGCTCGGACATGCTGCGATCGTCGCCGGGAAGCTTGCCTTTGGCAAGTAGTCGGAAGCTTGCGGCAATCGATGAGTGCTTCGCTGCGCATCCGATCGTCCCACGGTGTCGATGAAGCTGTATATTCATCCAGTGTCCTCTGCCACCGTTTCCGTTCTCGCGCCCCTTTCCGCATCGCCTGCCGCCGCGCCGGCGGCCGCGGCGTGCCGGCCCGCGGGGGCGGCCCGGCGGCTGCGCCCGGCCGGGGGGGCGCCGGCGGTTCCGGCCGCGCGGCTCAAGCCGCCGCCCAGCCCGGAGGCGCTGCATCCGGCGCTCTGGCTCGGCCACCAGCTCGGGCGCAGTGCCGATCCGGCGCTGTCCACCGGCTTCGCCGCGCTCGATGCGCAACTGCCCGGGCGCGGCTGGCCGCGCCGCGCGCTGACCGAACTGCTGCTGCCGCACCCCGGCGTCGGCGAGATCCGCCTGCTCGCGCCCAGCCTGGCGGCGGTGCAGCGGGCCGGCCGGCTGGTGATGGTGTTCGATCCGCCGGCCCGGCTGTCGGCCTGGGCGCTGTCGCAATGGGGCCTGGATGTCGAGCAGTTGCTGCTGATCGGCACGCGCACCCGCGTGGTTCCCGACGCCGACAGCCTGTGGGCGCTGGAGCAGGCGCTCCGCAGCGGCCATGTCGGCGCGGTGCTGGCCTGGCTGCCGCCGCGCCTGCGGGCCGAACACCTGCGCCGCCTGCAGGTGGCGGCGCAGGCGCACGACGGGCCGGCCTTCCTGCTGCGCGACTGGGCGGCGCAGCAGCGCCCGACCGCCGCGCCGCTGCGGCTGGCCCTGCGCCCCGCCGGGGCCGATGCGCTGTCGCTGCGCCTGCTCAAGCGCCGCGGGCCGCCGCTCGAGGCGAGCCTGCGCATCGACCTGCCGCCGGTGCTGCCCGAGGCCGTCCGCGGCCGCGCCGCCGGCACCGCGGCACCGCGGAGAGCGACACGGCGCCGCTGCCGACGGCCGCGTTCATCAGCCTGGTGTGACGTGAAACGTGATCCGGTGCTGCGCGAACGGGTGCGTGTGGCCTGCATGGGTGGACGCTCCGCAGAGCGCCCCGCCGGCCCGATCCCGGCACCGCCGTGCCTGGCAGACCGTCGCGTGCGCAGTCGGGTGCCGGCCGAGGACATCGGGTGGCCGCCGCAGCGAAATAAAGGAGGAGGGGCGGGCGCAGCCCGCCCCGGGGGACATTCGCGGAGGCGGCCGCCCGGTGGCCTCGGCCCCCGTGCCGCACTCGGTTTCATGCGTCGCGGGCGCCGCGTGGCGCCGTGGTGAATTGACGTGATGCGTTGCCCGCCATGCTGTGGATCGCCGTGCACCTGCCGCAGTTGTCGCTGGAGTCGTTCGCGGCCGGGCTGGCGCTGCCGGCGGACACGCCGGTCGCGCTGCTGGAGGGCCACCGCATCGCTGCCGCCAACGCCGCGGCGCAGGCGCTCGGCGTCGGCCCGGGGCTGAAGCGGGCGACCGCGCTGGCGCTGGCGCCGCGGCTGGTGCCGGGCCAGGCCGATCCGGCGCGCGACCTGCAGGCGCTGCAGGCCGTCGCCCACGCGGCGCTCGCCTTCACGCCCGCGGTCGGGTTCGACACGCCGCCCGCGCCGGGCGCCGCGGCGCCGGACACCGTGTTGCTGGAGGTGCAGGCCAGCCTGCGCTGCTTCGGCGGTTACGAGCGCCTGTTGCAGCGGCTGCGCGCGGCGCTGGCGCCGCTCGGGCACGCGCTGCAGGTCGCCAGCGCGCCCACCGCGCAGGGCGCCGCCTGGCTGGCGCGCCTGCCCGGTGGGTTGCCGGGTGGGTTGCAGGGTGTTGTGCCAAGTGGACCGTCAGGGCGTTTGCCGAGTGGTTCGCCGAGTGGTTTGCCGAGTGGTTTGCCGGGCGGGCGGCAGCGCAGCGATGCGGTGTCGTTCGCGCGGGTGCTCGACGCGCTGCCGGTCGGGCTGATCGAACCGGCGGCCGACGCGGCGCAGGCGCTGCTGGGCATGGGGCTGCACACGCTGGCCGACCTGCGCCGCCTGCCGCGCGCGGGGCTGGCGCGCCGCTTCGGGCCGGGGCTGCTCGACCGCATCGACCGCGCGCTGGGCCTGGCGCCCGACCCGCGCGACTGGGTCACGCTGCCGCCGGTCTTCGACGCCCGGCTCGAGCTGCACGCCCGCGCCGACACCACCGAGCAGGTGCTGTACGGCGCCGCGGTGCTGCTGGCGCGGCTGGTGGCTTGGGCGTCGGGGCGGCAGGTGCGGGTGCGGCGCTTCACGCTGCTGATGCAGCACGAGCCGCGGCATCGCCGCGAGGATTCGACGCCCGCCGCCAGCCGGCTGGAGCTGGCGCTGGCCGAGCCGACCTGCGATGCCGCCCACCTGCAGGTGCTGCTGCGCGAGCGCCTGGCCGCGTGCCGGCTGGCGGCGCCGACGCTGGAGCTGCGGCTGGAATGCGACGACGTCGTCCACGCGCCGCCGCCGAACGACGAGCTGTTCCCGACGGCGGGCAGCGAGCGCGAGGGCCTGATCCGCCTGGTCGAGCGGCTGCAGGCGCGGCTGGGCGACGACCAGGTCCAGCGCCTGGTACAGGTGCAGGACCACCGGCCCGAACTCGGCATGCGCAGCCAGCCGGTGCGCGCCGACACGCTGGGCGCCGGGCGCCGGGTGCCGGCGGCGAAGACGGCCTCGGCGCGCCGTGCGGGGCCGGCGGCCGATCCGGCACGTCAACGGGGCATGTCCGATCCGGCCCGCCCGGGGACGGCGACCGATCCAGTCCGGCCTGGGATGGCGGCTGAACCCGCCCGCGCGGGGCTGATGGCCGATCCGGCTCGCGCGGGGCGCGTCTCGAATGCGGCCCGTGGGAGGTCGGCAGCGGCATCGGCTTGCGCCTCGTCGGGACGCACCGCACGCACCGCGGCGCAGGCGCCGGTGAAGCCGGCCGAGACGCGCATCCGTGTGCTGCCGCCGGTGGTCGTGCCGCGGCCGGCGGGGGCGCAGCCGGCGTGGTTGCTGCCGGTGCCGCAGCCGCTGTCCGACGGGCCGTCGGGCCCGCAGCTCGACGGCCGGCCGCTGCAACTGCTGTGCGGCCCGGAGCGCATCGAGGCCGGCTGGTGGGATGCCGGCCTCGCGGTGCGCGACTACTTCATCGCCCAGGCCGCCGACGGCGCGCTGGTCTGGGTCTACCGCGCCCGCCTGCCCGACCTGGACGCGACGGGGGAGGGCTGGTTCCTGCAGGGGCGCTTCGGCTAGTGCCGTCAAGCCCGCGGCAGCGGGGCAGCGGAGACGGCCCCGCGCGGGATCAGCGCAGCGCGATCCCGGCCTGCCGCGCCGCGGCGGCGTCGCCGACGTGGGCCGCCAGCGCCTCGGGTGCCTTCGCCACGACCGCGAGGGTCGGCGCGATCCGCACGCTCGGCGCCTCGGCCACCCGCGCCGGCACCGAGGCCGCGGTGTGCGCGGCGCCGGTGCCGCCGACGGGCAGCAGCGGCACGATCAGCAGCGCGACGATGTTGATGATCTTGATCAGCGGGTTGACCGCCGGGCCGGCCGTGTCCTTGTAGGGGTCGCCGACGGTGTCGCCGGTGACGGCCGACTTGTGCGTCTCGCCGCCCTTCTTGTGCAGCACGCCGGCGGCGTCGGTGAAGCCTTCCTCGATCAGCTTCTTCGCGTTGTCCCAGGCGCCGCCGCCGGTGCACATGCTGATCGCGACGAACAGGCCGGTGACGATCGTGCCCATCAGCAGCCCGCCCAGCGCGGCCGGGCCGAGCAGCAGGCCGACGACGATCGGCACCACCACCGGCAGCAGCGACGGGACCACCATCTCCTTGATCGCCGCCGAGGTCAGCATGTCGACCGCGGCGCTGTAGTCGGGCTTGCGCCGGCCGGCCATGATCGCGCCGTCCTTGAACTGCTTGCGCACCTCGACCACCACCGCGCTGGCGGCGCGGCCCACGGCTTCCATCGCCATCGCGCCGAACAGGTAGGGGATCAGCCCGCCGATGAACAGCCCGACGATCACCATGTGGTTCGACAGGTCGAAGGTGACGTGCATGCCGCGTGCTTCCAGCGCGTGCGTGTAGTCGGCGAACAGCACCAGCGCGGCCAGGCCGGCCGAGCCGATCGCATAGCCCTTGGTGACGGCCTTCGTGGTGTTGCCGACGGCGTCCAGCGGGTCGGTCACGTCGCGCACGCTGGCCGGCAGCTCGGCCATCTCGGCGATGCCGCCGGCGTTGTCGGTGATCGGGCCGTAGGCGTCGAGCGCGACGACGATGCCGGCCATGCTCAGCATCGAGGTGGCGGCGATCGCGATGCCGTACAGCCCGGCGAGCTGGTACGACACCAGGATCGCGATGCAGACGAAGATCACCGGCCAGGCGGTGGACTTCATGCTGACGCCCAGGCCGGCAATGATGTTGGTGCCGTGGCCGGTGGTCGAGGCCTGTGCCACGTGCTTCACCGGCGCGTACTGCGTGCCGGTGTAGTACTCGGTGACCCACACCAGGCCGGCGGTCAGCAGCAGGCCGACGGCGCAGGCGCCGATCAGCCGCATCTGCGTGCCCGCCGCGCCCAGCGCGTTGTCCGGCATCGCCAGCATCGTGACGCCGACGAACGCGGCGAAAGACAGCACGCCGGCGACGATCAGGCCCTTGTACAGCGCCGGCATCACGTTCTTCATGCCCGGCGAGGCCTTGACGAAGCCGCAGCCGATGATCGACGCGATGATCGACACGCCGCCCAGCAGCAGCGGGTACACCACCGCGGCCATCGGGGCAGTGGTGACCACCAGCGCGCCCAGCGCCATCGTGGCGATCAGCGTGACGGCGTAGGTCTCGAACAGGTCGGCCGCCATGCCCGCGCAGTCGCCGACGTTGTCGCCCACGTTGTCGGCGATCACCGCCGGGTTGCGCGGGTCGTCCTCGGGGATGCCGGCCTCGACCTTGCCGACCAGGTCGGCGCCGACGTCGGCGCCCTTGGTGAAGATGCCGCCGCCCAGCCGCGCGAAGATCGAGATCAGGCTGGAGCCGAAGGCCAGGCCGAGCAGCGGCTTGAGCACCGCCGGCAGGTTCTTGTCGGCCGGCACGTTGCCGTTGCCGGTGATGAACAGGAAGAACAGGCCCACGCCCAGCAGCCCCAGGCCGACCACCAGCATGCCGGTGATCGCGCCGCCCTTGAAGGCGACGTCGAGCGCCGGGCCGATGCCCTTGGTGGCGGCCTGCGCGGTGCGCACGTTCGCCCGCACCGACACGTTCATGCCGATGAAGCCGCAGGCGCCGGACAGCAGCGCGCCGAGCACGAAGCCGATGGCCGAGGTCAGGTCGAGGAACACGCCGATCAGCACCGCGAGCACCACGCCGACGATCGCGATGGTCTTGTACTGGCGCGCCAGGTAGGCCGCCGCGCCCTGCTGGATCGCTCCGGCGATCTCCTGCATGCGCGCATTGCCGGCATCCTGGGAGAGGATCCAGCTTCGTTGGACGAAGCCGTAGACCACTGCGGCCAAGCCGCAGGCCAGCGCGAAATACAGCGCCATCGAACTCGACATCGGGGGATCTCCTTGTGCGTCGGGGGGACGGATGATGGCGAGCGCCTTCTTGTGTTTTTCGACTTGCCATGCGTGTTTGCACGGGGGGCCGCTCGGTCTGCGCCGCATGCTACGCGCTGGTCCATGGCAAGGCAACGACAGCGGCATGGTGTTTTCCAGCGCCCGGACACGGCCGCGCGCGCCGCCCCGACACCCCGGTTTGACCCGCAAGGCCTGCGAAAGGCGGGCCCCTAGAATCGGGCCGGCCCTTCAACCCCACCGGTCTTCCCCACCCATGAGCCTGCACAACGTCACCCCCGGTGCCAAAGCCCCCGAAGAGTTCAACGTGGTCATCGAGATCCCGATGAACGCCGACCCGATCAAGTACGAGGTCGACAAGGCCACCGGCGCGCTGTTCGTGGATCGCTTCATGACGACCGCGATGCACTACCCGTGCAACTACGGCTACGTGCCGCGCACGCTGTCGGACGACGGCGATCCGGTCGACGTGCTGGTGATCACCCCGTTCCCGCTGACGCCCGGCGTCGTCGTCACCTGCCGCCCGATCGGCGTGCTGAAGATGACCGACGAGGCCGGCGGCGACGCCAAGGTGCTCGCGGTGCCGATCGACAAGATCCTGCCGATCTACACCCACTGGCAGAAGCCGGAGGACATCAACCAGATGCGGCTGAAGGCCATCACGCACTTCTTCGAGCACTACAAGGACCTCGAGAAGGGCAAGTGGGTCAAGGTCGAGGGCTGGGAAGGCCCGGAGTCCGCGCGTGCCGAGATCAGCCACGGCATGGCGCAGTACGGCGGGCCCAAGGCGGGCTGAACGTCCCCTGCGGAGCGATCCGGCGGTCCGGCCGCGGAGGGCCGGATCGACAGCTCGCCGACGGAACGATGGCGCCGGGCCGCGCTCTACACTGCCCCGTCGCATTCCCCGCGGGCACCGCCCGCGTTCCCCGATGCTCCGAATCCTGTCGCGATGGGCGCTTGCCGGCGCCCTGCTGTCGTCACTGTTGCCTGTCGCGTGGGCACAGCCCCAGCCCCGGCCCGCGACCGCGGCGCCGCCCCTGCCCGCCGGTATCACCGCGGTCCGCTCGGTCGAAGGCATCGACGAATACCGCCTCGCCAACGGCCTGCAGCTCCTGCTGATCCCCGACGACTCGAAGCCGACCACGACCGTCAACCTGACCGTGCGCGTCGGCTCGCGGTACGAGAACTACGGCGAGACCGGCATGGCGCACCTGCTCGAACACATGCTGTTCAAGGGCACGCCGACGCATCCGGCAGTCTGGGCCGAGTTCGAGAAGCGCGGCCTGGCGGCCAACGGCAGCACCAGCTTCGACCGCACCAACTACCACGCGAGCTTCTCGGCCGACGCCGGCAACCTCGACTGGTACGTCGGCTGGCTGGCCGACGCGCTGGTGCACAGCAAGGTCGCCCGGCGCGACCTGGACACCGAGATGACGGTGGTGCGCAACGAGATGGAGTCGGGCGAGAACAGCCCCGAGCGCACGCTGTACAAGAAGACGCTGGGCGTGATGTACGACTGGCACAACTACGGCCACGACGCGATCGGCGCGCGCGCCGACGTCGAGAACGTCGACATCCCGCGCCTGCAGGCGTTCTACCGCCAGTACTACCAGCCGGACAACGCGACGCTGATCGTCTCCGGCAAGTTCGCGCCGCGCGAGTTGCTGGCGACGGTGGCGGCCAGCTTCGGCAAGATCGCGCGGCCGGCGCGCACGCTGCCGCGGCAGTACACGCTGGACCCAGTGCAGGACGGCGAGCGCAGCGTCACGCTGCGCCGCGTCGGCGGCGTGCCGCTCTTGATGGCGGCGTACCACATCCCGCCGGCCGCGACGGCCGACTACGCCGCCGCCGAGCTGCTCGGCATCGTGATGGGCGACACCCCGTCGGGCCGGCTGCACAAGCGCCTGACCGAGCAGCAGCTTGCCGCGGGCACCTTCGCATCGGTGGTCGGCCTGGCCGAGCCGGGCTTCGCGCTGTTCGGCGCGCAGCTCGCGCCCGGGCAGGACCTGGACCGCGCCCGCGAGGCGCTGCTCGCCACGCTGGAGTCGGTGAAGGCCGAGCCGATCGGTGCCGACGAACTGGCGCGCGCCCAGGCCAAGTGGATCAAGGACTGGGAACAGACCTTCGCGAACCCCGAGGCGGTGGGCGTGGCGCTCAGCGAATCGGTGGCGCAGGGCGACTGGCGGCTGTTCTTCCTGATTCGCGACCGCGTGCGCGATCTGAAGCTGCCGGCATTGCAGGCCTTTGCCGAACGCACGCTGCTGTCGTCCAACCGCACGCTGGGTGCCTACGTGCCGACCGCGTCGCCGCAGCGCGCGCCCGAGCCGGCTCGGGCGGACCTGGCGGCTGAGCTCGCGCAGTTCAAGCCGCAGGTGGCGGCCGGCGCGGTCGAGGCCTTCGAGGCGACACCGCAGAACATCGACCGCCGCACCCAGCGCTTCCAGCTCGGCGGCCTGCGCGTGGCGCTGCTGCCCAAGGGCACGCGCGGCGGGGCGGTGCAGGCCGTGCTGAGCCTGCATTTCGGCGACGAGAAGTCGCTCGCCGGCCAGTCGGAGGTGGCCGATTTCGTCGCCGCGCTGCTCGACAAGGGCACGCAGACGCTGTCGCGCGAGCAGTTGCAGGACCGCTTCGACGAGCTTCGCAGCGAGATGGACGTTCACGCGACGACTGGCGGCGTCACGGTGGCGCTGCGGTCGCGGCGCGAGACGCTGCCGGCGGCGATCGCGCTGGTCGCCGAGGTGCTGCGGCGGCCGGCCTTCCCGGCCGAGGCGCTCGACGAGGTGCGGCGCCAGGGCCTGGCCGCGCTCGAGCAGCAGCGCAAGCAGCCGCAGGCGCTCGCCGACAACGCGCTGGCGCGCCACGGCAACCCGTACCCGCGCGGCGACGTGCGCCACGCGCGCAGCTTCGACGAGATGGTCACCGACGTGAACGCGGTGACGCTGGAGCAGGTGCGCGCGTTCCACGCGCGCTTCTACGGCGCCTCCACCGCCGAGTTCGCCGCCGTCGGCGACCTGGATGCGGCGGCGGTGCGGCAGGCGCTGGGCACGGCGTTCGGCGACTGGAAGAGCAGCGTTCCGTACACCCGCGTTCCCGAGCCGCTGCTGCCCGTGCCGTCGGCGCGGCTGGTGCTGGCGGCGCCCGACAACCAGAACGCGACGCTGCGGGTGCAACTCGGGCTGCCGCTGGCCGACACCGATGCCGACTACGCGGCGCTGACGATGGCCAACTACCTGCTCGGCGGCGGCGGCAACTCGCGGCTGTGGCGGCGCATCCGCGAGGGCGAGGGGCTGTCGTACGACGTGCACAGCGAGGTCGACTGGAACAGCGTCGAGCCGCATTCCGAATGGCAGGCCAGCGCGATCTTCGCGCCGCAGAACCTGGCGAAGGTGGAGGCGGCCTTCCGCGACGAGGTGGCGCGTGCGCTGAAGGACGGCTTCACCGCGCGGGAACTGGCCGAAGGGCAGCGCAGCCTGCTGAACTTCCGCCGCCTGTCGCGTGCGCAGGATCGCGGCATCGCCGCGCTGTGGTCGCGCAACCTGTACCTCGGGCGCACATTCGAGGTGTCGGCGCGTGTGGACGCGGCGATCGCGGCGCTGACGCTGGAGCAGGTCAACGCGGCGCTGCGCAAGTACATCGATCCGGCGCGCTTCGCCTCGGCGGTGGCGGGCGACTTCAAGCCGGCGCCGCCTTGAACGGCCGGCGCTCGTTCAGCTCATCCAGGTAGCTCTCGACGCCCGCCCCCTCGCGCTCCAGGAAATCGGCCACGGCGCGCGCGAACTGCGGGTGGGCGAGCCAGTGTGCCGAGTACGTCTGCACCGGCAGCAGGCCGCGCGCCATCTTGTGCTCGCCCTGCGCGCCGCCCTCGAAGCGCTGCAGGCCGTGCTCGATGCACCAGGCCAGCGGCTGGTAGTAGCAGGCCTCGAAGTGCAGCAGCGGCACGTGCTCGACCGCGCCCCAGTAGCGGCCATAGGCGGCGCCGCGCGGCCGGTCGATCGCGATCAGCGAGGCGGCGATGCGCCGCCCGCCGCGCCAGGCGACGAAGAGCAGCCAGTGCGGCGCCATCGTGTCGGCCATGCGTGCGAAGAAGTCGCGCGTCAGGTAGGGCGTGGAGTGGTGCTCGCGGTAGGTCTGCGCGTAGCAGCGGTGGAAGAAGTCCCAGTCGGCGCGTTCGATCTCGTCGCCCTCGTGCGTGCTGAAGCTGACGCCGGCCTCGGCGACGCGGCGCCGCTCCTGCTGGATCTTCTTGCGCTTCTCGCGCTGCAGGCTGGCGAGGAAGTCGGCGAAATCGGCGTAGGGCGCGGCCTCGCGGTTGGTCCAGTGGAACTGCACGGTGCTGCGCAGCATCCAGCCGGCCTGCAGCGCGGCCTCGCGGTCGGCCTCGTCGTGGAACAGCAGGTGGCCGGACGACAGCTTGGCCTGCGCCGCGAACTGCGTGATGCCGCGCAGCAGGGCCACGCGCGCCGCCGGGTGGCGTGCCAGCAGGCGCGGCCCGGGCACCGGCGTGAACGGCACCGCGCACAGCAGCTTCGGGTAGTAGCGCAGGCCGTGGCGCTGGTAGGCGTCGGCCCAGGCCCAGTCGAACACGTATTCGCCGTAGGAGTGGTCCTTCAGGTACAGCGGGCAGGCGGCGGCGAGCCCGCCATCGGCGGCCTCGATGGACAGGAACTGCGGCTGCCAGCCGGTGTCCGCCGTCGCGCTGCCCGATTCGTGCAGCGCCAGCAGGTACTCGTGGCGCATGAAGGGTGTGGCGCCGGGCTGGGCGTCGAGCAGCGCGTTCCAGGCGGCCGCGTCCACGTCGCCCGGGTGGTCCGAAACCCGGATGACATAATTCTCGAGGCCGTCTTGGTCGGATTTTTTCATCGGGCTCATGCCGTCGAATCCATCGGTGAAAGTCGCTCTCGCGCAGATCAACGCCACGGTCGGCGACCTGGCCGGCAACGCGCGCAAGATCGTCGAGTGTGCCCGTCGCGCCCATGCCGACGGGGCCGCTGTGGTGCTGACGCCGGAGTTGTCGCTCAGCGGCTACCCGCCCGAAGACCTGCTGCTGCGCCCGGCGTTCATGCAGGCCTGCGCCCAGGCGCTCGCCGACTGCGCCCGCGAGCTGGCCGACCTGCCCGGCTTGCACGTGGTGATCGGCCACCCGCATCCGTTCGACGAGCCGGGTGGGCCGCGGTCGAAGTCGATCGCGGTGCCGCAGCGCTACAACGCCGCTTCGGTGGTCACCGGCGGCCGCGTGATTGCCACCTACTGCAAGCGTGAGCTGCCCAACTACCAGGTGTTCGACGAGCGGCGCTACTTCGCCTCCGGCCGCGACACCGGCCAGGGCGCGGTGGTGTTCGAAGCCGGCGGCCTGCGCTTCGGCCTGAACATCTGCGAGGACGCCTGGTTCGACGAGCCGCCGCGCGCCGCCAAGGACGCCGGCGCCGACGTGCTGTGCGTGATCAACGCGTCGCCGTTCCATCTCGGCAAGGTGGCCGAGCGCGAGCAGCGCATGGCCGAGCGCGCCCGCGCCATCGGGCTGCCGGTGCTGTATGCGCACCTGAGCGGCGGCCAGGACGAGGTGGTGTTCGACGGCGCGTCGTTCGCCGTCGATGCCGATGGCGTGCTCGCCGCGCGCGCACCGATGTTCGAGGAGGCGCTGACCATCGTCGA
The DNA here is from genome assembly GCA_044223035.1 of Piscinibacter sp. Lineage (GTDB taxonomy): Bacteria > Pseudomonadota > Gammaproteobacteria > Burkholderiales > Burkholderiaceae_C > JBGAMJ01. Next base: position 17,199 of record JBGAMJ010000074.1, read on the forward strand.
GCTGACGCCCGGCGGCGGTGCGCGCGGCCCGGTGGCGCCGGTGCCGTCGATCGAGGCGCAGGCCTGGGCGGCGCTGGTGACCGGCGTGCACGACTACCTCGGCAAGAACGGCTTTCCCGGCGCGATCATCGGCCTGTCCGGCGGCATCGATTCGGCGCTGGTGCTGGCGGTGGCCGTCGACGCGCTCGGTGCCGACCGGGTGCGCGCGGTGATGATGCCGTCGCCGTACACGGCCGACATCTCCTGGATCGACGCGCGCGACATGGCGCACCGCCTGGGCGTGCGCTACGACGAGATCTCGATCGAGCCGATGTTCGACGCCTTCCGGCGCAGCCTGGCCGGCGAATTCGCCGGGCTGCCCGAGGACGCGACCGAGGAGAACATCCAGGCGCGCATCCGCGGCACGCTGCTGATGGCGCTGTCCAACAAGCACGGCTCGATCGTGCTGACCACCGGCAACAAGAGCGAGATGGCGACCGGCTACTGCACGCTGTACGGCGACATGGCCGGCGGCTTCGCAGTCATCAAGGACGTGGCCAAGACGCTGGTCTACCGCCTCGCCAACTGGCGAAACACACAAGAGCGCGCGCAGGGGCGCGAGGTGATCCCGCAACGCATCATCACCCGCCCACCCTCGGCCGAACTGCGGCCTGACCAGACCGACCAGGACAGCCTGCCGCCCTACGAGGTGCTCGACGCCATCCTCGAGCGCTACATGCAGGAGGACCAGTCCATCGAGGAGATCGTCGCGGCCGGCTTCGAGCGCGCCGACGTGGAGCGCGTGACGCGCCTCATCAAGGTGAACGAGTACAAGCGGCGTCAGGCGCCGGTGGGCATCCGCATCACGCATGGGCATTCGGGCGTGATTGGCGGTACCCGATCACCTCCAAGTTCCGGCGCCTGATCGACCTCGGGTCGAGGGGTCCGCCCTTAACCAGTTGCAATCAACCTTCAGGGAGCCCGCCATGAAACAGATCACCGCCGTCGTGAAGCCGTTCAAGCTCGAGGAAGTCCGCGAGGCGCTCGCGGAAGTCGGCGTGACCGGCCTGACGGTCACCGAAGTCAAGGGCTTCGGCCGGCAGAAGGGCCACACCGAGCTGTATCGCGGCGCGGAATACGTGGTCGACTTCGCCGAAGGTGAAGGTCGAGGTGGTCGTGAAGGATGCCGACCTGGGAGCGCAGCATCGAGGCGATCGTCAAGGCCGCCAAGACCGGCAAGATCGGCGACGGCAAGATCTTCGTCACCAGCGTCGAGCAGGTGGTGCGCATCCGCACCGGCGAGCTGGACGAAGACGCGGTCTGAGCGCTCGCGAACGGCCGCTGCGTCCCGCCAGGCGGGGCCGGCCGCAGACTGCGAGCGCATCGTTGGGCGCTCCTGCTCGCGTGATTCGTCAGATCCGGCCGTAGTCGTCGGGCTCGGTGGCGCGCCCGGCGGCGTCGGCCAGGCGGGCGAGCAGCCGCTGCGGGTCGTCGTCGACCTGCAAGAGGGCCTGCTGCGGTCCGGCGACGAATCCGCCGTCGACGGTTCCGGCCAGGAACTCCAGCAGCCGGTCGTAGTAGCCGGCGGTGTTGAGCAGGCCGATCGGCTTGTCGTGGTAGCCGAGCTGGCGCCACGTCCACGCCTCGAACAGCTCCTCGAAGGTGCCGATGCCGCCCGGCAGCGCGAGGAAGGCGTCGGACCGTTCGGCCATCAATTGCTTGCGCTGGTGCATCGTCTGCACCACGTGCTGTTCGCTGAGCGCGGTGTGGCCCAGTTCGCGCTCGACCAGCGAGGCCGGGATCACGCCGACCACGCGCCCGCCGGCCGCCAGCGCCGCGTCGGCGACGACGCCCATCAGCCCGGCGCGCCCGCCGCCGTACACGAGCTGCCAGCCGGCGCGCCCGATCGCGGTGCCGACCGCCGCGGCGGCCTCGGCGTAGGCCGGCAGCGCGCCGGGGCGCGAGCCGCAGTACACGCAGATCGAGAGGGCCGGAGGGTTCATGACAGGAATCGGCTCCACAGCGCGCAGGCCCAGGTCAGGCCGCACAGGATCAGGCTGAGGAACACCGCGGCGCTGGCCACGTCCTTGGCCCGTTTGGACAGCTCGTGCAGCTCGAACGACACGCGGTCGACGACCGCCTCGATGCTGGAGTTCAGCAGTTCGACGATCAGCACCAGCAGCACGCTGCCGGCCAGCAGCATCACCTCGACCCAGCTGCGCCCGAGCCAGCAGGCCGCCGGCAGCATCACCACGGCGATCCAGGTCTCCTGGCGGAACGCGCTCTCGCCGCGGTAGGCGGCCTGCAGGCCGGCGAGCGAGTAGCCGGCGGCGCGGATCACCCGGTCCAGCCCGGTGCGTCCTTTGTAGGGGTTGCTCATGCGGGCTGGATTGTGCCCGCTGGATCGCGGGTGGCTCTTCCCCGGGGCTGACGCCGCCGGCGCGTTCAGTGCGGCGCCGGACGATGGGTGACGAGTTGCGTGCCGAGCACGACGTCGTGCAGGAACTGCCGGCTCGGGTGCAGCCGCGACAGCGCGGCGTAGCCGAGCACGCCGGCGGCCAGCGCGCCGAAGATCGCGCCGAGCTGGTGCGCATGCTGCAGCCACGCCAGCAGCAGCGCCGGCACGAACCAGAGCCAGCTCAGCAGGTAGCGGGCGAGGGCGCGCGCCTCGGTGACGGCGCGGCCGTGGCGGTCGACCAGCCGGATGTGCCAGGCCTTCATCGCCACCGTCTGCCCGCCATGCGACCAGAACCAGACGAAGTAGATGCCGATCACGACGAACAGGAAGGCTTGCAGGCCGTGCCGCCCCTGCAAGGCGTGCCGCTGCTGGGTGAGGGCGGACAAGAGGTAGCCGGCGATCATCACGACGCCGAACAGCAGCACGCCTTCGTAGACGAAGCAGGCGAGGCGACGGGCGAGGCCGGGGGTGGGGTTGGAAGCCGGCACGGTGTCGGCGCCGGCGGGCGAGGCAGCGGCAGTGCCCGCCTCGGAGGCGGCGCCTGGCGTCTCGCCGGTCATGGCCGCGGCAGCGGAGCGGATGCGGCCGCGGACCGGGTGGCGGCGCCCTGCGGCCCGCGCTGCGGCAGCAGCGTGGACTTGTCGACGAAGCCCGGCGTCGCCGCGATCTTCGGCAGGCCGGTCTGCTGATGCGCCGGCGGCGTCGGACGTTTGGAGATCAGCGTCGTCGTTGCGCCCGGCTGGGCCTGCACGACAGTCGGTGCGACCGTCTTGGGCTGGACCGCGGCCGCAGGTGCCGCGACGATGTTGGACTTGGTCTGCGGGGACTCGCGATCGCCGCGATCGCCGCGATCCCCTCGAGCGGCGCGTGCGACCGATGCCGGCGGCGCCGCCCGCGCCGCCAGCTCCTGCTTGCGTTCGGGCGGCAGCGCCTGGTAGGCCTCCCACTGGGCCTTGCGATCCTGCGGTGCGGCAAGGGTCGCCTCCTGGAAGCCCAGGCGCACGCGCCCGCGTTCTTGCGGCGAGAGCCGGGCCCACTCGGTCATGCGTTCCTGGATGCGCACGCGCTCGTCGGGGCGCATCGCCGGCATGCGCACGGCCATTTCGAGCCACTTGCGCTTCTGCGATTCGTCGATGTAGGCCCAGTCGCGCTGCAGCGGCTGCAGGTTCGTGCGTTCGGCCGGGCTCAGGGCCGCCCAGGCCGGGCCTCCCTTGACAGCAACGCGGGCAGCGGAGGCCGCGCCGCCTGTCGCGGTGCCCGCCGGCGACGTCTGTGCCACTGCGACGAAAGACGCAGCGATCAGCAGGCCGACGCAACCCGCCGCCGATCGCGAGGCGCGCCAGCGGGAGGAGGAAGAGCGTTCGTCGGCGAAACGGTCCGGCGTCATCGCATCGCCGCCGTCACTCGGCCGGCGTCTTCAGGAATTCGAGGAAACCGGGGTCGCTGTAGGCCGCCGGCGGCACGTCGTCGGACAGCACGGCGGTGTCCATCTCGGCGGCGGCGCTGATCTGCGAATCGGTGTGGAGTTGCTGGATCAGAAGCAGGCCGCCGACCAGCGCGCACAGCGGCACGACGGCCGCGAAGCGCCGCCACCAGCCGCCGGAACCGCCGCCGGCCGCCAGCGTGCCGCGCCCGCTCGCAACGGAAACGACGACGGGAGACGCCACCTGGGCGCGCTGCACGGCACGTGCCCGCGACAGCGCCTGCTCGCGCGCGAAGCGCAGGCGCTCGGACACGTCGTGCGGCAGCGCGGCGGTGCCTTGGGTCAGACGCGCGCCGACGCGCAAGGCGAATCGGGCCTCGAGGGCCTCCCGGCTGCCCGCCGACATCGTCGACTCCATGTTCACAACTCCACTCCCCTGGCCTTGAGGGCCTTTGCCAACGTGTGCACCGCGCGCGAGCAATGCGTCTTGACGCTGCCCTCGGAACAGCCCATGACGGCGGCCGTCTCGGCGACGTCGAGCTCCTCCCAGTAACGCAACAGGAAAGCCTCGCGTTGACGGGCCGGCAGCTGCTCGACCTGCGACTCGATGGCAAGCAGGATCTGCGCCCGCGACACCGCGTCGGCCGCACTCTCGGTGGCGGTGGATCCCTGGACCGCGTCGAGAGTTTCCAGGATGTCGAAATCGCCGTCGTCGCCAGGGGATTCGAAGTCGGAGAAGTTCTTCATCAGCGCGCCGCGCACCTTCTGGCGGCGGAACCAGTCCATCGTGGCGTTGGACAGGATGCGCTGGAACACGAGCGGCAATTCAGCCGCCGGCCGGTCGGCGTACTTCTCGGCCAGCCGGATCATCGAGTCCTGCACGATGTCGAGGGCGGCCTCGTCGTCTCTCACGGCGTACAGCGCGCGCTTGAAGGCACGCTTCTCGACGCTCTTGAGGAATTCGGACAGTTCGTTTTCGGATGCCAAGGGGGTGGCTGCAGGCCGCGGCCTCGAAAGTCGGGCGCGATTATGTCACTGCGCTTCGCGCGGCCGACACCCGTTGCAAGCGATGCCATAATGCTGCTTTGCACAACAGTCTGGTCAGTAGCCGGGCGGTCCGACCCGGGCGCCCGCGTTGTTTGATCGCGCAGGCACCACACCCGCTTCATGAGAGCGCGGAGAGGTGCACCGATGGTTTTTCGTCAGAGAAAATCGCAAAGGTTCTCAAATGGACATGTCTGCCGCGGAAGTCAAGCGTGCCGCATCGGCACAGCCGTCATCCTCTCCCTCCACCGACCCGAACGGGTCCGAAATCCTCGTCCGCTGCCTGCAGGCCGAGAACGTCAAGTACCTCTGGGGCTACCCCGGCGGCGCGGTCCTGTACATCTACGACGCGCTGTACAAGCAGGACACGATCGAGCACGTCCTGGTGCGCCATGAGCAAGCGGCCGTGCACGCCGCCGACGGCTACGCCCGGGCGACCGGCGATGTGGGCGTCGCGCTGGTGACCTCCGGTCCGGGCGTCACGAATGCCGTCACCGGCATCGCGACCGCCTACATGGACTCGATTCCGATGGTGATCATCACCGGCCAGGTGCCGACGCCGGCGATCGGCCTCGATGCCTTCCAGGAATGCGACACCGTCGGCATCACGCGCCCGATCGTCAAGCACAACTTCCTCGTGAAGGACGTGCGCGAGCTGGCGCTGACGCTGAAGAAGGCGTTCCACATCGCGCGCACCGGCCGTCCTGGCCCGGTGGTGGTCGACATCCCGAAGGACGTGTCGCAGAAGACCACGCCGTTCCACTACCCGGCCACGGTCGAGATGCGCTCGTACAACCCGGTGCGCAAGGGCCACGGCGGGCAGATCCGCAAGGCCGTGCAACTGCTGCTCGCGGCCAAGCGCCCCTACATCTACAGCGGCGGCGGCGTGGTGCTGGGCAACGCGTCGCCCGAGCTTCGCGCGCTGGCCGACCTGCTCGGCTACCCCTGCACCAACACGCTGATGGGCCTGGGCGCCATTCCCGCCGGCGACCCGAAGTTCCTCGGCATGCTCGGCATGCACGGCACCTACGAAGCCAACATGACGATGCAGCACTGCGACGTCCTGCTGGCGGTGGGTGCGCGCTTCGACGACCGCGTGATCGGCAATCCGAAGCACTTCGCGTCGGTGGAGCGCAAGATCATCCACGTCGACATCGACCCGTCGTCGATCTCCAAGCGCGTCAAGGTCGACATCCCGATCGTCGGCGACGTGAAGGACGTGCTGGCCGAGCTGATCACGCAGATCCGCGAGGCGCAGGCGCGGCCCGACAGCGCGGCGCTGAACACCTGGTGGAGCCAGATCAACGAGTGGCGCAAGCGCGACTGCCTGAAATATCGCAACAGCACCGAGGTGATCAAGCCGCAGTACGTGGTCGACAAGCTGTGTGAGCTGACGCGCGACCGCGACACCTACATCACCAGCGACGTCGGCCAGCACCAGATGTGGGCGGCGCAGTACTACCGCTTCGACGAGCCGCGGCGCTGGATCAACTCCGGCGGCCTGGGCACGATGGGCGTGGGCCTGCCGTACGCGATGGGCATCAAGCTCGCCAAGCCGGATTCAGACGTCTTCTGCATCACCGGCGAAGGCTCGATCCAGATGTGCATCCAGGAACTGTCGACCTGCCTGCAGTACAAGACGCCGGTCAAGATCGTGTCGCTGAACAACCGCTACCTGGGCATGGTGCGGCAGTGGCAGCAGCTCGACTACGGCGGCCGCTACTCGCACAGCTACATGGACGCGCTGCCCGATTTCGTGAAGCTTGCCGAAGCCTACGGGCACGTCGGCCTGCTGGTCGAGCGGCCGTCCGACGTGGAAGGCGCTCTGCGCGAAGCGATCCGCCTGAAGGACCGCACCGTCTTCCTCGACATCCGCACCGATCCGACCGAGAACGTCTGGCCCATGGTCAAGGCCGGACAGGGCATCACGGAGATGCTGCTGGGCTCCGAGGACCTGTGACGCGCTGAATGCCGTCGTCGGCCCCGGCGTTACCGTGCCCGGGCCGGCCGGCGACCGGAGGCCCGGCCGTTCCCGAAGAACTCCGTTGAAAGGGAGCGTGGCCACAGGCCGGCGGTTACCGCCGACGGCCCCAGGAGCGCGCTCGAACCCGACATGAAGCACATCATCGCCCTGCTGCTCGAGAACGAGCCCGGCGCCCTGTCCCGCGTGGTCGCGCTGTTTTCCGCCCGCGGCTACAACATCGAGAGCCTGACCGTCGCGCCGACCGAAGACGCGTCGCTGTCGCGAATGACCATCGTGACGAACGGCTCCGACGAGGTGATCGAGCAGATCACCAAGCACCTGAACCGGCTGATCGAGGTGGTCAAGGTCGTCGACCTGACCGAAGGCGCCTTCACCGAACGCGAGCTGATGCTCATCAAGGTGCGCGCCGTCGGCAAGGAGCGCGAGGAAATGAAGCGCATGGCAGACATCTTCCGCGGCAGCATCGTCGACGTGACCGAAAAGAGCTACACGATCGAACTCACCGGCGACGCGAGCAAGCTGGACGCCTTCCTCGGCGCCATCGACCGCGCCGCCATCCTGGAAACCGTGCGCACCGGCACCAGCGGGATCGGTCGCGGCGAGCGCATCCTGCGCGTCTGACAACCCGTCCCGCGATCACTGAAGCAAGGAGAACAGCATGAAGGTTTACTACGACAAGGACGCCGACCTGAGCCTGATCAAGGGCAAGACCGTCGCGATCATCGGCTATGGTTCGCAGGGCCACGCGCACGCACAGAACCTGAACGACAGCGGCGTCAAGGTCATCGTCGGCCTGCGCCAGGGCGGCGCATCGTGGACCAAGGTCGAGAAGGCCGGGCTGACGGTGGCCACCGTCGCCGATGCCGTCAAGGCCGCCGACGTCGTGATGATGCTGCTGCCCGACGAACAGATCGCCGCCGTCTACAAGAACGATGTCGAGCCGTCGATCAAGCAGGGCGCCTCGCTCGCCTTCGCGCACGGCTTCAACGTGCACTACGGCCAAGTCGTGCCGCGCGCCGACCTCGACGTGTGGATGGTCGCGCCGAA
>JBGAMJ010000075.1:0-24415 GCA_044223035.1 Piscinibacter sp.
TCTTCGACCTGCAGCAAGTGACGACGCCCGCAACGGCGCTTGCCTGGCTCGACCGTGCCGTGACGGCGATGACGGCGCTGTCGGGCTTCGTGCTCGACGGCATGACGCGCGGCACCGGCTGGCGTTTCCTGTCGCTCGGGCGGCGCGTCGAGCGGCTGTCGGGGCTGTGCGGTGCGCTCAACGTCGCGATCACCGAAGGGCGCGCGCACGGCCTCGACTGGCTGCTCGAACTGGCCGACTCGACCGTCACGTACCGCTCGCGCTATCTCGCCGCACCGGAATGGCTGCCGGTGCTCGACCTGCTGCTGCGCGACGACGCCAACCCGCGCTCGGTGGCGTTCCAGGTCAAGGGCCTGGCCGAGTACGTCGCCAAGCTCGAACTGAGCCACGGCCGCTTCGCCGGCGACGTGCTGGCGCCGGCCCATGCCGCACTGCGCGACCTGCACAACGACGACCTGCATCCCGAGAGCGAGCGCCTCGCCGCCGTGATCGACCAGCTGCAGCGGGTCGCCAACGCCGTGTCCGACGAGCTGACGCTGAAATTCTTCTCCCATGCCAGTTCGCGCAGCGTGCTGTCGCTGGTCGCATAACAGGCAGCTCGCCGCATGATTCCGACGCTGCCGCAGCGCTACACCGTCGAACACGAAACCCACTACGCCTACACCGCGCCGGTGTCGCGCTCCTGGCAGCTCGCGCGGTTGACGCCACGCAGCCTGCCGTGGCAGAAGCTGTTGTCGCACACGCTGCAGATCGACCCGCCGGCCGACGAGCGGCACGACGCGCCGGACAGCTTCGGCAACATCGTCACCCACTTCGCGCTGCACGGCGCACACCGCATGCTGCGGGTTCGGATGCGATGCACGGTCGACGTTTCCGACCGCCCGGAGCCCGAGCCCGGCGAGCCGGAAAGCTGGGAGTCGGTGCGCGAGGCGGTGCGCCGCCAGCCGCGGCTGGACGACCTCAACGCCGCGCGCATGAGCGAGCCCACGCCGCTGGTGCCCTTGTCCGAGGCGGCGCGGCTGTATGCCGCGGTCTCGCTCGAACCCGAGCGCGACTGGCTCGAGGCCGTCACCGACCTGATGCACCGCATCCACGAGGATTTCGAGTTCGAGCCCGGCGCCACCACGGTCAGCACCTCGGTCGACGAAGTGCTCTACCAGCGCAGCGGCGTCTGCCAGGACTTCGCCCACCTGATGCTCGCCTGCCTGCGCGGCCACGGGCTGCCGGCGCGCTACGTATCCGGCTACCTGCTGACCGACCCGCCGCCCGGTCAGCCGCGGCTGATGGGCGTCGACGCGTCGCACGCCTGGGTGGCGGCGTTCTCGCCGCAGCACGGCTGGGTCGAGTTCGACCCCACCAACGACCAGCGCGCCGACGCCCGCTACATCACGCTCGCCTGGGGCGCCGACTTCGCCGACGTGGTGCCGCTGCGCGGCGTGATCCTCGGCGGCGGCTCGCAGGACATGGACGTGCGCGTCAGCGTGATCCCGATGGACGACGACGCGCGCTGAGCCGCGCGCGCCGCCGGCTCCCGCCCGTGCGGCGGCTTCCCGGGTTCTCCCGCTCGCCCGCGCGGGGGAGGGCCGTTGGAGGGGATGCGGTTGGTGCCGCGGCCACCTTCGGCGGGATGGAGGGCACGGACGCCCGCCCCGACACTGCTCCCACAACAGAAGCGACAGGGGGAGCGAAATGAACGGATTGCAGGGTTGCTGGGCGCGGTGGATCGGGCGGCGTGGGCACGCGGCACCGGCGGGTGCGGCAGTCACCGTGACCGCAACGAGGCGCGCGGCGGCGGAGCGCGACATGACCCGCGCCGCCGCCTGCGGCACCGGGGGCGGCGCTGGTGGCGGTGTTGGCGGTAGTGCCTCGGAGATCGCCGCGCCTTTGTCCGGCTGGTTCGAGTCCAGCCGCGATCTGCTCGCTGGCGTCAGCGTCTGCGAGATCGATGACGCAGGCTGGCTGCACACGCTGTTCGCGACGGCCGCCGGCAGCGCCGCCGTCGGCGCCATGCCGGCGCTGGCCTGAGAAGGCTCGTCAGCGCCGCTGCCGCACCGCGGCGCCCAGCTCGATCACCGCCATCGCGTAGTAGCTCGACCAGTTGTAGCGCGTCACCGCGTAGAAGTTCGGCGTGCCGGCCACGTAGCTCGGCGCGGCGTCGCCGTTCTGCAACTCCACCAGCGCGAGCTTGCCTTCGAAGCCGGCCCCGGCATCCGACAGCCGGGCGCCGTGCTCGGCGAGTTCTTGCGGCGTGAAGCTGGGCAGGATGTCCGGCACCAGCAGCAGCGCACGTTCGCGTGCGTCGACCGGCGCGGCGACCTCGAAATGCGTCGGCATCCCGCGCTGCCAGCCCGCCTCGGCCAGGAAATGCGCGACGCTGCCGATCGCGTCGGGCGCGCTGCGTTGCAGGTCGATGCGGCCATCGCCGTCGAAGTCGACGGCGCGCTGGTTGACGCTCGACGGCATGAACTGCGGCAGCCCCATCGCGCCGGCATAGCTGCCACGCACCGAGACCGGCTCGCTGCCGCCGCGCCGGCACATCAGGAGGAACTGCTCCAGCTCGTCGCGGAAGAACGCGCTGCGGTCGCGCCGACCGGCGGGGAAGTCGAAGGCCAGCGTGGCGAGCGCGTCCAGCACGCGGAAGTCGCCCATCTGGCGGCCGTAGATCGTCTCGACGCCGAGGATGCCCACCACCAGCTCGGCCGGCACGCCGTAGCGCTCCTCGGCCTTCGCCAGCCAGTCGGCGTGCTCGGCCCAGAAGGCCAGCCCGGCGCGGATGCGCACCGGCTCGACGAAGCGCCCGCGGTAGGCGGCCCAGTTCTTCGCGGTGCCGGCCGGCGGCGGCATGATCAGCCGCGCCACCGTCGGCAGGTAGCGCGCCTGCGCCAGCGTGGTCTGCACCCAGTCGACGTCGATGTCCTGGCGCAGCGCGAAGTCGGCGGCGAAATGCATCACGTCTTCGCGGCGGCCGTAGGTGACGACGTCCGGCGCATCGTCGCGCCGCGCGGCCGCCTTGCGATGCGTGCCGGCCCGACTCAAAAGCGGCCATGAAAGCGGCAGTGCCGCGGCCCAGGTCAGCGAGAGCGTCAGGCTGCGCCGCAGCCGGGTCGGAGAGGTCACGAACGGGCGCCGCGGCGCGGTGGGTCGAGGGGCGCGCAGTATCGCCGAAGGTCCGCGGCCGCCGCTGCCGCGACCGCCCGGAGGACGACCGCAGCTGCTGCCATGGGCGGGCCGCGGCGGCGTCACCCCACCCGCGCACCCATGCGCGGCGGGGTCAGTGCGCCCGCCGCAGGCCGCGGCAGGCGGCGGCGAAGCGCCGCGTCAGCGCGTGGTCGGGCCGCCGCGGCGCGCCGCGGCCGTAGCGCTGGCGCTCCAGTTCGTGCAGCAGGTCGACGACCGGATCGGCGCCGGCGCCGAAGCGCGCGCGCACGCGGGTGGCGAGCGCGCGCGGCGGCTCGTGCGGAGCCGCGTCGATGCCCAGGCCGACCAGCGCGTCGCGCCAGTCGTTCATCTGCCGTACCCAGGGGTCGATGCGGTGGCGGTCCCACCAGGCCCAGGCGGCGGCCAGCAGCGCCAGCGCGCTGAGCGTGACGATGAGGATCATCGACAGGTCTTCCCAGCTCGGCGACTCGAAGCCGAGATCGCGCAGCAGATCCATCTGCTGGCCGCGCGAGTAGTTGAGCACCCACTGGTTCCAGCGGTTGTTCATCGCGTCCCAGGCCTCGCGCAACTGGGCCACCAGCGCCGGGTTGATGGTGTTGATCGCGCCGGCCACCAGCCCCGGCGCCGGCGCCAGCGTGCGGCTGCGGCCGATGCGGTCGGGCGCCACCGCGGCGGTCGGGTCGGCGCGGACCCAGCCTTCGCCCGGCTGCCAGAACTCGGCCCAGGCGTGCGCGGCGCTCTGCCGCACCACGTGGTAGCCGCCGTTGTATTCGGCGCCCTGGTAACCGGTGACCACGCGCGCCGGCACGTCGAGCGCGCGCAGCACCACGACGAAGGCCGAAGCGAAGTGCTCGCAGAAGCCGAGCTTGCGGTCGAGCCAGAACTGGTCGATCGATTGCCGCGGGTCATCGTCGTAGCGGCCGGGGTCGAGCGTGTAGGAGTAGCCGCCGCTGCGGATGTGGGCGAGAACGGCTTGCGCCAGCGTGCGCGCGTCGGCCTCGGCATAGCGCGGTTCGCGGCGCAGTGCGGCGGCCCAGGCCAGCGTGCGAGGGTTGTAGCCGGGCGGCAGCGCCAGGTATTCCTGCAGCGCCAGCGTCGGCTGCACCGGGCCGTAGGCGAAGCGCGTGCGGGCGCTGGCGTCGAAACGCAGGCGCTCGTAGATCGGGCGGTCGGTCTGCCATTGCAGGTCGTCGCGGCCGGTGACGCGGTAGCCGGGGACGAGCGGCGCGGCGTCGGCGGCTTCCAGCAGCGGCAGCGTGGCGATGCGCAGCGGCTCCAGCGTCATCTCGTAGCGCAGCGGTTCGCCGGCGGCGCGCAGGTCGCCCGGGCGCAGGTTGCGCACGAAGGGGCGGGGGAGGGAGCGCCACTCCACGCCGTCGAACTGCCCCAGCACCGGGCCGCGGAAGTACATCGATGCGGGCGGCGGCGCCGGGCCGTCGAAGCGCACCCGGAAGGCGATCGCGTCGTCGAGCGCGATCGCCGCCACCGAGCCCATGCGCATGGTGTTCGACAGCCCGGTGCTCGCGACCTCGTCCTGCGGCACGCCCCACAGCGGCCCGATGCGCGGGAAGAACACGAACAGCAGCGCCATGATCGGCGCGCCGAGCAGTGCGGTGCGCGCCGCCAGCGCCGCCGCACGCTTGATGCCGGGCTGCGCGACCGGCATGTGGGCCAGCACCAGCGCGGTCAGCAGCCCCCACACCGAGATCAGCATCGCCGCCGCCACCGGCAGCGACTGCGAGTACAGGAAGTGCGTCAGCACGATGAAGAAGCCGAGGAAGAACACGACGAAGGCGTCGCGCCGGGCACGCAGTTCGAGCGTCTTCAGCGCCATCAGCGTGACGGCCATCGTCACGCCGGCCTCCTTGCCCAGCAGCGTGCGGTGGCTCCACAGCGTCAGCCCCGCGGCGACCGCGAGCACGATCACCAGCACCCAGCGGTTGGGCAGCGCGCCGTTGATCAGCGCCAGCCGCGCGCGCCACAGCAGCACCGCGGCGGTCAGGAAGCTGCACCACGCGGGCAGGTGCGAGGCATGCGGCAGCACCGTCCAGGCGATCACCGCGAGCAGGAACAGCGTGTCGCGCGCCTCGCGCGGCAGGTGGCGCCAGCGGCGCAGCGCCTCGGCCGCGGTGGCGGCCGGCTCGATGCCCAGCGGCAGCGGCTTCATGCGTGCCGCGCCAGCGCCTCGAGGCAGCGGCGCCGGTGGGCCTCGTCGTGGCCGGGCAGGGTTTCGGAACCGGGCAGCCGCAGTCCGTAGGGCACGCCGGCGTGGTCGGCGAGCAGCGCCCAGGCGGTCAGCCTCGACAACCGGCCTTCGGGAGCCAGGCCGGCGCAGTCGGCCCAGTCCAGCCACAGCTCGTGCTGCGACGCGGCCGCGCTGTCGCGGCTGACCAGCTCGCCGCCGGATTCGAGCGCCTTGGCCGCCTTCTTCCAGACGATGTTCTTCATCGGGTCACCGCGGCGGTAGGCGCGGATGCCCTCGGTCTCGCCGCCGTCGCTGCTGCGCGCGCGGGTCGACCCGCCGGGCGCCGGGCGGGCCAGCGGCAGCGGCGCCGGCGGCCGCTCCGGCGCCGGGTAGACCAGCACCGGCGAGGCCGGCCGCCACAGCGCCCAGGCGCGGAACAGGCCGAGCGGGAAGCGCGTCTCGAGCCGGACCGTGGGCAGTTGATGCACGCCGCGCCGCGCGGCGACGTGGCTGACCCGCGCCGTCGCCTGGCCCTGGGCCGGCACGTTGACCCAGGTCAGCGTGGTCTCGGGCGCGGACTCGATGCGCAACCCGATGCCGTAGCGCGCGCTGCCGGGGCTGGTCAGCACGGTTTCCAGCACCAGCGCGTCGCCGGCGAACACCGGCGACACCGGTTTCAGGTGGAGCGTCAGCTCGCGCAGCGTGCCGTGCGTGACGTGCATCGACACCACGCCGGCGCCCGCCAGCAGGAAGGTCAGCACGTAGCCGAGGTTGAGCTGGTAGTTGATCGATGCCAGCAGCAGCGTGACCAGCGTGGCCGCGAACAGGAAGCCGGCGCGCGTCGGCAGGATGTAGACGTTGCGCTGCGTCAGCAGCAGGCTGTCGCTGCGCGGCAGGCGGGATTGCCACCAGGCCCGCAGGCGGCCGGTCGTCGCCTGCCGCAGCGCGGGCAGCGGGTTGGCCAGGCTTCTCAGTGAGTTGACCGGCATCAGCGGCCCGTCACGGCAGCGGGACCGCCTCGAGCATCGCCCGCACCTGCTCGACGCGGCCGCGCCCGGCGCCGGCCACCGGCACCAGCCGGTGCGCGGCGGCCTGCGGCAGCACCGCCTGCAGGTCGTCGGGCGCGACGTAGTCGCGCTGCGCGAGCAGGGCATGTGCCTTGGCGGCGCGCAGCACCGCGATACCGGCGCGTGGGCTCAGACCCTCGACGAACCAGGCGCCGGAGCGCGTTGCCGCGATCAGCGCCTGCAGGTAGTCGAGCAGCGCCTCCGACACGTGCACCGAGAGCACGGCGCGCTGCGCCTCGACCAGCTCCTCGGGCGTCATCACCGGGCGCAGCGACGGGATGGCCTCGCGCCGGTCGTGGCCGGCGAGCAGCGCACGCTCGCTGGCGCGGTCGGGGTAGCCGAGGGTGATGCACATCATGAAGCGGTCGAGCTGCGATTCGGGCAGCGGGTAGGTGCCGAGCTGGTCGGTCGGGTTCTGCGTGGCGATCACGAAGAACGGCCGCGGCAGCGCGCGCGTCTCGCCTTCGACGGTGACCTGCTGCTCCTCCATCGCCTCCAGCAGCGCGCTCTGCGTCTTCGGGCCGGCGCGGTTGATCTCGTCGGCCAGCAGCACCTGGGCGAACACCGGCCCGGGGTGGAAGACGAAGGCCTCGCGGCTGCGCTCGTAGATGCTGACGCCGACCAGGTCGGACGGCATCAGGTCGGCCGTGAACTGCGTGCGCGCGAAGCGCAGCCCGAGCGACACCGCGAGCGCGTGCGCCAGCGTGGTCTTGCCGACGCCCGGCACGTCTTCGATCAGCAGGTGGCCGCCGGCCAGCAGGCAGGCCGTGCAGTCTTCGATCTGTGACCGTTTGCCCACAATGATCGTGCTAATCTGGTCTACAAGCTGTTTGAGTCGGGTCTGCAATGCGGCACGGCTGGGCTCGGTCATGCAGCCGACCTTACCCGAAATCACACCCGCACCGAGCCATGTCTACCGCGTTCTACAGCCACGTCGACTGCCAGGCCCACGACATGGGCGCCGGCCACCCCGAGTGCCCGCAGCGCCTGGGCGCGATCGAGGATCACCTGCTCGCCACCGGGCTCGACATCGGGCTCGAACGGCGCGATGCGCCGCTCGGCCAACTGAGCGATGCCGCGCTGGCACACGGCGTCGGATACCTCGCCGAACTGCAGTCGATGATGGAGGAGGTGGCCGCATCCGGCGTGCGCCATGCGGTCGATCCGGACACGACGGTCTGCCCCGGCACCTGGCGCGCCGTCCAGCGCGCGTTCGGTGCCGCGGTCGCGGCCACTGACGCGGTGCTCGACGGCGAGGTCGAGAACGCGTTGAGGTCGAGAACGCGTTCTGCGCCGTGCGCCCGCCCGGCCACCACGCCACGCGCAACGCATCGATGGGCTTCTGCTTCGTCAACAACGTGGCGGTCGCGGCCCGCCATGCGCTCGACGTGCGAGGACTGGAGCGTGTGGCCATCGTCGACTTCGACGTGCACCACGGCAACGGCACCGAGGACATCATTGCCAACGATGAACGCATCCTGATGGTCAGCATCTTCCAGCACCCGCTGTACCCGTACTGCGGCGACCAGCCGATGGGCAGCAACATGGTCAACGTGCCGGTGCCGGCGTACAGCCGTGGGCCGGTCGTGCGCGAGCTGATCGAGACGCACTGGATGCCGCGGCTGGAGGCCTTCGCGCCGCAGATGCTCTTCGTGTCGGCCGGCTTCGACGCCCATCGAGAGGACGATCTCGGCCAGCTCGGCCTGGTCGAGGCCGACTACGAATGGATCACGCGCCGCATCAAGGCCGTGGCCGACCGCCATGCCGGCGGGCGCATCGTGTCCTGCCTCGAAGGGGGCTACAACCTGAGCGCGCTCGCGCGCAGCGTGGCTGCGCACCTGCGGGTGATGGCCGACCTGTGACGGCGCCGCTCGCGAACCCCGAGCTGTCGGATCTGCTGCGGGGGTTGACCAGCGCGGGTGCGCTGGCCGAAGCCGGTGTGCTGCTCGGCTGCCTGGCGGCGTCACTGGGCGTCTGCGCGCTGCTCAAGCGCAGCCTGACGATCGACGGCGCGGTGCTGTTCGGCCGTCGCCTGGTCGATGGCGTGCTGTTCCCGCTGCTGGCGCTGATGTTCGCGCTGGCGGCCCGGCATTTCGTCGCCGAGTCGCTGCAAATCGCGGTGTTCAAGCTCGCGATCCCGATCCTGGTGTCGTTGGCGCTGATCCGGCTGACGGTTCGTGTGTTGACGGCAGCGTTCCCGGATTCGGCCTGGATGCGCGCGATCGAGCGTACGGTGTCCTGGGTCGCCTGGATGGCGATGGTGCTGTGGGTTACCGGCGTGCTGCCGGCGGTGATGGACGAGCTCGACGGCATCCGCTGGAAGATGGGCGCGGCCGAGGTGTCGCTGCGCAACGTGATCGAGGGCACGCTGACCGCGGCGGTGGTGATGGTGCTGGCGCTGTGGCTCTCGGCAGCGCTCGAGAAGAAGATCATCCATGGCACCGGCAACGACCTGTCGATGCGCAAGATGGTTGCCAACCTGCTGCGCGCGGCGCTGTTGCTGGTCGGGTTGCTGCTGGCGCTGTCGGCCGTCGGCATCGACCTGACGGCGCTCAGCGTGCTCGGCGGCGCGATCGGCGTCGGCCTCGGCTTCGGCCTGCAGAAGATCGCCGCCAACTACGTCAGCGGCTTCGTGATCCTGGCCGAGCGCTCGCTGCGCATCGGAGACATGGTCAAGGTCGACAACTTCGAAGGCCGCATCACCGACATCCGCACGCGCTACACGGTGATCCGCGCACTGACCGGCCGCGAGGCGATCGTGCCGAACGAACTGCTGATCACGCAGCGGGTCGAGAACGCCTCGCTGGCCGACCCTCGGGTGTTCGTCGGTTCGAGCGTGCAGGTGGCCTACGGCACCGACATCCCGTCGATCGCGCCGAAGCTCGCCGCCGCGATGCGCGCGGTGCCGCGCGTCGTCGACGATCCGGCCCCCGCGGTGCAGTTGTCGGCGTTCGCGCCCGACGGCATGGAGTTGACGCTGGGCTTCTGGATCCGCGACCCCGAGAACGGCCAGGGCAATGTGCGCTCGGACGTCAATCTCGCGGTGCTGGCGGTGCTGGACGCCGAGGGCATACAGATCCCGTTCCCGCAGCGCGTGGTGCATGCGGTCGCGGTGCCTGCCGCGGCGCCGGCGGCACCGACGGAAGGGGCCGGCCCCGTGGAAGGCCGCTGAACCCCGCGGGCTGAAATCCGGCCCGCAGTGCCCGGAAGGCGGGCGGCCGCCGGAGCCTCCGCCCGCGTGGCGCGTCAGTTGGTGTAGAGCTGCGCCGCCGGCACCGTCACGTAGGTGCTGCTGCCCGGCACCCGCCAGCGCAGCCGCATCTCCGCGCCGCCGGTGTTCTCGTAGTACTCGACCGTGATCGGGTACCGCTGGCCGGCCACCAGGTTGACCGTGCCCGAGGTGTTGGTCGTCGGCGAATGGTCGTTCCAGTTGGAGATGACCGAGCTGCCCGCAAGCGTTACCCGCACGCCGTCGTCGGACACCGTCTGCAGGTTGTAGCTTCCGGTGGCCGGCGCCAGCACCGTGCCGGTCCAGCGCGCCGAGAAGCCGTCGCGGTTGACGCTCGCCGCCGGTGCGCCGGTGCCCCAGCCGAAGTCGATCGCTTCCACCCGCGTCAGAGCCGCGCTGCCGCTCAGCGTCTTGTTGTTGAAGTAGCTTCCGGACAGGCCGCTGCCGGCGGCCGGCACGGCTGCGCTCGGGTACAGCAGCGCGAGCGGTATCGCGCTGAAGTCGTTCGCGCCCGGCGCCTGCCATTGCAGCCGCATCACCGCGCCGCCGGTCCGTTCGTAGTACTCGAGGCGGATGTCGTAGGACTGCCCGGCGGTCAGCGCGATCGGCGTGGCGCCGGTGTTGGTGGTCGGTGAATGGTCGGTCCAGTTGTCGACCACCAGCACGCCATTGACCCACAGCCGCACGCCGTCGTCGGAGCTGGTCTGGAAGCGGTAGCGGCCGCTGGTCGGTGCCAGCACGCGGCCGGTCCAGCGGACCGAGAAGTTGTCTGCCGGCACGCCGGTGCCTGGTGCTCCGGTACCCCAGTCGAAGTTGACGGCCTCGTTGCGGATCAGCGACGCGGTGCCGGTCAACGAAATGTTGGCGTAGTAGGCGCCGGTCAGGCCGCTGCCGCCACCGACCACGCTGCCGGCCGGTGCCGACGGCTCCTCGACGCCGATCTCGCGCAGGTACGCGACGAGCGAGGCGAGATCGCTGCTGCCGAGGGCCACGCCCGGGTGGGCCGTCACCGCGGCTTCCAGCGTGGGCGCCGAGCCGTCATGGAGGTATGGCGCCGTGGCCCAAACGTCGCGCAGCGTCGGCACGTCGATGCCGGTGAGCGGGCCGCCCAGGCGGCTGCCGCTGCTCGGCTTGATGGTGCCGATGTCGGGCGGGTTCACGCTGCCCGAGCCGGTGAACGCCGTGCCGCCGTGGCAGGCGGCGCAGTTCTGCGCCTGGAACACCGCGCGCCCGGCCGTGCCCGCGGTGGTGGCGACACCGTTGCTGCCGCGGTTCGGGCTCGCGTCGAACGCGGCGAGCGAGCCGACGTAGGCGGCCAGCGCGTCGAGATCGGCGCTCAGGCCGGCCTTGCGGTCGCCGAGCGGCTGGCTGCGCGTGCCGGCCGCGAAGTCGGCATCGGCCATCAGGCCGCTGCCGCCGGCGAGGTTGCGGATCTGGCCTTCGAAGTCCTGCACCTCGTCGAAGTTGGCGCTCCAGTGAAGCAGGCCCTGGGCGCCCGCGCGTCCGCGCAGCGAAATGGTGTTGCGCAGGCCCTCGCCCAGCCCCGTCAAGTCCCAGACGCGGCCGTCGTGGCTGCCGTCGTTGTGGCAGCTCGCGCAGCTCATGTAGCGGTCGCGGGCAAGGCGGGTGTCGCGGGCGTCGTAGAACGACTGCTTGCCGAGCAGCACCTGCGGCGTGAGCTTCTCGGTGCCGACCGCCGCCAGCGTGGCCACCGCCGGCACGTTGAGTTCGCCGCGGTCGAGCAGGGGGCGCAGGTCGCGCACGTCGACGCTGCGGTCCATGAAGTTGCTGACGTACAGCGTGCGGCCGTCCGGCGACAGCGTCAGGCCCTGCGGCGCGCGGCCGACGTCGAATCGCATCAGTTGGCGGCCGCCGTGCGCGTCGATCACGGCGACTTCACGGCTGGTCTCCAGCGCGACGAACAGATAGCTGCCGAGCGGATCGAACACCGCCGCGCTGGCGACGCTGGCGTTGTCGTGGTCGATCCGGCGTGACAGATCCTCCTGGCCGGTCGCGAGCACGATGCGAGAGCTGATGGCGCGCACGGTGCTCTGGAAGTTCAGGCCGGTGCCGTCGCGCAGCGAGCCACGCTTGATGTTGTCCTGCTTCGACGGCACCCAGGCCTGCGTGCCATCGGGCGAGATCGCCGCCGCGCCGAGGTAGTTCGGGATGCCGCGGCCCTGGTTCTCGGCGTCGGGCTTGTCGCTGTGGGCGAGCACGATGGTGCGGGCGATGCTCATCGACGCCGCCGTCACCGCCACGACTTCCGCTCCGCTGCCGGCCGGCGTGGCGACGCTGGCAGTGCCTTCACCGGGCAGCGGCGGCGTGATGAAGCGCGACACGTAGACGGTGGCACCGTCGCCGCTGACCGACACGTGGCGCGGGTTGGCGCCGAGTGCGAGGCTGCCGGTCTGCGCGTAGCTCGTGGTGTCGAAGCGCAGCAGGCGGCCACCGGCCTCGAGCACGACGTAGGCGGCGTCGCCGGCCGGCGACATCGCGATGCCGAATGGCATCGACGCGCGCGGCAGCGCGACCGTGCGTACGACGCTGCGCGTGGCCGGGTCGATCACGCTGACCGACGCACCGAGCTTGTTGGTGACCCACAGCAGGCCGTTGGCGGCGCGCGCGATCGATCGCGGCGCGGCGCCGACGGCGACTTCGCCGAGCTTCGTGCGCGTGGCGGTATCGAAGGCGCTGACGCTGTCGTTGTCCTGGTTGACCACCCACAGCCGCTGGACGCCGTTGCTCGTCGGCTCGACCAGCAGGTTGGCCGATGCGTTCGGCCGGCCGGCAGTGGCGGGCAGGTAGACGAGTTGCAGGAAGCTGCGGCTGAGCGGCAGGTTGCGGTCGTCGCGCGCGGTGACGGTCACCGAGTAGATGCCCGGTTGTGCGTACACATGCGTGATGGTCGGCGTGCTCGACCAGGCGCTCACCGGTGTGCCGTCACCGAAGTTCCACTGGTAGACGACCTGGTTGCCGGTGGCTTCGGCGCTGTAGCTGACGCTGCCGTTGGCCACCGTGGCGACCGGTGTCGGAAGGCTGGCGAAGACCAGCGGCGAGTCGCTGTTGATGGTCCACACGAAGCCGGCGCTGGCGGCGTTGATGCCGTCGCTGGCGGAGACGACGACGTTGTAGCTGCCCGGCTGCGTCGGCGTTCCCGAGATCACGCCGGTGGCCGCGTCGATCGTCAGGCCCGGCGGCAGGTTGGCGGCGGCGTAGACCAGCGCATCGCCGTTCGGGTCGGTGGCGCTCAGTGCGAGGTTGACCGCGGTGCCCGCGACGGACGTGCGGTCGCCGGGCGTGGCGAGCACCGGCACCAGGGCCGGGTTCGGGTTCGCGGCGATACCGATTCGCACGATCTTGGACACCGAGGGCACACCCGCCGCATCGAAGACGAAGAGCTGGTACCAGCCGGGAGGCGCATTGGCAGCCCGCGTGGGCGCTTGCACCGAGACGCGAGTGCCGTTGGCCTTGAAGGTCAGGTCCATGAAGCGCTGCTCCATGTTCCAGCCGTGCGTGGCCGAGCCGGTCTTGACGAGCGTCACGCGCGAGATGCCGCTCGCACTGCCGACGTCGATCGCGAAAGTCTTGCCGATGTCGACCGACATCGGCGCGGCATCGATCGTCGGCCGTTGCGCGATTCCGCCGTTGGCGGTGAACAGGTAGGGCGGGTAGTAGATCTCGGCGTTGGTGTTGTTCTGCGGGCCGGGTGCGCCGCCGCCGGAGACGAGCACGCTGGCATCGGGCAGCAGCAGTGCGTTCGAGTGGTAGAGACGGGCCCGCGCCGCGGCGGCGCCCTGCGACCACTGGCCGGTCTTCGGATTCCAGATGTCAGCGGTGTAGGCGACGCCGGTCAGCTCGTTCCAGACCTGGCTGCCGCCGGTGGCGAGCACCTGGCCATCGGCCAGCAGCGTGGCGTTGACCAGCCGGCGCTGCGACGACAGTGACTGCGTCGGCGTGACGACCGGCGTGGCGCCGGTGATGTCGATCACGATCGCGCCGTTCGAGTTGCCGCCGAACTGCAGGATCCGGCCGGGGCTGAACATTGCCGCGCTGGAGTCGTTGCCGGCGTAGCTGGACGCGAACTGCGCGCCGAGCGACAGCGTGCCCGTCGACGGGTTCATCGTGTACATGCGGCCGTAGCTGTCGTAGCCGAACACCTGGCCGCTCGGTGCGACGAAGTTGCGCGGGTACATGTAGTCGAGCGAGCTGGTGTCGGCGGCGAGCACGCGGAAGCTGCCGTCGAGGCCCCGGATCTCGGGCCGGTCGGTGCCGCCGGAGCCGCCCTGGATGTAGGTTTCGCCGTTGATCAGCGTCAGCGAACTCGAATACCAGCGCGCGCGGTTCATGTTGGCGCCGCGCGTCAGCGAGTTGTCGGTCGGTGTGAAGATGTTGCTGTTGTTGTTGCCGGTGTTGGTGGTGCTGGTGCCGGTCCAGTTGTCGCCGCCGGCGAGGAACACGTTGCCGCTGCCGGGCAGCAGCACCTGCGAGCCGCAGAAGATGTCGGTGCCGGTGCCGTTCGCGAGGGTCAGGTGGCCGGCGTCGGGCGAACTGACGCCATCCCACACGTCGTAGATGAAGCGGCCGGTCTGCTGGCCGTCGGCATTGCTGCCGTAGGTCAGCACGCGGCCGTCGGGCATCAGCACCGCGTGCACCGAGACCAGCGGCCAGGCGTAGACGGGCGACCACATGCCGCGCGTGTTGGCGTCGGCGGGCACCGCGGCGTTGGACGACAGCGCGAAGGCGCGCGCGCGCAGCAGGCCCGCTGCGCGTTCGCGCACGCTCGCCGGGCTGGCCTTGTCGCCCAGGTTGCCCGGGGGCGGGCCGCTGTCGCCGCCGCCGCAGGCGGCCATCAGCAGCGCCGCCGCGAAGGCGCTGGCGCGCGTTGCGACGCGGTGCATGGTCGTTGCTCCACTGGTGCGCACTGGCGCCAGCCCCCCGATTTCGTTGCTCATGTGCACCCTCGATGCGTTCGTCGTCGTGTTGCCGGCCACGCGGCCGGATGCCGTCTGCAACGCCCAGGTAAGCGTTTGTTGCGGCGCGTGAACTGCGATCTGGGATTGTGTCGGGATGCGGTGACGACATGCCCCCCGGGGCCGGGGGCAAGACGGCGGATTGCGCCGTTCGGTGCGATCTACGTCACAGGTGGTGACAACTCGCCACGCGGGACGGCGCAACGTCCCGGCACCGCGATGGGCGATCGGCTCCTGCGGTCAGCGGCGGGCGTTCGCGCACAATCGCCGCCCCATGGACCATGGATTCGTCTCTGCGCTGATTCTGCTGCTGCTGGTGCTGGACCCGCTGGGCAGCCTGCCGGTGTTCATCCCGATCATGCGGGCGGTGCCGCCGGAGCGCCGGCGTTGGGTCGCGCTGCGCGAAGTGCTGATCGCGTTCGCCGTGCTGTTTCTTTTCATGTTCTTCGGCAACGGCTTCCTGCAGGTGATGCGCCTGTCCGAGCGTTCGCTCGAAGTGGCCGGCGGGGTGATCCTGCTGATGGTGGCGATCCGGATGATCTTCAGCCACGAGGGCGGCGTTTACGGTGTGCCGGAGGGGCGCGAGCCGCTGATCTTCCCGCTCGCCGTGCCGCTCTTGGCCGGCCCGTCGGCGATGGCGACGGTGCTGCTGCTGGCATCGCGCCAGCCCGAGCGCGTGTGGACCTGGATTGGTGCGCTGAGTTGCGCGATGGCGGTGTCGGGATTGGCGCTGGTGTTGTGCGATCACATCCGCCGGTGGATCGGCGACTCGGTCGTGTCGGCGCTGGAGAAGCTGATGGGCCTGGTGCTGACCGCGATTGCGGTGGAAATGGTGCTCGCCGGCCTGAAGCGCTACTTCCTCGGCTGAGGAGCGACGGCGCTGCGCCGGGAGAATGGCGCCGTCCAAACGAAAAAACGGCCGGTCTTTCGACCGGCCGTTCCCATCCGATTCAACAAGAGCTGCCTTGCGGCAGCCTGCGATCAGAAGTTGTGGCGGACGCCCACAGCCAGCGAGGACGGATCCTTGTCGCCTTCGGTGTTGACGCGCGAGTAGAACGCGAACACCTTGGTGCGCTTGCTCAGGTTGTAGTTGGCACCGACCGTGTACTGGCGCAGCTTGTCTTCATAGATCACGCCGCCGGTTTCCAGCTTGCCGGCCGCGCCGAACGCAGCATGCAGTTCGGCAGCGCCGATGTTGTACTGGCCCGAGATGCGGTAGATGGTCTTCGAAGCGTCGAGCGCGTCGTTCTTGTAGCGCTGGACGTAACCCGTGACGGCGAACGCGTCGACGACGTACGAACCGCGGAACGCGAACTGCGAGTCCGAGTTGCTGGCCTTTTCGTAGCCGAAGCCGAGGCCGAACGGACCCGCGCCGTAGTTGGCGGCGAAGTCATAGGCGCGCTTGCCCTTGCCTTCACCGGCCAGGATACCCAGCTCGGCGGTCAGGCCGCCCAGGTCCGGGGTGCGATACGACACCTTGTTGCTGTCGCCGCCGAGGTACTTGTACAGCGCGTCGGCGGAGGTGCCGGTGCCGTGGTTCAGCAGGTCGGTCACGTCCGACGTGGCGAAGTAGGCTTCGCTGGTGTAGTGGCCGGCCTTGATCATGCCGAAGCCGCCGGACAGGTTCACCGAGCTTTCGCCGGCGCCGCCCCAGAAACCAGCCGCGCCGTTGGTGGCCGCGCCGGTGTCGACATCGAAACGGTGTTCCAGCGTGAAGCCGGCCTTGAGGCCGCCGCCGAGGTCTTCGACGCCCTTGAAGCCGAGGCGCGAGCCGTTGTTCTGCAGCACGGTCTGGGTGCCGTCGGCGCCGATGTACTTCTGGCGCTCGATCGAGGTGTTCAGGCGGCCGTAGACGGTGACGCTGCTTTGGGCCGACGCGGCGCCAGCGGCCAGCGTGGCGACGGTGGCGATGAGGAGGGTGCGCTTCATGGGTGCTTCCTTTGAAGTTCGAGCTTTGGGGGATGGGAATCCGCGCTTGTGACTCGGATGGCTGGAGCGGATTCTAGGGGCGATGATCAGGGTAAGCCCCAGACCTGTTGTCGTGCTGCAACAAGAACGACATCGCTCGGTCAAAAACGCCGACGGGCCGCCGTACCACGGAAGTCAGCGGCCTCTCGAGTGAGCAGGCGCTTCGAGCCGCTTGGCCAGGGTCGACAGCAGCAAGGTCAGGATCAGGTAAAGCGCCGAGATCGCCAGGTAGGGCTCCCAGTAGCGCGAATACGCCCCGGCCACCGTGCGAGCCGCAAGCGCCAGCTCGGCCAGGCCGATGGCCGAGACCAGCGACGAGTCCTTGATCAGCGTCACGCCCTCGTTGACCAGCGCCGGCAGCATGCGCCGGAACGCCTGCGGCAGGATCACGTAGCGCATCGCCTGCGGGTGCGTGAAGCCGAGGCTGTAGCCGGCCTGGGTCTGCCCGGTGTGGATGCTCTGGATGCCGGCGCGGAAGATCTCCGAGATGTAGGCGCCGGCGTTCAGCGTGAGCGCCAGCGCGCCGGAGAAGAACGCGCCGTGTTCCTGGCGGAAGGTGCGCGCCATCTCGCCGCTCAGCAGCAGGCCGTGGTCCGGGTGGATCAGCGCCGGCATCAGCGCGAAATGCACCAGCAGGATCTGGACGAACAGCGGCGTGCCGCGGAAGAAGGTGACGTAGGCCTTGGTGACGAGCCGCAGCAGCCGCAGGCTCCACGCCAGCATCGGGGCCTTGGGTTGCGGCGCATCGCGCGAGCTGCTGATCAGCCCGAGCAGCACGCCGAGCACCATGCCGAACGCGATGGCGACGATCGTCAATTCGATCGTCGCCAGCAGCCCGGAAACAAAAAGCGGGCCGTAGCCCGCCAGAATGTCCCAACGCAGGTCCATGGGACGCTCCGTTCGTGTCGGTCGGTCGGATGGTTATTTGGACGCGGCCGAGGCGGGCGCCGCCGCGGAGACCAGCGCCTTGCCGAAGTACTTCTCGAGGATCTGCGCATAGGTGCCGTCGGCCTTGATGTCGGCCAGGCCCTTGTTGATCTTGTCGAGCAGCTCGGTGTTGCCCTTCTTGACCGCGATGCCGTACTGCTCCGGCAGGAAGGCCTTGTCGCTGACCGTCTTGAACTTGCTCGCGGAGTTGTTCGCGACGTAGTTGATCACCACGCCGTTGTCGGCCACGACCGCGTCGACGCCGCCGGCCTCGAGCTCCTTCAGCGCCAGCGGCGTGGATTCGAAGCGCTTGACGTTGGTGTTGGTCTTGCCGAGCAGCTTGCTGACGACCTCGTCGCCGGTGGTGCCGGTCTGCACGCCGACCTTGAGCTTCTTCAGATCGTCGAACTTGGCGACCTTGGAGTTCTCCTTGACGGCGATCAACTGCGCCGCGTCGAAGTACGGGCTGCTGAAGTCCATCGTCTGCTTGCGCTCGTCGGTGATCGTGATAGACGACACCAGCAGATCGCGGTCGCCCTGCTGCAGGTTGTTGAAGATGCCTTCCCACGGCGTGTTGACGAACTTGACCTCGATCCCGGCCTTCTTGGCGACGGCGGTGACGACGTCGATGTCAAAGCCGACGATCTCCGCCTTCTCGTTCTGCGACTCGAACGGCGCATAAGCCGCGTCCGTGCCGACCACGTAGACCTTTGCCGGGGCGGGCGCCGGAGCGGCGGCGGAGGCGGGCTCGGGAGCCGAGGCCACGGTGGCGGCGGGCGGCGGCTCGTTCTTGCCACAGGCGGCCAGCAACAGGCCGGCGAACAACATTCCGGTGGTCTTCAGAAAGCGACGGGTGCTCAGAACGGTCATGAAATCCTCGAGGTAGTCAGCGTATGACGCGGTCCGCTCGTAGCAGATCGCGTGCCGAGCGCAGTGTAAGCGGCGCGATTCGCGCTCCATATCGGTGCCCGCCCGGCCGTCCGACGGGAGCCGGCGCCTCCTCGGAGGCCGCGAACGACCTGGTAGCGGGGGCCGTCGTCCTAGGGGCTGCGCGCAATGTCCGGGGGCAGGTGGCGCCACGGGAGATCGGCCGGGTCGGCCGCCATCGGGCCCGGCGAACGGGCGACGAGGATGCGCGAGGCCAGCGGCTCGAAGGCCGCGCGAAAGTGCACCGAGCTCTTGTTGACCAGCACGCGCATGTCGCACGGCTCGACGCCGAGGAAGCGGTACAGGTCGAGGTCGAGCATCTGGATCTTCTCGCTTGCCAGCAGCACCGAGACGCCGTCGACCTCGACCCGGGCACACGGCCCGAGGTGCACCGTGACGCCTTCGGTCATCGGGCCGTGCAGCGCCAGCACGCCGTCGTGCACCGCGCGCACCCGGGCCTGGGCCTGCAGCGGCGGGTCGCTGGGCCGGCCGGTGAAGGTCGGCACCGCGCGGCCGATCGACAGCGCGACCGGCGCCCCGACTCCCGCGTCGAAGGCGGCACGCGCCGCGGCCGGATCCCACATCAGCCCGATCGCGACCCGCCCGGGGAAACGCCGGCCGGCGCCCGCGGCGAGCAGCGCGTGCAGCATGCCGGTGGTGTTGGCGTCGCCGCCGGCGCCGGGGTTGTCCTGGGTGTCGGCGATGACGACCGGGCCGCTGGCGGCAGCCGGCGCGTCGGCCGCCGCCGCCACGTCAGCATCTTCTGCCGAGGCCAGCGCCTGCCGAACCGCGTCCGCCGGCTCCAGCCAGTCCGGCTTCCATTCGCGGCGCCGCGCGACGATCTCCTCGTGCAGCGCGCGCACCGCCGCCTGCACCGCGGCCGGATCGTCGCCATGGCCGAACACCGTCGGCCCGCAGTCGGCGATGTCGGCGGCCGAGAAGCCCATCGCGAAGTTCAGCGACACGCCGTGCGCCGCCTCGAGGCGCGCCAGCCGCGCCATCACCGAGCGTGCCGGCTCCAGCGCGGTGCACTGCGCGTTCAGCGGCAGCAGGAAGGGCACCCGTTCCATGCGCGCGGCCGGCCGGCGCGGCGGCGTCGCCCGCGCGAGCTCGGCGCCATGCGCGAGCAGCGCCGCCGCGCGCTCGCCGGTCTCGACCATGTCGACGTGCGGGTAGCTGCGGAACGCCGTCAGCGCACTGGCCCGGTCCAGCATGCGCCGGCTGACGTTGGCGTGCAGGTCCAGGCTCGCGACCACCGGCAGCGCGTCGCCGGCGACGCCGCGCACGCGCTCCAGCAGCTCGCCTTCCGCGTCGTCCAGGCCGTCGGCCGCCGCCGCGCCGTGCAGGTCGAGGTAGATTGCGTCGACCGGCCCGGCACGCCGCAGGTCGTCGACGATCTCGCCGGCGATGCGCTCGAAGGCGTCGCGCGTCACGCGATTGGACGGCATCGCGCCCGCCCACACCGACGGCACGATCCGCCAGCCGCGCTCGCGTGCCGCGCGCAGGAAGCCGGCGATCGGCAGGCAGGTGGGCGCCATCTGGCGCAGCATCGCCTCGCCGCGCGCGTAGGGCACGTAGCCGGAGGACGATTCGAACGCCGCCCAGTCGGCGAACGACGGCGCGAACGTGTTGGTCTCGTGCTGGAAGCCGGCGACGAAGACCTTCATCCGGCGGCATCCGTGGCAGCGTCGGCACCCAGCAGCGCGATCTCGGACTCGGTGAAGCCGGCGGCGCGCCGCGCGCCGCGGTTGAACGGCGGGCGCGGTGGCGGCGCCCGGTGGCGCCGAACGAGTTCGGGGTACAGCGACTCGGCATCCAGCCCGTCGCGCGCACACAGCCAGCGATACCAGCGGTTGCCGATCGCGACGTGCCCGACCTCGTCGCGCAGGATCACGTCGAGGATCGCCACCGCCGCGTCGTCGCCGGCGCGGCGCAGCTTGGCCTGGATCGGGGGCGTGGCGTCGAGCCCGCGTGCTTCCAGCGTGCGCGGCACCAGCGCCATGCGCGCGACCACGTCGTGTGCGGTGTCGCGCGTCATCGTCCACAGCCCGTCGTGGGCGTCGAAATCGCCGTAGTCGTGGCCGAGGCGGCGCAGGTGCTCGCGCAGCAGCGTGAAATGCAGCGCCTCCTCGGCGGCGACGCGTGTCCAGTCGCGGTAGTAGTCGTCGGGCAGGCCGGGGAAGCGCCAGACCGCATCGAGCGCCAGGTTGATCGCGTTGAACTCGATGTGCGCGATCGCGTGCAGCAGCGCGGCGCGGCCTTCGGGCGTGGTGGGCGAACGGGTGGGCACGGATTTCGCGGGGACGAGCCGCGGCCGATCGGGGCGGCCGGGCAGCCCCGGTGGCTCGGCGAGCGCCTCGCCGGCATCGACGGCCGTGTGATCGACGGCCTCGTGCAGCGCCCGCGCGGCGGCGGCCTTCGTGGCCGGATCTGCCAGGCACAGGGCCTGCAGGGCGAGCGTGCGCAGCGATGCGGGGGGCATCCGTAGAATTATCGGCTCCTTCCCCGAGCAGCCGTGAATGAGAGGCCCACGATGGCGATCTACGAACTCGACGACATCCGCCCGCAGATCGCGGACTCGGCCTGGGTGGCCGACAACGCGATCGTGATCGGCGACGTGCAACTGGGCGACGACGCGAGCGTCTGGTTCGGCTGCGTTCTGCGGGGCGACACGGAGCCGATCAAGATCGGCCGCGGCAGCAACATCCAGGAAAGCACGACGATCCACTGCGATCGCGAGTTCCCGGCCACGATCGGCGAGAACGTGACCGTCGGCCACCATGTGATGCTGCACGGCTGCACGATCGGAGACGGTTCGCTGATCGGCATCCAGGCGGTGGTGCTCAACGGCGCGCGCGTCGGCCGCCACTGCCTGGTCGGCGCCGGCTCGCTGGTCACCGAAGGCTTCGCTGATCATGGTTCGCCCGCCAAGGTCGTGCGCTCGCTCCACGCCGAACAGATCGAGAGCCTCAGGCGCAGCGCCGCACACTATGTCGACAACGCCCGGCGCTACCGCGACGGGCTGCGGCGGCTGCGCTGATCGGATGGAGGTGAAGCCACCTTTGGCAACTTGGCGGCGGGCCGAGCGCCCGGCCGCTCCGAAGCCGGCCCGCATCCCGGGACCCGACAGGGGCCCTTTCGTGGCCCTTGGGGATCGGCCGACGTACCCGTCGGTCGAGGGGCTGTCATGAGCCCGCCGGGCCGCCCCAAGGGCGAAAGTTCCCGCTCGGCGGGACAGGCCGCAGGCCGAAGGGTGCCCCAATGAGCGAACTGCACAAGTTCGTGTTCGAAGGCTTGCCGGTGCGCGGCATGCTCGTGCGGCTGACCGGCGCCTGGCGCGAGCTGCTGGCGCGGCGCGAGTCGGCGGCCGACGGGTTCGATCGGCCGGTGCGCGAGCTGCTCGGCGAGATGGCCGCCGCCGGCGTGCTGATGCAGTCGAACATCAAGTTCAACGGCGCGCTGGTGCTGCAGGTGTTCGGCGACGGCCCGGTCAAGCTGGCGGTGGCCGAGGTCCAGCCCGACCTGGGGTTCCGCGTCACCGCCAAGGTGGTCGGCGCGGTCGCGCCCGACGCGGCGCTGCCGGCGATGCTGAACCTGCACGGCCAGGGCCGCTGCGTGATCACGCTCGACCCGCAGGATCGGCGCCCCGGCCAGCAGCCCTACCAGGGCATCGTGCCGCTGCACGGCGATCACCGCGAGCCGCTGCAGCGCCTGTCCGAGGTGCTCGAACACTACATGCTGCAGTCCGAGCAGCTCGACACCCGGCTGGTGCTGGCCGCCGACGACCAGGTCGCCGCCGGGCTGCTGATCCAGCGCCTGCCGGTCGAGGGCGCCGGCAACCTGGGCAGCGCCCGCAACGAGGACCTGATCGGCCGCGACGAGGACTACCGCCGCATCGCGATCCTGGCCGCCTCGCTGACGCGCGAGGAGCTGCTGTCGCTCTCGGCCGACGCGATCCTGCACCGCCTGTTCTGGGAGGAGACGCTGCGCCGCTTCCCTCCGCAGACCGGCGAGCAGGCCCCGCGCTTCGAATGCCGCTGCTCGCGCGAGCGCGTCGGCGCGATGCTGCGCAGCCTGGGCCGCGACGAGATCGACGGCATCGTCGCGGAACAGGGCCGCGTCGAGATCGGCTGCGACTTCTGCGGGCTCAAGTACCACTTCGATGCGGTCGATGCCGCCGGGCTGTTCACGCCGGTGGCCGACCAGATGCCCGGCTCCTCCTCGATCAACTGAGGATCGAACGCGCTGCCGCCGCGGCAGGCGCCGGGCGGCCGCTCGCGGCCCGCGGTGTATCCTGCGCGCCGTTGGTGCTCGTGCCGGCATGGCGCCGGCACAGTTAAACGGGAAGCAGGAAGCGACGCCCCCTCGGGGCGGACCCCACCTGCGCTGCCCCCGCAACGGTAAGCGAACGAAGACGCGCGTCTTCCGGCCATGTGGACACCCACTGGGACGACCCCTCGTCCCGGGAAGGGCACGGGGTTGTGTTCGTCAGCCCGGATACCGGCCAGCAAGCGGCGTCGGCCTCGGCCGCCGCCTTGTCGCCGGCGCTCGCGGGGAAGCGGGTCGCCGGCACCGTCCCTGTCGCTCCACCATGAACCGTCTTTCCATCGTTTCGCCGCGGCCGCAGCGCCGCGTTGCGCTCGGCGCCGGCTGCGCGCTGATCGCCGCCGCGGCTGGCGCCGCACCCGTCGCGGCGCAGACCACGCTCGCGCCGATCGTCGTCACCGCCACCCGGGAGCCGATCGCGCTCGACCGCGTCGCCTCGGACCTGGTCGTGATCGACGCGGATCGCATCCGCCAGAGCACCGCCGATTCGCTCGAGGACCTGTTGCGGCGAGAAGCCGGCGTGCAGCTTTCGCGCAACGGCGGCCCGGGCCAGAACGCCAACGTCTTCATCCGCGGCGCCTCGTCGTCGAACACCGTGCTGCTGGTGGACGGCGTGCGCGTCGGCTCGGCCACGCTGGGCCAGGCCGACCTGTCGTCGATCGCGCTCGCGCAGATCGATCGCATCGAGGTGCTGCGCGGCCCCGGCTCCAGCCTGTACGGCGCCGACGCGGTCGGCGGCGTGATCCAGGTGTTCACGCGCCGCGGCGAGGGGGCACCGCGCTTCGCCGCGCATGCCGCGGTCGGAGGCGACGCTTCCAGCGAACTCGATGGCGCGATCAGCGGCTCGAGCGCCAGCGTCGACTACGCCGCCACGCTTTCCACCGAGCGCAGCGACGGCGTCTCCGCGCTGCGCCCGAACGACCGCTTCGGCAACTTCAACCCCGACCGCGACGGCTTCCGCCGCGACAGCGCCTCGCTGCGCGCCGGCTGGACGCCGGCGGCCGGCCACCGCGTCGGCGTCAACCTGGTCGCGACCCAGGTGAACGCGCAGTACGACGGCAGCGAATTCCTGCCGCCCAGCTTCGCGCAGGACGCCAGCCCCGACTTCCGCAACCGGCTGCGCAACACCGTCGCCTCGCTCGACTACCAGGGCGCGCTGACACCGGCGTGGACCACGCGCGTCCAGGCGTCTCGCCAGCAGGACCGCCTTCGCAGCGGCGGCACTGTGATCGACCGCTTCCTGACCCGGCGCGACCAGTTCACCTGGCAGAACGCGTGGGCGCCCGCCGCCGGCCAGCAACTGGTGCTTGCCTACGAGCACCAGCGCGAGGCTGCCGAGTCGACCTCGTTCGAGGCCGACGCATCGCGCGACAACAACGCGCTGGTGCTCGGCTACGCCGGCCAGTTCGGCGCCCACGCGCTGCAAGCCGACCTGCGCCACGACGACAACTCCGCGTACGGCGCCAACACCACCGGCCGCCTCGGCTGGAGCGTGGAGCTGGCGCCGGGGCTGCGGCTGCGCGCGCTGGCCGGCACCACCTTCCGCGCGCCGAGCTTCAACGAACTGGTCTTCCCGGGCTACGGCGTCCCCACGCTGCGGCCCGAGCGCGGACGCAGCGTCGAAGTCGGCCTGAACTGGCGCGACGACCGCAGC